>JACZJV010000158.1 GCA_014860355.1 Burkholderiales bacterium | reverse complement strand
GCGGCACGTACCAGGATTTGCTCTGGAATGCATTGCCCGGCTCCGCGGCGCTGGCCACGCGCCGCAACTGCGTCAGGTCCAGATCCACGATGTCGGCGCTGCGCGCAATTTCGGCGCTCTTGCGCCCGGCGTGCTTCACCACGGCTATCGGCGCGTCGCCTTCGGCGCCGTCCTGATCCGTGGAGGCGACGGCGAGCGCGATCACGGGCAGCGCCAGAGCGATCAAAATCCATTCGCGCTTGTTCGGCTTTCTCATGAACTCCTCCCCAGAAACACCACCAGCTTGAGTTTGGCGTCCACCGTCGCATCGCCGATCTTGCGCCGCTCGAACTGAATGCTGTCCAGGGACAGCGCGGGAACCTCGGCCAGGGCCTCGTCGACAAACTTGCGTATCTGCGGATAAGTGCCCCGAAGCGGAAGCGTGAACTGATAGCGCGTCAGGCCGTCGACGCTGTCCTTGAGCGCGCGGTACTCGCCGTGCTCGAGGATCAGCGACTGCCGTTTGGCTGCGCCGTAGACCTTTTGCAGCAGGTCGGGCAGTTCCCCGGATGGCGGGAAAAAGGCATAGAACGCCGCGAGCTTTTCCGCCGGGCCCTTGGGCGCGTCATCAGCGGATTGCTTCGCCAGCTGGCGCAGGTGCGCGTGTTCCTGGCGCAGCTCTTCGATCTGCAACTGCTGCGGCGCCAGCGTCGAAACATAGAATCCGCCGACAGCCACGAGCAGTCCCAATCCCACCGTCCCCGGCCAGCCCAGGCTCGCGGCGCCGGACCCGAGCAAGCCCTGCAACTGTTTCATGACGCGTCTCCAGAAAGAATCATTTGCGTAACTTCCATTCCGCGTTCACCACGAAACGCACCGGCTGTTGCGTATCCTGCTTCTGCAAATCATGGCTCTGCAGATACACGTCGGCCAGCGTCGGCCGCGACTTCAAATAGCGCAAATAGTCCAGAATCGACTCCAGGTTCTTCGCTTCACCTGAAATCTTCACCCGCCGCTTGTCGGTCTCGGATTCGATGGCGAGCAGCGCAACGTCCGGCGTGCCCGCGGATTCGGCGCTCGCGAAGAGTTCGCCCCAGGGCAACGTGAGCCGAATCAGGATCTCGTTCGCGCTCTTGAGTTCCGCCGCCAGCGTCTGCGGGTCGGCGTTGGACGCGGCTGTGTGCGTCTTTTTGCGCGTGGCTTTTGCGGCATCGTGTATGCCCGCCGTTTCCGCGGCAATCCGGTCCGCCAGCTTCATGTACTGGCCGCCGCTCGCCAGCGCTCCGATCAGGGCAGCAGCGAGCAAGGCCGCGCCGATCCAGCTTGTGCCGTGGTCCGGGCGGCGAAAATCCAGGTCTAAGGCGTACATGGGCTCAGGCTCCAAGCGCAATGGAAAACGGCGCGTCGGCGCCCGCGTTCATCCCCGGCAACAGGGTGGGCAGCAGTTCCCTGATGCGCCACTTGCCCGCGTCCAGCATCAGCGGCGTTGCCGCATCCGGCGCAAACAGCAGAACCTCGTCGCACTGCGCGTCGCTGCCGACCAGAAGTTCCTCGCGGCTCAATACGCCGGGCAGTTCCTGCGCCCAGTCGGGGCCGGCCTTGAGGGTGCGTACGCTGTGCCACTGCCCGTCTGAGAGCAGCGCGATCGACAGCAGGCCCGGCTCCGCCACCACGAACCATCCGGGCCGCCCGCCGAGCCGGGTACGCCAGCGATTGAAACTCGCCATCAAGTGCGGCTGCAGCGAGCGGTACCGGCTTCCCAGCGGCGCCATGACCTTGGCCAGGGCGTCGATGAGCGTCTGTTCCATGGCGCAGGCGAGACGCGTCTTGCGCTGGTCGGCGCGGCTCAATTTGACCGCCCAGCCTTCGGCCTGGCTGCCGTGGATCCGCGCGAAGCAGTGCCGCGCGAACGCCAGTTGCTCCTCCGCGCTCGCGAGCGCGTCGTTGTGGGGAACCGGCGCGTAGTGGACAAAGCGGTTCGACAGGACCAGGGTCACATCGGCCCCGGCCATGGTCCCCGCCGCCACCTCGCGCGCGAGCGCGTCCACCGCGGCTTGCCACAGCGGGGTGCCGTCTTCGGCCGCGGCGAAGCCGATCGCCTGCTTGTGCTTGAGGCTGCGGCGCCACCCGCCGCTCGATCGCGCGAGCAGCAGCCGGTCCGGATAAAGCGCAACGCCTAACTGGTCAGGCCACAAAAGTGACACGATTGATCTCCTGCAATGTGGATAGGCCCTGGCGCACCAGGTCGATGGCGCCGTCGCGCAAAAACCGCGTTCCCTGCCTGCGCGCAGCCTCGCGTATGCGCCGCATCGGCTCGCGCGCGACGATGAGTTCGCGGATTTCTTCGTTGAGCCGGAGGATTTCGCCGATCGCCTTGCGTCCCTTGAAGCCGGTGCCGCGGCAGTGGCCGCAACCGCGGCCGCCGTGAAAATCGAATTCCTGCGCCTGCTCGGCCGATAGCCCGGAATCGGCGATGAGCCGGGCGTCCGGCTTCTGCGGGGCCGAGCAATGGGTGCAATTGACCCGCACCAGGCGCTGCGCGAGCACGCCGTTCAGCGCCGACACGAACATGTACGGGTCGACGCCCATGTGCGCAAAACGCCCGATCACGTCGAACACGTTGTTGGCGTGCACCGTGGTGAACACCAGGTGGCCGGTCAGCGCCGACTGCACCGCGATCTGCGCGGTCTCGGCGTCGCGGATCTCCCCGACCATGATCTTGTCCGGATCGTGCCGCAGGATGGAGCGCAGTCCACGCGCGAACGTGAGGCCTTTCTTTTCGTTTACGGGAATCTGCAGCACGCCGGGCAACTGGTACTCGACCGGGTCTTCGATGGTGATGATCTTGTCCTGGCCGTGGTTGATCTCGCTGATCGCCGCGTACAGCGTCGTGGTCTTGCCGCTGCCCGTCGGTCCGGTGACCAGCAGCATGCCGTAGGGTTCGCGCGACAGCCGCCGCACCTCGGCCATGTTGCGATCGTCGAATCCGAGATAGTCCAGGCGCAGGCCCTTGATCTGGTCGCTCAGCGTCTTCTTGTCCAGAATCCGCACCACCGCGTCTTCGCCGAAAATGCTCGGCATGATGGAAACCCGGCAGTCCACTTCGCGTCCGTTCACGCCGATCTTGAATCGGCCGTCCTGCGGAATGCGCCGCTCGGCGATGTCCAGTTCCGACATCACCTTGATGCGCGACATGACCTGCTCCGCGAGTTCGGCGCCGGCCATCGAACCGGCGGTGGTGAGCACGCCGTCGACCCGGTACTTGATCACCAGTCCGCCGGCGCCGCTTTCCAGGTGGATGTCGCTCGCCTCCATCTTGAACGCGTCGTACAGGGTCGAATGCACCAGCTTGACGATCTGGCTGGTATCTTCGCGGATGGTCTTGAACGAAAGATCTTCCACCGTGGCGCCGTCGCTGACGCCGGTGCGCGCCTCGGGCAGCACGCTGTCTATGGCGCGCAGCGTTTCCTCGTGGCGCGCGAGATAGGCGGCGAGGTCGGCATGGTGAGCCACGCAGAGGGTGAATTCGCCTGCTATCCGCGACTCCGCCCATTCGTGCAGTTCCCGATCGAACGGATCGCCGACGGCGAGCAGCAACTGGCCGTCGGAATCGCGATAGAGCATGCAGCCGCGCTCGAGCGCCACCGGAAAAGGCAGCAGATCAAACGCCGCCTCGAGCCCGTGCAGCTTCGACATCGTGAGCACGCGGTATCCGAGCATCTTCGCCAGCGCCCGGGTGAACGCATCCGGCGCCAGCCCGCTGCGCTCTTCGAGCACGTCGAGCACGCGCCGCTGCGTGCTCGCGGCCAGGGCCCGCGCCTCGCGCACCGCCACGATGTCGACTGCCATAGCCTGCGTCGCCTGCATAGCCAATGTCGCCTCTGCGTCTGCCCGCATGTTCATTGAAGACTCCCCGCCAATTCGAAGATCGGAAGATACATAAGCACGACGACGAGGCCGATCCCCACGCCGATGAATGCCATCAGCAAGGGCTCGAACAGGCGCGTGAACCAGTCGACCCAGCGCGCCATCTCCTCGTCGTAGAAGCTGGCGATGCGCTCCATCATGTCGCCCATCTGACCGGTGCGCTCGCCCACCCGCAGCATGCGCATCGCCACCGGCGTCGTCAGCAGGTGCGCCTCCATCGAATAGGAAATCGACCGGCCTTCGTTGATCTTGGCCGCCGCCCCCTGCAGGTGCAGCCGCAATCCGGGCTGCAGCAGATCGGATACCATCTTCAGCGCCTGGCCGATCGGGGTTCCTCCCTTGAGCAGCATGCCGAGCGTGCGGTAAAAGCGCGTGAGCTGGTAGATGCGCATGCGCTCGCCCGCAGCCGGTATGCGCCACAGCCCGCGCATCGCCCACGCGCGCACGCCGGGCTGGGAGACGGCAAACGCGAATCCGGCCGCGCCGGCCAGCAATAGCGCGAGGACCAGCATCCCGTTGGCCTGCAGCAGCTTGCCCCACTGCAGCAGCAGGCGCGACAGCAATGGCAGATTGGTGCCGATGTCCTCGTAGATGCGGCTGAAACGGGGTACGACATAGGCCATCAGGAACATCGTGACCAGGCTGCCCGCGCAGATGAGCAGCACCGGATAGATCGAGGCGCTGACCACCTTCTTGCGCACCACGTCCACCTGCGTCTGATAGACGATGTAGCGGTTCAGGGCTTCGCTCAGATCCCCGGTCCGTTCGCTCGCGCGCACGGTGGACACATAGAGCGGCGGGAACACGGCCGGAAGCGCCTGCAGCGCGTAGGACAGCGCGCGCCCCTCGTAGAGCTGGGTCACGATCTGCTGCAGTATGCTCTTGGATTCCGGGCGCGCTTCTTTCTCCGCCAGGGTCTCGATCGCATCGACGACCGTGAGCCCGGCATCCATCAAGGAGAGCAACTCCTGGCTGAACAGCATCAACGGAAAATTCGTGCGCCGCGACCTGATCAGGGACTGCCAGGATTGCTTTGCCTTGACCGTCAGCACGGTGTAGCCCTGCGCTCCGGCCTGCGCCTTCGCATCGTCTTCGCTCACGGCGTCGAACATCAGCGCAACGACGCTGTCGGGAACGCGCACGGCTTTTACTTCGAATTGCATCGTCGCTCCGGGCCTACCAGTTGGTGATATCGGCGGCTTCGCCGGTCCCGCCGACCTGGCCGTCCTTGCCCAGGGACAGCAGGTCGAACTCGCCATGCTCGCCGGGAATCTTGTAGACGTAGGCGTTCCCCCAGGGATCCACGGGCACGCTCTTCTTCAGATAGGGACCGTCCCATTTGGGTTCGTTCGCGGGTTTGGCTGCCAGTGCCGTCAGCCCCTGCTCCAGGCCGGGGTAATGGCCGGTATCGAGCCGGTACTGGTCCAGCGCCTTGTCCAGCGCGTCGAGTTGCGCGCGCGCCGTCTTGATCTGCGACTTGCCGATCTGGGAGAAGTATTTCGGCCCCACGTAGCCGGCCAGCAGGCCGATGATGACCATCACCACCAGCAGTTCCAGCAGGGTAAATCCGGATCCGTGGCGTCGAAGCGCGCGCCCCTTGGTGCAGGATTTGGCTCTCACGTTGTTCCTTTTCGCTAGTCGGGGCGCCCGCCCGTTGCGCGACAGTGCGCAACATCGTTCACCCGCAATTTCACAGGCATGAACTGTAATCACCAGCAGGATCAGCGTCAGTACGACATAGCCTGTATAACTGCGTACAGAGACCGCCCCGTTACTCGATAGGTGCAAACCCGCGGCAAAAAATAGCCGCAAGCGTGTACGGGCGTCGCCTCAACTGGCGCATGTGCGCGCGCCGCCATATGTATACGCGCACGCGTTTCGCGATCGTCGCGGCGCGTGCGGGCACCGCTCGCGCAGTCCGGACGAAGGGCGTGACTAGGGTCAAACCCGCCACCCGAGCCTACCGAATTACGCGATCTCTACCGCCTATCCTGCATTTCGGATGGAGCCCATTGTGTAGCGGGGAACAGGGCGTTCGCCCCAGTGTCCTTCAGCCCTGCCCCAACTACCCTTGCCCGACTGCTCCTGGATCGAAAATCCGATCGCAACGGAAAGCCATGATGGAAGGCGATGATCAAACCTATCTACGCAATTATCGGAACGGTGGTGGCCCTCGCGCTCGCGCTCGCCCATGCCCCCGCGATGGCGCAGACCTCGTCATTTAAGGGGATCGCCAAACAGGCTCTGGCGACGCATCCGGCAATTCTGGCCAGACTATCGTTTTCGGCGGCGGCGGCGGCGGAGCTCGACGGTGCGTCCTGGCAGCGCTATCCGACGCCCAGCCTGGAGGTCAACAGCGACAACAACGGCGTTACCACGGGCTTGCTGCGCGTGCAGCAACCCCTCTGGGCCGGGGGGCGGATCGATGCGGGAATCTATGCGGCCGATTCGCGTCATCAGGCCTCGACCAGCGCCGTCAGGGAGACGCAGCAGGAGATCCTCCTGCGCGTCATCGCCGCCTACGTCGAGGCGCTGCGCCAGCAAGCGCGCGAGGATACGCTCGAGCGCAACGTGCGCGAACACGAACGCCTGCTCGGCCTGATTACCCGGCGCGTCGAACACGAAGCCAGTCCGCGCGTCGACCTGGAACTCGCCCAATCCAGGCTGTATCAGGCGAAGAACGAACTCTCGCAGGTCACGCTGGGCCTTGCCAACGCGCTCACCCAGTTGTCCGAGCTCTCGGGCATGAACGTGCGCAGGGTAAGCGAGCTCGACGCCCAGAGCGCGCTCGCCCCGCAGTACCGCGAATCCATGCTCGACCAGGCCCTTGCCTGGTCGCCCACGCTGAGCCGGCTCGGCTTCGAAGAAGAGGCCGCGAAGGCCGAGGTCGAGTCCAGGAGGTCCGTCTACAAACCGCAGGTCTCGCTGCGCTTCGAAAGCTCGCATGCGTCCGCACCTTTGAACGGCAACCTCGACTACACCACCAACCGCGTGATGCTCGTGCTCGAGGCGCAGACCGGAGCGGGCCTGTCCGCCCGCTCCGGCGTCGAAGCGGCACTGGGACGGCTGGATGCGGCGCGCCAGCAGCGCGCGGTCGCGCTGCGCGACCTGCAGGAGCGCCTGTTGATCGACTGGGACGAACTGACGGCCGCGCGCGAGCGCTATGAAAACGCGACACTTGCGAGCAGGAGCGCGAAAGAAGTGTACGAATCCTATGCGCGCCAGTACACCGCCGGCAGGAAAACCTGGCTGGATGTGCTGAACACGGTGCGCGAATCCGCCCTGTCGGACATCGCAGCCACGGACGCGAACGCACAGGCCGAGGCTGCAGCGCTGCGCCTGAAGCTGCTGAGCGGAAACCTGACGGGAATATCGGAATGAAGCTGCACAAGCTGTCGGCAGTGATCATGCACTCGGCGAGGCTCGCCGGGCAATCGGTACTGCGCGAGCGCCAGGCCGATATCGACCATGCGCTGGCCCAGGTCGATAGCGCCGCTACAGCCGCGAGCCTGGTGCGCGCGGCCTGGCAGGCGGCGAAGCTCGAGGGCGAGCCCCAGAACCTGCCTGCGCCCAGGCAGAAAGACTGTCCCTTTATCGGCTGGCATTCCGACCAGGGCTGGTTCGTAGTGGCGGCGCAAAACGCCGACGGCAGCTGGCTGCTGCAGAACGCGAACGGGGCCAACGGCCGCATCCAGAACCTCGAGGGCGTCGAGTGCGTTTGCCTGCCGCCCAGAATCGAGGGCAGCGCGAGCGTTCCCCGCGCAGCGCAGCTGATCGCAAAGGCGATATGGCAGCGCAAGGGCGTTTTCGCCGAAGCCATGCTCGCCACGGTTCTGGTCAGCATGCTCGCGCTTGCCGCATCGGTATTCAGCATGCAGGTCTATGACCGGGTCATCCCGAATCATGGTTTCCAAACGCTGTGGGTGCTCTCGACCGGTGTCGTGGCCGCGATCGTGCTGGAACTGCTGCTCAAGCACGTGCGCAGTCATGCGATCGAAAAAACGGCAACGCGCATCGACGCGCAGCTCTCGGAGTGGTTTTTCGAACGGGCGCTGGGCATACGCATGGAATGCCGCCCGAGTTCGGTCGGCACGCTCGCCGCGCAGATCAAGGGCTTCGAACTGGTGCGCGGGATCATGAGCGCGACCTCGATTTTCATGCTCGCCGACGTCCCGTTTGCACTGTTCTTCATCGTGATCATAGCGATGATAGGCGGCTCGATGGCGCTGGTCCCGGCCCTGCTGCTCCCGGTTTCGCTGATCACCGGGCTCATGTTCCAGCGGCAGATAGCGCGGCATGCACGGGAAAACCAGGGGCACAGCAACTACAAGGCGGGACTGCTGGTCGAGTCGATCGACGGCGCGGAATCGTTCAAGGCCAACAGCGCCGAGTGGAAACTGCAGGGGCGCTGGAGCCGGCTGGTGGAGGCGGCCGGTGAATCCGACTACCAGATCAAGCAATATTCCTCGCTGTCCCAGCACATGACGGTGGCGCTGCAGCAGATCGGCTACGTCGGGCTGGTGGCGCTGGGCGCCTATCTGGTGAGCCAGAACCAGCTGACCATGGGCGCGCTCATCGCCTGCACCATCATCAACGGCCGGGCGCTGTCGCCGATCGCGCAGCTGCCCGGGCTCATGGTGCAGTGGGAACATGCGCGCGCGGCGATCCAGGGCCTGGACAAGCTCATCGCGCTGCCCAACGAGATCGACGATCGGGCGCAGGCCCTGACCCCGGGGGCGACCGACGGGGGCATCCGCTTCGAGCAGGCCCAGTTCGGCTACGGCATGACGGCCGGGATGGCGCTCGAACTGGACCGGCTGGAAATCAGACCAGGCGAGAAGGTCGGGATAGTCGGCGCCATCGGCTCGGGCAAGAGCACCCTGTTGAAGCTTGCCTCCGGGCTGTATCGCCCGGTGCAGGGCAAGGTCTTCCTCGGCGGCATCGACATGGCACTGATCTCGCCCCACTTCCTGCGCGAGAACATAGCCTATCTGCCCCAGGACATACGCCTGGTCAGCGGCAGCCTGCGCGACAACCTGCTCCAGGGCCTGCCCGATCCCGGAGATGAAGCACTGCTGCAGGCGGCGAGCGAAACCGGACTCATCGCCCTGATCTCCAACCACCCGAAAGGACTGGCGCTGCCGATCAGCGAGGGCGGTCGCGGCATTTCCGGCGGCCAGAAGCAACTGCTCGCGATGACGCGCATGCTGCTTGCCGCGCCGACGGTGCTGCTGCTGGACGAACCGACCGCTTCCATGGACGCCGCGGCCGAGGCCAGAATAGTGGCCACGCTCAAGGCGAAGGCATCGGCGGGCGCGACCCTGCTGGTGGCCACGCACAAGAGCGCCCTGCTCCCGATCGTGGACCGGCTGCTGGTCATGCAGGGCGGACACGTGGTCATGGACGGCCCGCGCGATCAGGTCCTCGCCAAACTTTCCGGCGCTCCGCCGGTTTCGCCACCCACTGCGTACAAGGAAGGCGTGGCAGCAGCGTACGCCTGACACACTCATGAACAAGAAAGACGATATTCCGCGCTCGGGACGCATACTGGTCTTGTCCAGCGCGCTCGCCATAGGCGGCTTCATTGCCTGGTCCGCCTGGGCGGAACTCGACCAGATAACCCGCGCCCCGGGGCAGGTCATCGCCAGTTCGCGCAACCAGGTGATCCAGGAACTCGACGGCGGCGTCGTCGAGGACCTGCTGGTCAAGGAAGGTTCGTTCGTGAAGGAAGGACAGGTCCTGGTGCGCTTCGAGAAAGCCAAGACCGAGACCTCCTACCTCGAAAGCCGGGCCAGGTCGGCTGCGCTCAAGGCAGCCGTGGCGCGCCTCAGCGCCGAGCTCTACGGGGGCGAGCCCAAATTTCCGGCCGAAGTCGATGCGTATCCGCGCATACGCGCCAATCAGGAAATGCTGTTCCGCATGCGCCAGGCCTCGCTGCGTGAAGAGATAGCGTCGCTGCAACGGTCGCTGGATCTGGTCAAGACCGAACTCGACATCAATCTGCCCTTGCTGGAAAGGGGCGACGTCAGCAAGGCCGAAGTGCTCAAGCTGCAGCGCCAGGTGGCCGAAATCCAGGGCATGATCACGAACCGGACCAACAAGTACCGCCAGGACGCGCAGACCGAGCTGTCCAAGGCGCTCGAAGATCTGGCCGGCCTGGACCAGATCGTGGCGCAGCGCAAGAACCAGCTCGAGCATACGGTGATCACTGCGCCCATGGACGGGGTGGTGCGAAACATCCGCATCACCACGCGCGGCGGCGTCGCCCGGCCGGGGGAGGAAATCATGCAGATCGTCCCGGTCGAGGACGATCTGGTGATCGAGGCCAAGGTCAAACCCGCAGATATCGCGTTCGTGAAACCCGGCCTCCCCGCGACGATCAAGCTGGATGCCTACGATTACACCATCTATGGCTCGCTCGAGGGCACGGTGACCTATATCAGCGCAGATACGCTGAGCGACGAAACCCGCAACGTGAACGAACCGCCGTATTTCCGCGTCCAGGTCAAGACCAAGGCGGGCAAGATCACGCAGCACAGCCCCAAACGCATCGAAATCCAGCCGGGCATGACTGCCTCAGTGGAAATCAAGACCGGAAGCAACACCGTCTGGAGATACCTGACCAAACCGATCACCAAGACCTTTGCCGAATCACTGGGCGAGCGCTGACGCGTCCCAGAAGAACAATTCTGCCTGCGCGCCTGCGCGCTGCTCCGGGCGCACGCGCATACACTGGCGGAGCGCGCAGCCGGAATAGTCGGTGGACCAGGAAGGAATGGGCGCGACCCAAGGAATGCATGAAAACGAATCCGGTTGTCGAACACATTCCGCGACTGCGCCGGTACGCGCGCGCACTCACGCGCGACCACCATGCCGTTGAAGATCTGGTGCAGGACACGCTCGAGCGCGCGCTCAACAAGATCCACCTGTGGCGCCCCGGCAGCGACCTGCGCGCCTGGCTGTTCTCCGTCATGCACAATGTATTTCTCAATCAACTGCGCGGCCCCAGGTTCGAGCCTGGTCCCGATCCGGACAGCCTGCCCGACCCCACGGGGAACGCGGAACATTTCGACCGGATCGAGCTTGCCGAACTGGACCAGGCCATGCGATGCCTGGCGCCCGAACAGCGCGATGTGCTCATGCTCGTCGCGGTCGAGGAAATGAGCTATGTGGAGGCCGCCAGGACGCTCGGCATTCCGCCGGGCACGGTCATGTCGCGGCTGTCGCGCGCGCGGGAAAAGCTGCAGCAGCTTACGGGATACGAGCCGCAGAAAAATGGTACAGCGCAGCGGCGCCCCCTGCCATCACAGGCGCACGCGGGTGGCGCGGGCGCAAAGCGCGCCGGCCGCGGCTAAGGCCTCATGGCACGATAAGGGATTGCCCCCCTGCGCCGCTGTACCGGCGCCCATTTCGTCCGGCCTGAAATCGCGTCCTAGCGTCTGAAGCTATAGCCTTTGTAGTTGAATATCAGGCTGTCCTGCTGGATCTTTTCCAGCCTCAGGCCGGGTGCGACCTCATCGCCCTCGCGCAGCAGCCTGTCATTCACGATCACCATGCCGCTGGAATTCTCGTCGCGAATAAAGCCGGCCACGGACAGCACCGGAATTTCCCGTTGCAGCGCCGGCGGCAAGCCGCCGGTAGCGCCGGACGCGATCGCGGCCGGCGGAGCCGGTGGGGCCGATGGCGCCAGCGGCACAATCGGCGCAGGCGTGGCGGCGGGCACTACGGCAGCGCGCTTGGCTATTGTTTGCGGGACCGTCGTCGGAAGCACTTTCGGGAGCGGCGCCGGCACCGCGGCGATCGCCGGATTCGCTGCCTTCCTGGGAGTCGCATCGGCCGCTCTGGGAGCACGAGCGCTGGGCCGGTCGTAGGCCGCATAGGGCTGGGGCTGGCGCGCCTGCGGCAAGCCTCTAGAGCTCAGATTCGCGGATGTTCTATCGCCTGCCGCCGCCGCTATTTCCGGAGCCGGGGCCAATTTCGGTATTTGTACATCGCCTCCGGCCGATGCTGTTTTATCCGGCACCGGGGCCATCGTCGGTATCGGCGCCGCCCGCGGCGCTGCCGGCGTTTCGATAGTCGCAGCGTCATCGTGCGAATTCGAGCGCAGCCACAGCGGCAGCACGGCGGCGTTCACCAGCAGCGCCGCTGCGAGCACATAGGGCCAAGGGCGCAATTGCGGCCGGTCTTCGCCCACGGCCGGCAACAGCGAATACCTGGGCAGCACGGCGATCTGCCGCCGCGCCTGCTCGGAATCGGCGAGCGCTTCAAGGATGTAGGACATTTGAGCCTCGTTGCGCCATTTTGCCCAGCCGCGGCAGATCCTGATCGACGCGCTGGTTCAGCCGGATCAATGTAAGCGCGCCGACCGCGCCGTCGGGCGCCATGCCCTCGGCGAGCTGGAAGGACCTGACCCGCTCTACGAGTTCATCGTCGAACACCGCCGGGCCTTCGGTGGCTCCGCCGTCCACGCGCGCCAGCCGCTGGCGCAGCCAGGTCGCGGCCGGGCTGCGGTTGCCGCCGGTCAGCGCATTGCCGAAGCCCGGCGGCGCGTACCACAGCAGCTGGTACTTGCCCGACCAGAGCTGGGCGATCTGCGACAGCGCCACACGGCGCCTGGCCCCGGCCACGATGAGCGTTGCGGACGCCTCGTCCAGCCCCGTGAGGACCACATGATATGCGCGGTCCTTGCCTGCGCGATCCAGCAACAGCACCGCGGGCTGGTTTACCCACAGCAGGTCGGACAGCCCGCCATAGGCGCTCAGACAATGCATATCGGCGGTTTCGGCGATCTTGCAGGGCGCACCCTTGCTGCCCGGATCGTAGGCGATCCCGTACAGGCCGAGCAGGTCCTGGAAGGCCAGCGCTTCGCTGCGGCTGCGCGCGAGCTCTGCGTCCGGCCAGCTCAGCTCTTCGATGGCCGGCCGACCCTCTGCGGCGGTGGCCACCGGATCGGGCACGGCGACGGCCGCTGCCGCACCGGCCGCGGCAGGCGCGCCATGCAGCGCTTGCGCCGGTTTCGTCTGTTTCGTCTGTATGACCGGCGCGGTCGCGACGCTGGCCGTTGCAGGCGCAGGCCAGGATAGCGGCCACAGCGGCACCAGGCTCGCCGCGAACACGCCGCTCGCGCACACGGCGACGAGCAGCAGCGAGGGCCAGGCGAGCAGGCGACTCCAGCGGCGCTGCCTCGCGCTCACGTCGATCACTTCGGTTGCGGCCTGCTTCAGCGTCTTGGTCGTTACCTGCATCCCGCGTTGAACATAGGTTCCGAGCAGCGCCCGGTCGCATACGAGGTTGATCAGGCGCGGCACGCCTCCGGTGAGCCGGTACAGGGTACCGATCAGGGCATAGGGCAGGATGGGCGTTTGCGTGCCCGAGACACGCAGGCGGTGCGCCACGTAGGCGGCGACTTCGAGGCGCGTGAGCTTGCCCAGGTGGTAGCGCGCGACGATGCGCTGCGCCACCTGGCGCAATTCCGGCTGACGCAGCATCACCATCAGCTCGGGCTGGCCGATCAGGATGATCTGCAGCAGTTTGCGCGTGTTGGTCTCGAGATTGGTGAGCAGGCGCAGCTGTTCGAGTACATCCGCATGCAGGTTCTGCGCTTCGTCTATGATCAGCACCGCGCGCCGCCCCTGCGCATTGGCCTGCAGCAGATGCCTGTTGATGGCGTCGACCAGCACCTTGACGCTGGGCGCAGCCCCCGGCACTTCAATGTGGAATTCGTCGCAGATGCTGGCGAGCAGCTCGTCCACGCTCATTTTCGGATTGAGAATGATGGCGACGTCGCAGCGCGACTGTATCTGCTCGAGCAGGCAGCGGCACAGCGTGGTCTTGCCGGTGCCGACTTCTCCGGTGAGCAGGAGTATGCCGCCCTCGCCCTGCACGCCGTAGATCAGGTGCGCGAGCGCCTCGCGGTGCCGGTCGCTCATGTACAGAAAGCGCGGATTCGGCGCGATCGAAAACGGCATTTCGCTCAGATGGAAGTAATCCTTGTACATTGCGGCGCTCCAGTTCGGATCGTCAGATGGCGTTGCCGGGTAATCGGAACAGTTCGCAGCGACTGACGCAGCGGGCGAACCCCCGCCGCAAATGCCGGCGCAAATCGATATACCGATTAGGCCCCACGGCGCAGCTACGGCCAATAAGGTGGCGCACTGACATTCGAGTAGTATTAGGCAGTAGCTTCGAAATCCCGTCAGACGCGCGCCTGCGGGCAGTCGCATCCCGGGCGCAGGCGCTGCGGCGCGAGCGGCATGCGCAAGCGGCGGTGTTCTGCGCGCTTGCCCGCGGCACGGGAGGGCTGAAGAAAGCGATCGAAATCGCGGCGCACCGGCGCGCTGCGCCCGAACTTCGCCGCCTGAAAGAATTGCTAGAAGCCAGCTGCGTGGACCGCCAGCGCTACGGCGAAGGCAAAGGCGATCGCCCACCCGATGCTCAGGGCGTCGGTGAAATCACGGCTGACGAAGGGCTTCTGCCTCGAAGCCGGCGCCTCACGGCGAAGGACCGGCCTGCCGACCGTGCGCAAGCCTGGCGTGTCTTCTGCGCCGTCCTCAGGCAACTCGATCCGCGGACAGGGTGAAATGGCAAGAGCGAATTCGGTTTCCTCGAGCATTGGATCGTCGTAGAGACTCTGACTCGCGCGCATCTGGTTCATAAAGCGTCCCGCCTGGAGAGCCGTCCGGGCATATCCGCGGAATGCCGAACACCTGCCTGCCCGGAACGAGCCTGTGTCCAACATTTCGTTGCAGCAATCCGCAGGCAAAGTCTAGCTGCATCGCCGGCGCAAGGCAGCGGGGCAAGAACCCCAAACGAAGGCGGTACGCACTGCAATGCAGTGGGAGGGTAAGCGGGTAGGATCCGCCGGCCTGGCAGGGTGCCGGAACGGGAGGCACGGTCCAGGTCGCTGCTTCTGGTTCCCCCGTTTCAGTTGCTGCCGAAAAACGCCATCCTCCGGGACGAGTTTGCTTGCGCACCGGATGTTGCGCCGGCGCAGCGCCATACAACAAGCTGCTAGAGCTGCAGCCCGCGCGCCATTGCGTAGGCCGTCAGTTCGGCGGCATTGTGCAGATCGAGCTTGGACAGAAGATTGGTGCGATGCTTGCCGACCGTCTTCACGCTGAGATCGAGTATTTCGGCTATGTCCCTGCTCGTTTTTCCCGCGGCCACGAGCTTGAGCACTTCGCGCTCGCGCGGCGTCAATACCTTGCTTGCCCTGCCCTCGCCGGGCGATCCGCCGCCCGATGCGCGGCCGGCCGCCTTCTGGAAAAACCGCTGGTCCAGGTAGACCTGGCCCTGCAGCACGCCGTGAATCGCCGCTCGCAGCTCCTCGAGCGCCGCGTCCTTGCGGATGCAGCCATCGGCACCCGCATCGAGGCACGCGTGTATGTAGTCCTCGGGTCTTTGCGGCAATATCATCAGCAGCCGCGCCCGCGGATACCGCCGCTTGAGCCGCGCCACCGCTGCGATGTCGCTGCCGTTCATTCCCGGTCTGGTTCTATCCATCAGCAGCAGATGCGGCGTCAGACGAACTGCGCCGCGGCCCATGTCGGCTTCGGCGAGCACCTCGATGCCCGGATCATCGGAAAACAGCCTGCGCATCCCGACCCTGAGCGTTAGGTGCGCATCGACAATCAGTATTCGCTGCAGCTTTTGCATCCTTGACTCCTGAACATTGGACAACTCGTCGCCCGAAACCATTTACAGGCGCCAGACGACGGGGTGCGCATGCCGCCCCCGAGGGCACCGCTGGTCGATGTATGCCTTGCGCCTGGTGGAAACAAGCCGCGCCCGCATCGAGCTGGCCGGCGCCTGCCTGAGGGCGCGCGCCCGTGGTGCCCGGGGTCGCCGTGCGCGCGGCGATCCCCTATCGGCACGGCGGCGCTGCAAAGCCCGCGTCCGACCCGGTCCGGCCGCCGCAACCGATGTCCGTCATTTGATTCCGAACTTTTTCTTCAGCGCGTGGTCGCGGCGGATTTGCAGTTCCGCCTCGCGCAAGCGCCGCTTTCTCACGGCGCGAAACGTCTTGCGCACATCCTTCCTGTCGCTCCATCTGTCGATGAAATCCGGGTCGAGCAATATCTGGTGCAGCCACATCCTTGTGCGTCCTTTACTCATTTGCTTCTTTCCAATTCAGCCGCATCCGCCGAGATTTCCGGCAGCTCGCGCGGGAACGGAAACCTCTCACGGACAGCAATTCAGATGATCCGCAGACCATCTCCTGCCTGATATGTATGCACAACCCGTGCCAGAGTCATGCCGCGGACAAGATGCCGATTCTCAATGGCAAAGCGCATCAGGCAGGTTCGTGTGGCTGGCGCAGCGGTGCCGATC
Organism: Burkholderiales bacterium; assembly: GCA_014860355.1. Classification (GTDB taxonomy): domain Bacteria; phylum Pseudomonadota; class Gammaproteobacteria; order Burkholderiales; family SG8-39; genus 2-12-FULL-64-23. Next base: position 23,793 of record JACZJV010000158.1, on the reverse strand, counting down.
GAGGGGCATATGCCCCGTGCATTGCGCCTCCTGCCCCCCCAGCTGCGACAACCATACCTGTCCCATGGGGCATCGCGAAGGCAGCGCTGATCGGAACCACTACGTATTAAATCGGGTAAGGCCCTATGGTTTCGCCGCGCATCGTGACCGAGAATGCTCCAACTTGCTGCAGGCGGCTATGCAGCGGGACGGATCGACGCGGCCTGCTGCGGCCGGTGTCAAGGGTCGGCGATCTGACAACGCTGGTTACGCTCACGAAAACCAACAATGGCGAACACCCTATATGGCGAACAAAAGGCGATTCATGCACAACGCGAACAGCGATAGTTTGGCCCGGCGGCTTACTCGGGGAGACGCGTCCAGCGACGCTCCCGGTCGATCATGAGACAAGTCCTGAACGTCAAACTGGCGCAACAGCTGAGCCTGACGCCGCAACTGCAACAGTCCATCCGCCTGCTGCAGTTGTCCACCCTGGAACTGAACCAGGAGCTGGAATCGCTGATGACCGAAAATCCGCTGCTCGAGCGCGAAGATCCGGACCTGGAAACATTGCCGGTAGCGCTGAACGGCGCCACGCACGACGAACCGGCCGCGACGGGCGCAGAGGCGCCGCCTGCTGAATCGAGCGACGGCAACGAGACCGATTTCGACTGGTTTGTGGACGACGCTCCCGCCGGCGCCCGCTACGACGACGGCGACGAGTCGGAGTATCCGCAGCAGGCCGCGGAAAATTGCAGCCTGTACGAGCATCTGATGGAGCAGCTGGGGATGACCCGCCTGCCAGAGCGCGACAAGAACGTGGTCCACACCCTGATTGCGGCCCTGGACGAAAACGGCTACCTGTCGCAAAGCCTGGAGGAAATCGCCGACATGCTGCCGGCGGAACTGGAAATCGAACTGGAGGAACTGCAGATCGGCCTCAGGCATCTGCAGAATTTCGACCCCGTCGGCGTGGGCGCGCGCAATCTCGCCGAATGCCTTGCGTTGCAGTTGAGCGCATTGCCGGCCGCAACACCGCTGCGCGCGCTCGCCATCGATATCGTGCAGGACCACCTGGATACGCTCGCCGCGCGCGACTTCGTGCGCCTCAAACGGCAATTGCGTTGCGACGACGAGAGCCTGCGCCGGGCACAGCAGCTGATAAAGAGCCTGAACCCCCATCCGGGCTCCGCCTACGGCGCCTCCGATACGCGCTACATCGTGCCCGACATCATTGTCAGCAAATCGAAAGACAGCTGGATCGCCACGCTCAACCCCGACGCCATGCCCAGGCTGCGCATCAATCACATGTACGCGCAGATCCTGCAGAGCAAGGTGCACCCGCCCTGCGCCCAGATGTCGGTCCAGCTGCAGGAGGCGCGCTGGCTGATCAAGAGCGTGCAGCAGCGTTTCGAGACCATACTGCGCGTGGCGCAGGCGATCGTCGAACGGCAGCGCCATTTCTTCGACCACGGTGATGTGGCGATGCGCCCGCTGGTGCTGCGCGAAATCGCCCAGACCCTGGACCTGCACGAGTCCACGGTGTCGCGCGTGACCACGCAGAAATTCATGACCACGCCGCGCGGGATTCTGGAGCTGAAGTATTTTTTCGGCAGCCATGTCTCCACCGAAGCCGGCGGCGCCTGCTCGGCCACGGCGATCCGCGCCCTGATGAAGCAGCTAGTCAGTGCCGAAAACTGCAAGAAGCCGCTTTCGGACGCCAAGATATCGAAGATACTCGGCGAGCAGGGCATCGTGGTGGCCCGCCGCACCATCGCAAAATATCGCGAATCGCTGAACCTGCCGCCGATGAGCATGCGCAGAGCCCTGTAGCTTCAAAGCGCCCAGCCACGGTCGCGCCACCGTAAAGCGTGCTTATGCGCCCGGCGAACCCGGACGCCGGCCGGAGCCGAGGAAATCCCGGTATTTCATCGCTTCCTGCCGGAAATGGTCGCTCACGAGCTGCTTGATCAGCAGCCCGTATTCGGTCCAGGCGGCGCGGCGTTCGGCAGAGCACAGCGCCTCGCGTGCATGCTCGAGTTCGGCGAGCATCTGGGCGTGCAAAGCGGCGTGGCCCTTGAGCAGAGGATAGCCGCATTCCCAGAGCACCTGCTCTTCGTGTTTGAAATGATTGACCGCTTCGCGCAGAAACCGGTTTGCCTGGCGCTGAATTTCCGCCGCATCCCCGCCTTCGGCGATCACCTGGTTCAGCACATGCGCCTGTGCGACCATATCCCTGTCTGCAAGATCGAGTTCCGGGATACCGAAACCCGGATGTAGAAAGTCAGCGTTCCCGTTCGACATGTCGCTTCCTCGATGCGCCGGATATTGATCGCGTTCCGGCTCGTGCCGGTCGCCTTTGCCGGTACGGCGGGCGCCACATGCCCGCCGTACCGGCCAGGGCGCCGGACACATCCGACGGTCGGATCTCAAGGGCAACGGGAAATGAACAAGCAGGAGACCGGTTTTATTCCGGTCGGAAGTCGCTGTTTTGCGCTGCCGATGCCCGGGGCAGCGGCAGCGCGCGCCGGGCGGTCGCGCCCGGATCAGCATGGAGGCAGAAAACGGGCAGCGGGACTTCCCGCCATGCGGTGCGGTCCCGGGCGAAGCTAGTAAGCGCCTCGCGCCGGCACGCGAGCCTCAGCTGCAGACCGCGTTTATCTGCCTGATATCGGTGAGGCCCTGCAGAATCTTCTCGATGCCGTCCTGCCTGAGGGTGGACATTCCGAGCACGGCGGCCGCGTTTCTTACGTCGGACAGGGGCGCGCGCGACTGAATCAGCTGCTTCGTCGTCGCGTCGGCCACCAGCAGTTCGTGCACGCCGATCCTGCCCCGGTATCCGGTGTTGTCGCAATGCGTGCAGCCCTGCGCACGATACAGCGTGATCGTTCCGTCCGCGTTGCCATGGCGCTCCAGCCATTTCTGCATCATCGTGCGCGTATCGATTGAAGCACTGTTGCAGTATTCGCGCAACAGCGTGTCGAGTTCGGCCGGCGTCGGCGCGTAGGCGCTTTTGCATTCAGGGCACAGGCGCTTGGCCAGGCGCTGCGACAGCACGCCCAGCAGTGCGTCGGAGAAGTTGAACGGGTCCATGCCCAGATCGAGCAGGCGTACGATGCTCTCCGCCGCGCTGTTGGTATGCAAGGTCGACAGCACCAGGTGCCCGGTCAGCGACGCCTCGATGCCGATCTTGGCCGTTTCGCCGTCACGCATCTCGCCGACCATGATGACATCGGGGTCTGCGCGCATGAAGCTGCGCATCGCGGCGGCAAAAGTCCAGCCGATTTTCGGATTGACCTGAACCTGGCGCAGGCCGGCCTGGGTGATTTCGATCGGGTCTTCCGCGGTCCAGATCTTGCGCTCCAGGGTATTCAGAAACCCGAGCAATGAATGCAATGTGGTGGTCTTGCCCGAACCAGTCGGGCCGCATACGAGGAACAGGCCGTGCGGCTTGGATATGAGGCCGCTGATCGCCTCCAGCATATGCTCTTCCATCCCCAGTTCGTCCAGCCCGACCGGGTTGTTCGCCGAGAGCAGGCGCATGACCACGTCTTCCAGGTTGCCTGTGGTGGGAACGGTCGCAATTCGCAGCTCGACCTTGGCCGGGCCAAACCGGCTGAAATCGATCTTTCCGTCCTGCGGCTTGCGCCGCTCGGTAATATCGAGGTTGCTCATGATCTTGATTCTGGAGACCAGTGCGTTGCGGAACTGCGACGGCAGTTCGAGATAGTTCACGAGTACCCCGTCGCGGCGAAAGCGAACGCGTGTCGTCTTGGGTGCCAGATTCGATTCGATATGGATGTCGGACGCTTTGTGCTCGACCGCGTCGAGGATGATCCTGTTGACCAGCAGCACCAGGGCGCTGCTGCTCTTGGCGGCATGCTGCTCGGTTACGTCGCGGTCGCCGGTCTCGGCGGCCAGGCGCGTGACCAGTTCCTGCACGCCAGCCCGATCGGTGATAGCCGCTGACTTGTCAACCTGCACTTCGCCGACTTCGCGGCGGTTTCGCGGCGCCGACGCGGCCAGCCTCCCGCTATTCGTGGTACTGGAGTAGCGTCGGATAAATGAATTCTCGCTTTCGTCTTCTGCCGCGACGACATCCGAGGCCCTTCGTCCCTGGGTCATCCGGCGCAGCTGCTCCAGGGCGGCGGTCTCTTCCGGATTTCCTGTGGGCCAGCGCATGGATTGCGTGTCGCAGACGGACAGTACGCGACGGTTCTGTGCCTCGGGCGCCGCAGCCCCGCCGCTCTCCTCGTCGGCAGTCACGCTCTGCGCGAGGAACTGTTCGAATTTTTTCGTGCGCATGATCGCCTGCAGGTTGAGCGCGGCGCCCACCGCTTCGGGCGACGCCGCCCTCTGATTGATCAGGATCTGCCCGATGGGTGCGTCGATGCTGCAGTTCTGCGCCGCGTTCGCCGGCACAAAGCAGCGCAGGACTCCGCCGTCGTCCTGCGGCAAATACAGGAACAGCCCGCATAGCGCGCTGACGTAACCCAGGGTCACGCCGTCGAATATCTCGCCGTTCGCGAGTTCGATGCGAAACGGCTGCGTCTCCGCCAGGGTCGGTTTGGCGGCCTCGGTCTGCGCCGTTGACGCGGTTGGCGCTGTTTCGCGCCGCAGCGGTACGGACCGCCCCAGCTGCAGCTTCAGCAGGCTGGAAAAGGCCACGCTGCGGGATTTGCCGGCCCCGTCCGGTTGAAACTCCAGCAGCGCTTCACCCGGCACGAAGCTGTGTGCGCGTCCGCTCGTCCTGGTGCCGTCCCTCAAGGTGAGCAGGCAATCGGCCCAGTCGAGGCGATCCTGCTCGCGCACGAACTCGAAGTACGACGGAGCGGGCCAGCGAAACTCCTCTTCCGCCGCTGCGCCGCGGACGATTTTGAGTTGCGGAACCGCGCTCATTTCAACCCGGCCCCGTACATGCAGGAGCGCGCCTGCCCTGCCGTGCGTGCCGTACAAAGCGCTTGATGGGTTTCGCGTAATTGAATTGCGGTGTCGAGTCGATCGCAAACCCGGATTAATTCCATATGTGCTTCGCCTTTCCTGTTAGATGTAGTTGCACCCCGGCCGCGGCGCGCAATCCTGTCGCCGATCTGGTGCTGTTGCACTTTTTCTTCCATGGTTCCCAGACTACGCATCGCCGCTCCGGCTGTCAGTACGCAAAAGGGCGTATCGATGCCTACTGTGCGCACCCCAATCGGGGGCACGGTGAATTTGCATAGCCAGGGTTCAGATCTGAAAATCGCACGACCATTGCGGCCGCGTGGGCGTCACGCCCCGGGCGCGGCGGACGGACCGTGGACTGGCGTGGCGCCCAGCCAGAAATCCATTTGCACAGTAGTGTCTTGTGTTTCGTCGGCGGCGGCTGCCGGCTCGGGTGCCTGGTAAAAAGTGGCTTCTATGCGCCGGAGTTCTTCCGGATCCACTTCGCTGTGCATCAGGCTGACGGTTACCGGAATCTGTACCAGCTCCTCGGCGTCCTCGCAGGGCAATGCCGCGCTGGCCTCGCCTATGTCGCCGGATTGCGCAATAGAGGAAGGATCGACCGGTGTTGGCGCCTGCGCGGCAACGCCCGGGTTCAACGAGCGAGCGCTGGCATCGAGCTGCTCTTGCGCCTGGATTACCGACTGCTCGAACGATCTTGCCGCGTCATCAAAAGTGGACTTGATGTTTTTCAGCTCCTCCAGGTCCACCTGCTTCTGGATGTCGGCCTTCAGTTCACCGACATAGCGCTGCGCCCGGCCAAACAGCGCCCCGGCCGTGCGCGCAACCCCGGGCATGCGCTCCGGCCCGATCACCACGAGCGCTACGATGCCCACAAGCATCATTTCGGAAAAGCCGATGTCGAACACCTGCGATCCCTAGCGCGTAGCCGCGGCCTTGGTCTTCCTGGTGACCACGCCCTCGATAAGCATGCCGTTTTCGGTGGACGCTGCGCCGGCGGCATCGTCGATCTCATCGGAGGAAGCCTCTTTCACGCCCTGTTTGAATCCCTGCACCGCCCCGCCCAGGTCTGCGCCGAAGGTGCGCAGCTTCTTGGTGCCGAATACCAGCATGATTATCGCGAGCACGATCAGCCAGTGCCAGATACTGAATGAACCCATTTTCCTGCTCCTTAAAAAATTGTCCCCGGGTGGGCTGCTTCGATGCACGCCGTCCCGACGGCGGAACCCGTCCGCCTGGCAAGACCTCGCGTCCAGCAGCAGGGCCATTCTCTGTCTGGCCACCGGGCCAGTCCATACAGCGTTACCCTGCACTACGCATGGAAATAGTTATTACCACCCCCATCTCCACTTGCACGAAACCGGCGCCCGCGTCGCCGCAGCCGCCTCGACAGTGAATCAATTGACCGTGCCGGGCGGAAGGCGGCGCAATGCCGACATGTCCGGAGCGCTCGCAAGCGCCTGCGCAAATCGAATATTCTTGTGCAGCTCCTCGAGGTAGAGGTTCTGCCCGCGGAAATGCGTTTCGGCATAGCGGTAGGCACCGCCCAATTCCTCCTGCAGCCGGCGCTTGGTACCCGCATAGAACGCGGGAGTCTTGCGCACCAGATCCTCTCCCGATTCGAACACTACTTTATCCTCGCCACTGGGCTGGCGCTGTCTTGCCAGCCCACCGGCGACGAATTCGGGATAGAGCCGGTCTCGGCATTTTTCCAGATAGCAGCGGTCTGCCATCTGGGCGATGAGGTCGGCGGTTCCGAGCAGGTTGCCGAGCACCCTGTAGACCTGCCCGGGCACGCTGATCGATGCAATCGGCTTCTCGAATCCGGTGAAGTGGATCAGGGAGGCGGCGATCTCCGCCATGTCAGACATGCCCAGCAGCGGAAGATATTCGCGCAGGAACTCCGCGCCGCGCGATACATGGATCTTGGTGAATTCGGCGCCGTTGACAACCCGAGGCGCGTCGTCGTCGCGCCGCAGGTAGCCGATGTCGTGAAACAGCGCAGTGATCACGCCGAGGCGGAAATCGCGCTCGGTGATCAGTTCCCTGGACAGGCGGCTGCGCTCGCAGCCGTCCATCAGCCGCGCCATGGTGAGCGTCACGTCCAGCGTGTGCTGGATATCGTGGTAAGCCGTGTCGCAGGCGCGGACGCCGGCAATCTCGCCCCGATACAGGGACATGGCGTCGTGGAAAGCGAGCTTGAGCGCGTCGGTGCTCGCGTCCGGATAGAGGTCGAGGAATATCAGATTCACCTCGGCTTCGACCGCTGCCGCGTCCGTGGTCTTCACCGTCTTCGCGACGTCGAGTTCGTTGCTTGCCGCGTTCATCCCGCCTCCTCTGGTGACACGGTCCGTATCGGGATCCCGTTCTGCACCGGATTGCCGTGCAAATTTCGTGCCAATTCAACGCTTTCGGTAAGCTGCTGACTTCGCTAAACAAGTTTGCGCCGTATGCAAACGAAAAAGATGCGGTGCCCGCGTTTGTTGGGGAAATTCCCCGCCAATTCTGGGTAATCCCCCAGTTGAATCCGGCGCACCAACCGGTCCTGGATTGGCGCTGGTCGTCGGATCCGATTGCGGGCGGCGCGCAAGTTAAGGTGCCAGAAGGATGCAAACGGGGGTTATTCCCCACTGCATTTCGCACGACGAAATACTAAAGTGCGCTTCTTCGTGGATGGATCCACGGCGCAAAGTGCAGGGAGCGGGAATGTATTTCGCCAGAATCGCCAATATGCAGGCCTCCGACCTTGAGGCCGCGGCTTCGTTCCTCGTCGTCGCCGCGGTGGAACTATTGTGCGGCTTCGGCGCCGATGACCTCGCCGTGGTCAACTATGCGTGGGCGGCATCATGTTTTTACTTCATCGTCGCGGTGCTGTTCTTCTGCGCCGGCGCGCGACGCAAGCTGTCGGCTAGCCGGCCGCGCTCCGTGTCCTCCAGCGAGGTCAGCGCCGGGATTGGCGCGCTGTAGCAGAATTGACGGGGGCCCGGGTTTCCCCGGCCCCTGGTTCCAATGGCGTACTTGCTCACTGGCGCGAAGCCAGTCTGATGACTGCAAGCAAGGACATCATCGCGTCGGGCCACCGGGCGCCCCGACTGGCGGACGCGCAGCGCCTGGCTTCAGCTGCAGGCACAGCAAAGCTTGTTTCCTGTCTGGCGCGTTCCTTACTCAGATATCGTTCACGCGCAGGAAGTCTCCCGAGCTGATTTCCTCGAGGGCTCCGGTCGGACGGTTGTAAATGTAGATCCAGGCGATCAACATCTCACCGCTATTCAGGACGACTTCCTTTTCCTCGCGAACGTATTCGTCGACGACCTCCAAGAGCCAGCCGCCCTCGCCGTCTTCGTAGATTTCTACCGACACAGTCTTTCCATCCCGCGTTATCGATTGCGCGAGTGGCGAATGCTTTGGGAATTGGTCTGGTTCAGTCATTTTTCGTATTGCATCCGACGAAGAAACTCAAGTTCCACGCGCAGGAACCGCTCATTCAACGTTTTCCTTCTGCTCCGACGGGACATACCCTACTACCGAATCCCTTGCGCCTGTCCGATTCGCTCGCGCAGTCCATCAATGTCTTTGCGCTCGCCTCGCACGCGGAAGAACGCCCCGGCCTCGTCGGCGCGCTCCTCCAGAACCTCGCAAATTTCGAACAACTCGCCGCGCAGCTGCTGTGCCGACCATGGCAGGAACAACTCGGCCTTGACCAGACGCCGGCCAAAAAACGCACGGATTGCCTTATACAGTTTGGCAGTGTCATCCTTGTCAACCGCGCTCATTACGATGCACTTGGGGAAACGTGCATGCATTGCCTTCCCGCGTTCTGCCTGTGCCCTGGCATCGCCGACCTGGTCGATCTTGTTGAACACGCGCAAGCGCGGCACCTTGCCCGCATCGATTTCCTCAAGGACTTTCTCAGTCACCTCGATCTGGCGTTCAAATCCAGGGTCACTGGCGTCGATCACATGCAGCAGCAACGACGCCTCGGCTGCTTCTTCGAGCGTTGACTTGAACGAGGCGACAAGATCGTGCGGCAGGTTCTTGATGAAGCCCACCGTGTCGCTCACCAGCACGCGCGGCACTGCCTCGGGCACCAGCGCACGCACGGTGGTGTCGAGCGTCGCGAACAGCTTGTCGGCGACCAGCACCTCGCTCCCCGTCAGCGCGCGCATCAGGGTGGACTTTCCCGCGTTCGTGTAGCCGATCAGCGCTACGCGCGCCACGCCCCTGCTTTCCCGGCGCCGCGCACGCTGCACTTGGCGTTCGAGGTCGAGTGCAATGATCTCCTCCTTCAATTCTGCGATGCGGTCGCGGATCTTGGCGCGGTCTGCCTCACCGGCGCCTTCACCGGCACCGCGCCCGCCAATGCCACTGCGTTGCCGCCCTTGCGGCCCGGCAAGCTTGGCCGCCTCGCGCAAACGTGGCGCGAGGTAACGCAAGCGCGCGATCTCGACCTGCGCGCGCGCCGCGTTAGAGCGTGCGTGACGGTGAAAGATTTCGAGAATCACCATGGTACGGTCCATCACCTCGCAGCCGATCTCGTTTTCGAGGTTGCGCGCCTGCGACGGCGAAATCTCGTGGTCCACCAGCACGAAAGCGGCCCGGCGGGCGTCGGTGCCGGCCAGAGCCTTTGCTGCTTCACGCGCTGCGACCACGCCGTGGCGTGCGATGCGTCGTTCGGCGCTTGTTCCCGCGCGCTTTGCTGAGGCAGGCGCGTCCTGCGGCGCATCGCCCGATTGATCCGCCTCACCATGCACAAAGCGCCGCACCTCCTCGCGCTTGCCGGCGCCCAGATAGGCCGCTGAATCAAAATTGGCGCGCTTTTGCGCGAACGTGGCCACCACCTCGAAGCCCAGCGTCTTGGCCAATTCACGCAATTCGTCCAACGACGCCTCAAGCTCTGCGTCGCTTACCGTCGGCAGTTGTACGGCAGCGACGAGGGCGCGCTGCGGGGTGACGTTGACTTCTTTGGACATTCGGAGCGAACTCTTCTCGTATGGTCGAGCACAAGTAGTACGGCCAATGCGGCCGATCAGCCCTCAGCTGTCGGCCCGCGAGAATCGAGCGCTTGCAGCACTTGGATGACGTCGTCCTGTGACCGTGGGATTTCTTTCGCTCAGGTCAACCTACCTTCCTGCTTTCGGCCCGGTCAACGTCGGTGTTCGCCGTGTTCGGGATCACGGTTCTGGTGGCGAACAACCAGGATCCGTACTTCAATATCGAGTGGGCGATAGATGACGGAGTATGGAAAGCCATGTAGTGGGAACCAGCGCCTTTGCTCGCCGGTAGGCGGCCGAGGCCGGGATTCTCGGTCAGGAGCTTGGCTACCCGCTCGAACTCGTCCAGGAGACGGCCTGCGACGGCACGGCCGGCCTCTTGCCGATAGAAGCGAACTGCGTCAGTGAGGTCCCGTTCCGCAGCTCGGTGGAGGGTGTAGCTCAAAGGAGTTCGGATCGAATCCGTTCGACTGCTTCGGGACCCAATACCGGAGCCGACGCGCCACTTTCGATCTCTGTATCCCGCGCGGCGGCGAGCTGATCCCAGGCCTCGTCTCGCGCTCTGTCTGCGTCGAGGTTGGCAACCACTCGATCCAGGAGTCGAGCGCGCTCTACCGACGGTAGGCAAAGCAGCTCCGCTTCCAAAGCTTCGTTCGGCAGTGACATGGTACGAACCCTATACTTAAAGAACTTCAACAGTCTAGCTTGCCGGGCGCCAATTTGCACGCGGCCAGGTCGTGGTTGAGTCGTGGTCGGCCTATTCGGCGTGACCACGATAACCGTGGTGGCGGCAGAAATATCCAAGGTAAGCGGGGTACGACGGGCGAATCCCCGGAAAATCAGTGGGATCCCGCCGACAGCGACTGGATTGATCAGCGCGAGGCACCCTCAAGCGCTTGGCGAAAGATAGGCGTGAAGTTGTCGGGCGGCATCAGAAATCGCCCTGGCCGATCAACCTAGGGAAGAATTGTCAGGCATCGCTAACTTGAATTGCTCTCTCGAATGCTCCAGAGCGTTCGTCGCCTTGATTGCTTCGATTAAGGCGTCGACGTTTGAAAAATCAAAAGCGATGGTCCAGCGCTGCATCAGAGCGAGGGCGTGAATGAAACCAGCAGGATCGTTCTGGTGCGTTAGCTGACGCTGACAATCTACATATTCTTCATGAAATAGCGTTGGGATGATGATACGTGCATCGCCGGTGCGCGACAGTTCGGCATTCGTCACGATTCTTGAAATGCGACCGTTTCCATCGCTGAATGGATGAACTTCGGATATGAGAAACGCGTAATAGATCGCGCGCGGCAGGCCTTCCGGTACGCTCCTGGCCAGGCTCGATCCCTCGATCAGCGTGCCGCGAACAAACTGTGGAGCTACAAACCACGTGCCGCCTGCCCGATTGGGCTCAATTTTGAAGTGACCGGGGGTACATTCGGGGCGCTTCTCCATCATCACGGCATGACGCTTGGCTAATTCCGCGGGAAAGTCGGCCCCAAACGGTGGCACGGTGTCGCGCCAGGGCGATTGAACCGCGAGCGTGAAGACGCCCAGTATGTCGTGCGAGTCCTTCGGACGCTGCTCGACAATGCGTCCATTAAGCGCAATGTCCCGTGCCTCTTCGATGGCAAATTCGGTGCCTTCGACAAAGTTGGAAAAGTAGGATTCCAGAAATGCAAAATTCGATCTCGCCGGATCGCTTACCGCGATTGCTGAACGATGCGGGAGCGGCTCAACCCGAAGCTTTGCAGCAAGAATCTCGAACCGCGCCATGCGCTCGGTATCCACGGGGGTGCCTTTGGCGACGAGTTTTCCCTCTTTGGTTTTCAGCACGCCTGCTGTATGCGTTGCGAGGAGCGCGCCTATCAGCCTGTCGAGCTTCTCGAACTCACTCTGAAGAGCCATGGATTTGCCTAGCTCGCGTGCGGTATCGCGAAGCTTGATTAGTTCGTCTTCGCCGCCGGCGTTGAGAATCGACACCAATCGTTCCTCGACGGCTTTCGCGCCGGCGGATTTTCCATGGGCGCCACGCTCGGGCGAGAGATTTTCGAGAAGCTGCCGTGGGCGCGATGCGAAGTAGAGCTGCTCGTTACCAAATGGAGAATCGCCTGGCAACGGGCCTGATCCCTTCACCAGAATTGCCCGGACGCCAGGAAGTTCGATCTTGCGGTTGTAGTTGCTTGGGTGACTCAGATAAATGCTGCCGTCCGCTGACAGGCCACCGTGGTAGGCGCTGCGATGCGATATGACCGCGCCGGGTACTAGCGCGGCTAGAATGCGGCTCCAGTTGCGGCGAACGATTGCCGCTTGGGCTTCCGGATCGCGCTCGGCCAAGTAGACGCCCTCTGCGATTCTGGCAAGCTCGCCCGCCTTGGCGCGACGCTGAATCGTGCGGGCCTCATTGCCTGGAGCGCCACGCGTGATAAGGACTTCGTCGTGTCGGCTAGCCACTGACTTTTCCAAGGTTTGCCTCTGGCATGTCGGTATCCTGCTATAGTATATATGTATTTGACGTTGATACGCTAATTTAATCTTCTATAGGCTGTCGTCATTCCGCTAATAATAGCGCCATGATTGGGCCCGCAAGTCGCATATTTGCTACTTGGCTGTCGAATCTGTCGCCTTATAGCTATTACAGTCTCAGAGTGCCTCAACGCATTCTTGCAGGGTCCCGCAAAGTTTCGATTCGGCAACGTTGAATACGTAGCCAGGCTTGCATGGCGTGAGACGAGAGCGCGAAAGAACGCCTTGCCAAACAAGACAGAAGTGTTTATTTCTTGTGATCCGCGAACTCAAACGAATTCAAACGCTGGCTGGCGAAACAAGGCGCGACATTTCGGCAAGGCAAGGGCTCGCAATTCAAGGTGTTCCTGAATAAGCGCCAGTCGGCATTACCGATGCATGCCACCGAATTGAAGACAGGTATCAAGTAAGCAGAATTGGCTCGCCGCCTGGGATGGCACATGCCACAGGTAGACCGTCTATTCGATCTTACCCACGCATCGCGCCTCAACCAGATCGAGGCAGCGGCTCGCGCTCTTGGACTTCGTGTCGAGGTGCGGGTGGCGTAGATTTAAGCGCTACGTTCGCCAAAAAGGACAAGGGCCTAGGTTTCCCTAAGCCCTTGTTTGAATGGCGCGCCTGGCAGGATTCGAACCCACGACCCCTTGGTTCGTAGCCAAGTACTCTATCCAACTGAGCTACAGGCGCGAGGTGCGGATTATAGCAGAAGCCCGCGCGATTCTGCTACCGCAGATTGGCTCGTGGCGGTGGCGTGTCCATGGCGTGATGCTGGATGCCGTGGCCGGTTTCGATTACCCTTGCATGCAGTACGCTTGTCACCTGAGCCACCCCAAAAATGCGATCCGATGCGATGAATGCCATTACTGCAGATGCAGCGCCTGCCGAGGCGGCCGCAGGCGCGCCGCTGCCGCGAAAGCAGCGCCAGGTCGCGGCCTGGCTGCTCGCCTGCTGCGCGCTGGTGTTCGCCATGGTAGTGGTGGGCGGCGTAACCAGGCTTACGCATTCGGGCTTGTCGATCGTCGAATGGCAGCCCATCGTCGGCACCCTGCCGCCGCTGAACGAGGCGCAGTGGCTGGAGACTTTCGCCAAGTACCAGCTCACGCCGGAATACCGCAAGGTCAACCACACGATGGGCCTGGACGAATTCAAGGGCATATTCTGGTGGGAGTACTTCCATCGGCTGCTAGGCCGCATGATCGGCGCGGTGTTTCTCCTTCCCCTGCTCTGGTTCTGGTGGCGCGGCCATATCGACCGCCCGCTGACGCTCAAACTCGCCGGAATTTTCGTGCTCGGCGGACTGCAGGGCGCGATGGGCTGGTACATGGTGAAATCCGGACTGGTGGACGACCCGCGCGTGTCGCAGTACCGCCTGACCGCGCATCTGCTCATCGCGCTTGCGATCTACGCTGCGATGCTGTGGACGGCGCTGGGTCTGATCTACCCCGTTGCGGGAGCAATGGGTACGCAGCATGCAGGGCTGCGCAGATTTTCCTGGGTCATCACCGCGACGGCTGCCTACATGGTGATCACCGGCGGCTTCGTCGCCGGCATCCGCGCCGGCCTGGCCTACAACACCTTTCCGCTCATGGACGGTCACCTGGTGCCGCCGGAGATCTTCATGCTCGATCCGTGGTACCTCAATTTCTTCAACAATATGGCGACGGTGCAGTTCGATCACCGTCTCGGCGCCTGGCTGCTGGCCGTGCTGGTGCCCTGGTTCTGGCTGAAGACGCGGCGCGCGCCGACCGATGCGCGCGCCAGGCTCGCCGTCAACCTGCTCTTCGGCATGCTCGCACTGCAGATCACGCTCGGCATCGCTACCCTGCTGCTGATCGTCCCGGTTGCGCTCGCGGCTGCGCATCAGGGCGGCGCGGTGCTGCTGCTCGGCGCCGCCCTGTACGCGAATCACGCGCTGCGCTGATCGCGCCCGAGCGCGCTCGCTAGCCCACCCACGCGCGCGCATTGCGGAACATGCGCATCCACGGACTGTCCTCGGACCAGCCACGGGGGTGCCAGGACTGCTGCACGCTGCGGAACACGCGCTCCGGGTGCGGCATGAGGATGGTGTAGCGGCCGTCGGCGGTGGTCAGTCCGGTGATGCCCGCGGGCGACCCGTTGGGGTTCGCCGGATAGGATTCGGTAGTCGCGCCGCGATTGTCGACGTAGCGCAGCGCGACCAGCGCCCTGGCCTGCGCCTCGCCGTCGGTGAAAGCCGCCCTGCCCTCGCCGTGCGCGGTGGCCACCGCCATGCGGCTGCCGGCCATGCCGGTGAAAAACAGCGACGGACTCTCGCACACCTCGACCATGACAAAGCGCGCCTCGAACTGCTCCGAGCGGTTCTTCAGGAACTTCGGCCAGTGCGCCGCGCCCGGAATGATCTCGTGCAGATTGCTCATCATCTGGCAGCCGTTGCACACGCCGAGCGCGAACACGTCGCCGCGGCCGAAGTAGGACTCGAACTCGTCGCGCGCGCGCGCATTGAGCAGTATGGACTTGGCCCAGCCCTCGCCCGCGCCGAGCACATCGCCATAGGAAAAGCCGCCGCAGGCGGCCAGGCCCTGGTAAGCGGAGAGTGCGACGCGCCCGGAAATGATGTCGCTCATGTGCACATCGGCCGCATCGAAACCGGCGCGGTCGAACGCCGCCGCCATTTCCACCTGCCCATTCACGCCCTGTTCGCGCAGGATGGCGATCCTGGGCCGGACACCTTTGGCGATGTAAGGCGCGGCTGGGTCCTCGTTCGGATCGAAGCCGAGTCTGGAATGCAAACCGGGATCGCCCGCATCGAGTATGCGCTCGTATTCCTCGCGCGCGCATTCCGGATTGTCGCGCAGCGCCTGCATGCGCCAGGTGGTCTCGGCCCAGGCGCGCTGTAGATCGATGCGCTTTCGCGCCAACACCGGCGTCGCGCCGCGTACAAGCCGGATTTCATCGCTCGCGTTCGGACTGCCGATGATCTGGGCCGGCAACTTCCCCGCGTGCAAGCGCGCGAGCACCGCGTCGCTATCGCGCAAGCGCACCTGCAGCACTGCGCCCAGTTCCTCGGCGAACAGCGCCGCAAGCTCACGCTCCTGCCTGGCATCCGCGCAAATTGCATCCAGATCAAGCGTCACACCGCAATGCGCGGCGAACGCCATTTCGCACACCGTCGCATACAGGCCGCCGTCGGAGCGGTCGTGATAGGCAAGCAGCAGGCCGTCGCGATTGAGCGCCTGCACACCTTCAAAAAAGCGCTTCAGCGCCGCCGCATCGTCCAGGTCGGGCACGGTGTCGCCCATCTGGCCGTATACCTGCGCGAGGATGGAGCCGCCGAGGCGGTTCCTGCCGCGCCCGAGATCGACGAGTATCAGCACGCTCGCGCCCGCGTCCAGGCACAGCTGCGGCGTGAGCACGCGGCGCGCGTCGGCGCAGGGCGCGAACGCCGATACGATGAGCGAGAGCGGCGCGACCACTTCTTTCCTGCGCCCCGCTTCCTCCCAGGTGGTTTTCATCGACAGCGAATCCTTGCCCACCGGTATGCCTATGCCCAGCGCCGGACACAGCTCCAGCGCCACCGCGCGCACCGTGTCGTAGAGCGCCGCATCCTCGCCCGCATGCCCCGCCGCCGCCATCCAGTTGGCCGAGAGCTTGACGCGCGCCAATTCCACCGGCGCCGCGGCGAGATTGGTCAGCGCCTCGCCCACCGCCATGCGTCCCGAGGCCGGCGCGTCGATGACGGCGAGCGGCGCACGCTCGCCCATGCAGTAGGCTTCGCCCGCGTATTCCTGAAAGCCGAGCAAGGTGACCGCGCAATCGGCCACCGGCGTCTGCCAGGGCCCGACAAAGGGGTCGCGCGCGCACAGCCCGCCCACGCTGCGGTCGCCGATGCTGATGAGGAAAGTCTTGTCCGCCACGCTCGGATGGCGCAGCACGCGGTAGCAGGCTTCGGCGAGCTCGATGCCGGCGATGGCGAGCGGCTGAAACTCCTGTTTGCGCCGCGCGACCGCGCGCAGCATGCGCGGCGGCTTGCCCAGCAGCACGCCCAGGTCCATGTCCACCGGCTTGTTGCCGTAGCGCTCGTCCGCCAGCGTGAGCTGCTGCTCTGCCGTGGCCGTGCCCAGCACCGCGTACGGACAGCGCTCGCGCGCACAGATGGCGCGAAACACTTCGAGCCGATCGGGCGCGACGGCGAGCACGTAGCGCTCCTGCGCTTCGTTGCACCAGATTTCGCGCGGCGACATGCCCGGCTCTTCGCTCGGAATCGCGCGCAAATCCAGGCTGGCGCCGCGGCCCGCGCCGTGCGCCAGCTCGGGCAGCGCATTCGACAGGCCGCCCGCGCCCACGTCGTGTATCGACAGTATCGGATTGGACCCGGCGAGCTGCCAGCAGCGGTCGATGACTTCCTGCGCGCGGCGCTGGATCTCGGCGTTGCCGCGCTGCACCGAATCGAAATCCAGGTCTTCGGTGTTGCTGCCGGTGGCCATGCTCGATGCGGCGCCCCCGCCCATGCCGATGAGCATGCCCGGCCCGCCGAGCTGGATCAGCAGCGAACCCGCGGGCAGCCCCAGCTTGAACGCATCGCGCGCGGCGATATTGCCCACGCCGCCCGCGATCATGATCGGCTTGTGATAGCCGCGCAGTTCGCCCGCGGCTTCGATCTCGAAGCTGCGGAAGTAGCCCGCGAGATTGGGGCGGCCGAATTCATTGTTGAACGCGGCCGCGCCGATCGGCCCCTCGAGCATGATGTCCAGCGCCGAGGCGATGCGGCCGGGTTTTCCGTGGTCGGCCTCCCAGGGCTGCAGCCCGCCCGGAATGCGCAGATTCGACACCGAAAATCCAGCGAGGCCGGCTTTGGGCTTGGCGCCGCGGCCGGTCGCGCCTTCGTCGCGGATCTCGCCGCCCGAGCCCGTGGCCGCGCCCGGATACGGCGATATCGCGGTCGGATGATTGTGCGTCTCCACTTTCATCAGCGTGTGCGTGGCTTCGCGGCGGTAGGCATAGTTGCCCGCCGCGTCCGGGTAGAAGCGCGCGATCTCGCGCCCTTCCATGATGGCGGAGTTGTCCGAGTAGGCGAGCACCGTGCCCTGCGGATTGGCCTTCTCGGTCTCGCGGATCATGCCGAACAGCGTATGCGGCTCGGCGACATCGTCGATTACCCATGACGCGTTGAAAATCTTGTGGCGGCAGTGCTCGGAATTCGCCTGCGCGAACATGGTGAGTTCGGCATCGGTGGGATTGCGCCCGATGGCGCGGAAATTCGCGAGCAGGTAGTTGATTTCGTCGGCCGAGAGCGCAAGGCCCATGCTGCGGTTGGCCTCCTCCAGCGCCGCATGCCCGCGCGCAAGCAGGTCGACGCTGGCGAGCGGCCGCGGCGCCACATGGCGGAACAGCTGTTCCGCGGCATCCATGGTATCGAGCACGGTCTCGGTCATGCGATCGTGCAGCAACGCGGCGATCTCCCATCTGCGTCCGGGCGCGCCTTCGGTGTAATAGGCGATGCCCCGTTCGATGCGCCGCACCGCTGGCAGGCCGCACTGGCGCGCGATGTCGGTGGCCTTGGACGACCAGGGCGAGATGGTGCCCGCGCGCGGCACCACCAGTATCAGATCTCCGGCCGGCGGTGACGGGCGCACCGGCTCGCCATAGACCAGCAGCCGGTCGAGCACCGCGCGCTCGGCGCCGGTCAATGCGTGTGCAGTCTCGACGAAATGGCGGAATTCGGCGCCGGCGATGCGCGCGCCCGGCGCGATTTCGGCCAGGCGGATGTGCAGTTTTTCCAGACGGAAGGCGGACAGCGCGGGAGCGCCGCGCAGCTTGAGGATTTCAGCCATGAAAGCCTGCACACTTAAAGCATAATTATAACGGATGCAGGGTGCCGTTGATGATCGCGCAGCCGCGGTGCACAATGAGCGCGCCAGGCTGCAATAGCCGTAGGACAAAGCAGGACGAGAGGAGAATGTACCCATGTCTGATCCCGGCAAAATGGACCGGATCGTGGCCGAAGCCAGGCGCAATCGCGATCTTAGAGAAAAGGACTATCGCGAGCAGGCGCTGAAGATCTATCCCTGGGTGTGCGGACGCTGCGCGCGCGAATTCACGCGTGCGAATGTGCTGCAACTCACCGTGCACCACAAGGACCACAATCACGACAACAATCCGCCCGATGGCAGCAACTGGGAACTGCTGTGCATCTACTGCCACGAGAACGAACACGCGCGCCAGCTGGATTCCGCCGGACGCGGCGCAGCGGCGGGCGGCGGGCAGGCGGATGCGCCTTCCACCTACAAGGCATTCGCCGATCTCAAGGCCAGATTGAAAGGCAAAGGCGACGCGTAGCGGCGGCGAGCGCGCCGCTGCATCGACGCGCGCTTGCAAGCACCGCGCTTCCCGAAGGCGGGGCCTAGCGCCCTACTGCACCGCGCACTCGTTGTCGCTGCTGCTGCCGACGCCGCGGCCCGAGGATTTGTTCTGGCTGATGCTGCTCGGCATGGTCACCTGTACGCCCTCCGACGGCGGCACGATGGCGGGCAGAATATTTGCGTTCTGCACGTAGCCGAACTGCCCGGCGTTGATCACCTGTTCACCGGCCGCGTTCCTGACCACGATGGCGCCGGCGGCGACGTCCAGGTGCAGCCCGTTCTCCGGCGCCTTGCCGCTGACGGTGGGAATGCCGCCGCAGTCGTTCTGGCAGATCAGCGCGCCGAAGTGGGTGCCGCGTATGCCGATGGTCGCCGTGACGGTGCCGAAAGTCACGGCATCGCGATTGCGCTTGCCTACGAGGCCGGTGACCGCGCGCATGCCTCCCTTGAGGATGCTCAGAAAGATGTTGTCCGCCTTCGGCTGGTCCTGCTTGAACGAATACGCCGCCACCTTGAGCTGCGAACCCGGCCGCAGCACCACTTCGCCGCCGTCGGCGAACTTGATGCGCGCATAGGTATCGCGCTCGGTGGAGAGCGTGTCGCCCTCCTGCACTTCGGATTTCACCGAGTAGAGCTTGGTCGTGCCATCGGCACGCTTGGCGACCAGGGTGCCGGAGAGGTGGGTGACCTGCCCGACCGCATTGGCCGCCTGCACGGCGCCACTCAGGGTGCCGGCAGCCACAAGCAGCAGACCGGCCAGGATGAGCGCAGGGTTTCGCATCGTCGTTTCTCCGGTTAGCTGCATGTGGAGAGCTTCTTCGTGGTCGGCTTGTCCGCCTTTTTCTTCAGGCCCGTGCCTGCGTCGGTCTGGTTCTCGTCTTCTTCGTCCCCGCCAAAGCTGCCTTCGCTGCCGCCTATCGAGTCGTCCGATCCGCCAAGACTGCCCAGGGTTCCAAAGTCCGTGTCGAACGTCCCCGGCAAGGCGCCGGCCCGTTCCACGGTCGATGTGGTGGTGGCGTTCACGGCCGCGATAACCGCGCTGATGACCGTCGGATCCACCGTGGTTCCGTCGACCGGGGGCAAGCCGTCCGCGTAGGCCAGTTCGAGGCCGGCACCGGGAACCGCCGGAAGTTTCCCCGGACCGTAGAACAGTCCGCTGCCGCCCACAGTGGTGACATACGTGAACGGATCCACCTGAACACCGTCGACCACCAGTCCGCCCGAGGCGCGCGCAGCATAAGCAAGGAAAATCGTACTCGGCGCCTGCGCCCACAGGAACGACGCTTCCTCCAGCCCGCTCACATCATTGAGATAGAGCGTCGAGCTCGTTCCGAGCAGGTTGATAAAGATGTCGTTGCCTGCGGTAAAACCGGAGCTGTTCAGGCGCAGGTCGCCCGTCACCGCAGCCGAGATGTCGTGGTCCGCGGCAACGGTCGCGCTCGTGGCCGTAATGTCTGCAGCCGCGAGTATCACGTCGTGGGTCGCGCTGGTGTTCGATCCGGACGCAAGACTGACGCTGTCCGCGACGACGCCGACATCGTCGGCCGAGTCGACCGAGCCGCTGATGCTTACGCTCGGCGCAACAAGCGCCACCGTGCCCGTACCCTGGGTAATCACGCTGCCGCTGACATCGATCGAGATGGCCGAGGACAGCGCAAGATCCACGGGCGAAGTCAAGGCGCCGGTCACGCCGAGGCTGCCGTCGGCGCTGATCTGCACGCTGCCCGTTGGCGTGGCTAGGCTGCCGCCGTCCCAAGTGATGTTGCCGTTCGAGAGCAGCGCGAGATCGCCGCCCGTGAGGGTCGTCAGGCTAATACCGGACGTGCTGTCGATGTTCCCGGTATTGAGGAAACTGACGCTTGCGCCCGCAAGCGCATTGTCGGTGAGCGTCACGCTCGAAGGTTGCGCGCCGGTGTTCTGGATGCGAATGCCGCCGAAGTCCGCTTCGGCACCGACGCTGGCGACGAGCGCGCCCGTCACCTGGGTGTTGGCGCTGATGGCGAGGCCGCCCGAGGCACCGCCGAATACGCTCTCAAGATCGGCCGATCCGGCGATGAGGTTGATGCCGCTGTCGGTCCCCGGCGCCTGCAGTATGGCGCCGCCCGCCTTGATCTCGGCCGCGCTGGTGCCGGCGTCGATGGCGCCCAGGTTCAGGTCACCCGATCCCCACAGGATCAGCGGCCCGCCCGATTTCATGTCGACGCGGCCGGAGATCTGGTTGTCCGGGTTGTTGAGCGTCGTGGCACCCTGCGACTGGGTATTGAGCGTCAGCACGGCGATCCGACCGACTTGCGTGATCTCCCCCGCAGGCGCATTGAGGCTGAGGCTCGCCACCGTGATCCCCGGCAGGCTCAGGTTGCCGCTCGCCTGGGTGATGTCGGCAGTGGACCCGGCGCCAAAGGCGCCGAGCGTGCCGCCCGTATGGCTGTAGCTCGAACTCACCGTGAGGCTGTTGGCGATGTTCAGGGTGCCGCCTATGATGCTCAGTCCGCCGGTGTCCAGTGATGCGATGTTGGCGATCCCGGCATCGTAGGTTACCGTCGTGCCCGCAGGCACAGTCACCGCCAGTACGTTCGAGAGATCGGGGATCGCATCCCAGTTCGACGCGACCGACCAGTTCCCTGCCGTTCCACCGATCCAGGTGGAAAGCGGGCGCTGGGTGATGTCGGCGGTCGTGCTCGACGTGGTACCAGTTAGCAGGTAATTGCCTGCGTCTGCGCCCGTCAATGTAATGCCATTAACGGTGACAGTTTTGGCCACACCCACATTCTTGTCCGCGAAGCTGCCGCTGGCGGTGCCAACGCTGACATCGTCTCCCGCGATCAAGCCAGAGAACGTACCGCCGCTCACTGTTGCCAGCGTCGTACCGTCATACACTTTGTTCGCGGCCGTCACAGCCGCGACGGTCAGGCTGGCCTGATCGATGGCACCGATCGCAGTAACCGAAGCCGGCAATACGTAACCATATACCGGTATTGCACCCTCGCTGGCGCTGATGAACGACAGTCCAGTGGCGGTGACGGTCTTGCCCGTGCCCGCACTCTTGGTGTCGAAAGTCGCCGAGGTCGGTCCGCCCAGTACGACCGAAGTATCGCCGTCGATCAGACCGCCGCTGACTCCGCTGGCACTGAGTGTGGCGCCGGAGACACTGGCAGTCGTATTGCCGTCATAGGTCTTGGTGAAATTGCCGGACAAGGTAGGCGTCAGGACCGGGGCCAGGCTGTAGATGAAGCCATCGCCCGTGCCTAGAACAGTGCCGCCGTAGCTGGTGTTGTATTGCTTGAAATCGTAGACAAGTCCGCCGCGCTGCGCGGCGAAATTGCCCGGATTCGTCTCGCCGGAATAGATCAGCCAGCTTCCCGCAATGCCCACGTCGAGTACGCTGGATCCGGCGCTATTGACGAAACTGCCGCCGGCCGACACGAGCACATTCGGCGGTTCACCCGGCGCAAACGGGATTCCGTCTGCGCCATCGCTGCCGGCAAGTCCGAGACAGGGGCCCAAATTTCCATTGCATCCGCCGTCGCCCCCGATCCCACCGGCGCCTACGCCCGCAACGATCAGGGCGCCGGAGCCCAGGGTTACGGGCGAAGCAAACCCGCTAAAGAATTGCACGCGCCCGCTCACTCCGCCCTGTCCGCCGTCACCGCCATCGAGTCCGATGCCCGGGCTGCCATCGACTGTAGCGCTGGATCCGTAGTAACCGCCATTGCCGCCGTTGCCGCCGTTGCCGCCATAGCCTCCGCGCGCCTCTATGCTGCCGAGTAGAACCTCGACTGCGCCCGCAGCCTTGGCGAGAATATTGCCACCGCCGCGCCCGGCCCCGGCATTGCCGCCGGTCCCGCCGTTGCCACCGCTGCCACCGGACAAGGAGCCATAACCGCCGTCACCACCTGTTCCGCCGTACCCGCCGTAGCCGCCTTGGCCACCGTTTGCGTAGAGAATGGAATCCGACAGCGCGATAGTTGCGCTTGCTCCGGTGCTCTCAAGCGTAACGCTGCCTCCGAGGCCGCCATTTCCGCCGCTCGCGCCGTCCCCGCCATTACCTGCGTTGCCGCCGATGGAGTATCCAAAATCTACGGCGTCACCGCCTCGGCCGCCGTTTCCGCCATGCCCACCCCGGCCGCCAACACCTCCCTCAGCGCTAATCGAACTCGCCAAGGTCAACGTGATGGAGCCGGCACTATTGAGGGAGATGCTCCCGCCCCCGCCACCGTCGCCGCCGATGCCGGCGCTTCCACCCGCTCCGCCACCGCCTCCGCTGGAGTATTCGCCATCGCCGTAGCCACCACTGCCGCCTTGGCCGCCACCGCCGCCATTGCCACCATAGCCGCCCCTGGCAATCATGCTCCCCTGAGTCAGCGTGATGGCGCCTAGAGCATTGACAATAATCGTACCCCCGCCACCGCCGGCGCCGGCGCCGGCACCAGCGCCTCCGTCACCACCCTTTCCGCCGCCCAGGTAACCGTCGCCGCCATACCAGCCGTCCCCGCCGCGCCCGCCATATCCGCCTGTTCCTCCTTCGGCGCGTATCGTGCTGTATCCAGCGACAGAAACATCTGCGCCCGTGCTGCGCAAGGTAATGCCGCCGCCATTGCCGCCAATAGCCCCCGCCCCGCCGTTTCCGCCTGCGCCGCCGTCACCTGCAGGGATTCCATCGACTTGATAGCCGCTGGCGCCGTAGCCGCCGCGGCCGCCGCTGCCGCCGCCAGCGCCCCGACCGCCATCGGCGTAAACCTTGGCATTCGACAAGTCGAGGGTACCGACACCCTGCACGAGAATATTGCCGCCATTGCCACCGATGCCGCCCATGCCGCCCATGCCGCCCTTACCACCATTGCCGCCGTAGCTGTTCCGGACGCTGTAGCTGTAGCTGTAGCCATAGTTTTGCCCGGCGCCTTGGCCGCCCCAGCCGCCTTCACCGCCGTCACCTCCAGACGCGCTAACAGGGCTATAGCTGCCAGTAGAAGAAAGCAGGATGGCGCCAGCGCTGCGCAAGACGATGCTACCGCCGCCGCCGCCCGCAC
>JACZJV010000157.1 GCA_014860355.1 Burkholderiales bacterium | reverse complement strand
CGACTTCCTTCAGCAGTACGCCCACTTCGAGCAGGTCGCTTGCCGAGGCGCAATTCGAGATGATGTAGTTCTGGATCGCGGCCTCGCCGAAACGCGCATGGACCTCCGCAGCCGCCTGCAGAATCTCGAGCTCGCCGGCCGTCATCGAACTGTATTCCAGGTGGCGCGAATAGAGCAGGCGCGGTCCCGCGAGTTCGCGCGTGAGCAGGTCCACGCGTTCGGGCTCGGACAGCGCCGCATAGTCCCGGTGCACGCCCGCCAGGCGCAGCAGTTCGGCCACCACCGGCTCGTGCACCGCCGAATTCTGGCGCAGATCGAGCGACGCCAGATGGAAGCCGAACACTTCTATCGCGCGCATCAGCGGCAGCAGGCGCCGTTCGGCCAGTGCGCTGGAGCCGTGGTTGGCGAGCGAATCCGCCACGACCCGTAGCGCTGCGCCCAATTCCGCGCTCGAGGCGTACGGTTCCCCGGGCGCGTGCGCTTCCAGCGGCGGCAGGTAGCCGCACAGCGCGCGCGCGCTCGCCGCCAGCCGCGCATAAATTCCGATCAGCGCGCGCCGGTAGGGCTCGTCCTGGCGGAACGGGGATACGTCGCCCGCGGCGTCGGCGAGCGCCAGCAACCCGGGCGTGACATTCACCAGGCGCGCGGCGATCGAGAGTTCGCCCCCGAGCAGGTGGACCTGCTGCAGATAGTGGGCGAACGCCAGCCGCGCCTGGCGCTGGATCGCGAGGCGCAGCACCTGCGCATCGACATTGGGATTGCCGTCGCGGTCCCCGCCTATCCATGAGCCCATGCGCAGCAGCACCGGCAGATGCCTGGCCGCGCCCGTGTGCGCGGCCAGGCTGCGCTCCATCTGCGCGTAGAGCTTCGGGATCTGCTCCAGGAAGGTGCTGCGGTAATAGGACAGCGCGTTGTCGATTTCGTCCACCACGCGCAGCTTGGTCAGGCGCAGCATCGCCGTCTGCCACATGGTGAGGATCCAGGTGTAGAGCTCCTGTTCGAGTTCCTCCTGCTCTGCGGGCAGCAATTGCTCGCGGTCGCGGCGCTCGAGCAGCCGTGCGATTTCGCGCTCGCAGTCCAGCGTGCTCTTGCGTTTCACCTCGGTCGGATGCGCGGTCAGCACCGGACTCACCAGCGCGCCGTCCAACCATGTCTGCAGCGCCGCGGCCCCCACACCGGCCGCATCGAGCTGCGCCAGGACCCGCGCGAGACTGCCCTCGCGCGGCGGCAGGCCCGCGCGCAGCCAGTTGCGGCGTTTGCGCTTCTGATGCCGGTCCTCGGCGATATTGAGCAGATGCAGGAAGTAGCTGAACGCGCGCACCACATCCAGATTCTGCCGCCGCGACAGTCCGTCGAGTATGCCGGTCAGTTCGGCGCGCACCGCCGCCGCCTCGCCCGGCTCCGCACGACGAAAGCGCACCGCGGTCTGGCGCACGCCCTCGATCAGTGCATAGCCGGCCTCGCCGGTGCGCTCCTGCAAAACCCGGCCCAGCAGGCGTCCGAGCAGGCGCACGTCTTCGCGCAGTTCGGCATCGAGGTCTATCTTATCGTTCAAATGCAGGCGTCCGTTTCAAATTGAGGAGCCAGGCTCCCCGGCTGACGCAGGTTTCGCGCCAGGCAACACGCGCTCAGGCGCGCCCCAGTACGGCATCGGCGACGTAGGGATTGCTGTTGCGCTCCGCGCCGAAGGTCGAGGTCGGTCCGTGACCCGGGATGAAGGTAACGTCGCTTCCCAGCGGCCATAGCTGCTCGCGAATCGAGCGCAGCAGCCTTGCATGATCGCCGCGCGGTAGATCGGTGCGCCCGATGGACCCGGCAAACAACACATCGCCCACCAGCGCCAGACGGTACTCCGGGCTGAAGAAGATCACGTGCCCGGGCGTGTGTCCGGGGCAGTGGCGCACTTCGAGCTCCACGTTGCCGAAGCGCACCCTGTCGCCGCCGGCGAGCCAGCGCGCCGGCGTGAACGACTGCAGTTGCGGAAAACCGAAGCGCAGGCCCTGCTGCGCCAGGTCGTCGATGAGGAAGCCATCGTCGCTATGCGGCCCCTCGACCGGCAAACCCAGCTCGCTGGACAATTGCGCCGTGCCGCCGCAGTGATCGATGTGCCCATGGGTGAGCAGGATCTTCTCCAGTTCCACGCCCTGGCGTTTCACCGCATCGAGTATCAACTCCAGGTCGCCGCCGGGATCGACCACGGCGGCCTTGTTGGTCTGCTCGCATACCAGCAGCGAACAATTCTGCTGGAACGGGGTGACCGGAATGATGGCGACTTTCACGCGACCTCGCGGATACGGCGTACACGGATGCACAACAGTCTGGATTCTACCCTTTCGGCCGCTGCGCCCGCGCGCATCGGGCAGGAATCAGAGCATCTGCAGCGAACTCGCGCCCTTGGGCGGCGCAAACAATTCGTCCAGTTCGGCCAGTTGCGCCACCGTCAGCGCATGTTCGAGCGCACCCAGATTCTCCCGCAGCCGCTCGCGCCGGCCGGTCTTGGGAATCACGATCACGTCCTCGCGCGCGAGCAGCCAGGCGAGCGCGGCCTGCGCCGACGTCATGCCATGACGGCCGGCGTAGGCGGCGAGCTTGCGGTTGCCGACCAGCCTGCCCTGCTCGATCGGCGAATACGCCATCACCGGCACCTGCCGCCGGCGCAGCCAGGGAAGCAGGTCCCACTCGATGCCGCGCCGCCCGAGGTTGTAGAGCAGCTGGTCGGTCTGCACCGCGTCGCCGCCGGGCGAGCGCCACAGTTCCTGCATGTCGGCAAGATCGAGATTGCTGACGCCGTAATGGCGGATTTTGCCGGCTTCCCTGAGACGCATGAACGCCTGCAGCGTCTCGGCAAGCGGCACCGAGCCGCGCCAGTGCAGCAGATACAGGTCGATCCTGTCGGTCTTCAGCCGGCGCAGGCTGCGCTCGCAGGCGGCGGCCGCGCCCTTGGCCGAGGCATTGTGCGGATACACCTTGCTCACCAGGAACACTTCGTCGCGCCGGCCCGCGATCGCCTCCGCAATGAGCGCTTCCGAACGCCCGTCGCCGTACATTTCGGCGGTATCGATCAGCCGCGCGCCCAGGTCCAGGCCCAGGCGCAGCGTCGCGATTTCCTCGGCGCGCGTGGCGCGTTCGTCGCCGATGTTCCAGGCGCCCATCCCGAAAGCGGGGACGCGCTCGCCGCAGGGCAATGCGACCGTTTTCATGCGAACCTCATGTCCGGATCAATGGCATTTTTGTGCACACCTGTTCCCGCAACAGCCCAAGCTGCCGCATCAGCTGCGCGCGATCGCCTTGCGCACGACGTAACCGATGGAGAGTCCTTGCGCAAGTATTGAAAACACGACCACGCCGTAGGTCAGCGCAACGACCGTGCTGCGCTCCGGCCCCGCGGGCAGCGACAGCGCCAGCGCCACCGATATGCCGCCGCGCAGGCCGCCCCAGGTCAACACTTTCCACGAGCCCCGCGGCAATTTGACCGCGCGCCGCAACAGGCCCACGGGCAATCCGACCGTGAGCAAGCGGGCCGACAGCGTCACCACCACGGCCACCAGCGCCGCCACCAGCACATGGCCGGAAAACGCCACCAGCAAGATCTCCATGCCGATCAGCACGAACAGCATCGCGTTCAGTATTTCGTCTATCAGTTCCCAGAACAAGTCCAGATTGCGGCGCGTGGTTTCCGACATCGCCAGCGCGCGGCCGTGGTTGCCGATGATCAAACCGGCGACCACCATGGCCAGCGGGCCGGACACGTGCAGCTTGTTCGCCAGGGCGTAGCCGCCCGTGACCGCAGCCAGCGTCAGCAGCACTTCGACGTGATAGTTGTCCACGCTCTTCAGCATGAGGAAGCTCAGGTAGCCGAGCGCGAGGCCGAAGAGCAGGCCGCCACCGGCTTCGTGCAGCAGCAATTCGAGCGCCTGGCCCGGCGTGGGCGTGACACCGCTCGCCAGCATGCCCAGCAGCAGCGTAAAGATCACCACGCCCACGCCGTCGTTGAACAGCGATTCGCCCGCGATCACCAGCTCCAGTGATTTCGGCGCGCCGGCGGACTTGAGGATGCCCATCACCGCGATCGGATCGGTGGGCGAGATCAGGGCGCCGAACAGCAGGCAGTACATGAGCGGCAAATCCAGCCCGACCAGCGGCAGCACGAACCACATTCCGTAAGCCACGGCAAGGGTCGATAGCAGCGTGCCGAACACGGCCAGCGCGCCCACCGCCCAGCGGTGGGCGCGCAGTTCGCTCAGATCGACATGCAGCGCGCCGGCGAACAGCAGGAACGAGAGCATCCCCTGCATGAGGACGTCGGAAAAGTCGATGGAGCGCAGCAGCGACTCCTCGTACTGGCGCAAGCCGTAGGCCATGCCCAGCGCGTCCAGGCCGACCAGCGCGAGCGAGAAGACCAGCGCGGTCGCCATCACCCCTATCGTCGTGGGCATGCCGACGAAGCGGTGGTTGAGGTAGGCCAGCAGCGCGGTGATGACCAGGCAGGCGGCGGCGATATTGAGCATGCTATGCGCCCATCTTCATGAAGCGCTGCGCAAGCATCGCCTCATTTGCCCGCCTTGCGCAGCAGCGCCGCGCGCAGCAGCGGCAGCCGGTCGTTGCCGAAATACATGTCCCCGCCGTCGACGAACATGGTCGGTGAACCGAAGCCGCCGCGGCGGATCAGCTCGTCGGTGTTCGCCTTGAGCTGCTCCTTGACCTCCTGCCTGGCGATGCCCGCGAAGAATGCGGCTGCATCGACCCCGGCGCGCGCGCACACCCCGGCCAGAACCGCATCGTCGGAAATGTCGCGATCTTCGCCCCAGTAGGCCTCGAACGCAGCCTGCGCGTAGGGCACGAGCTTCCCCTGCGGCTCGAGCAGGATGCAGCCGCGCATGGCCTTGACGCTGTGGACCGGAAACACGCTGGGCGGGAACACGATGGATAGCCCCGCGTGCCGCGCCCAGTCCTGCATGTCCTTCAACTGGTAGGCCTGCTTCGCCGGCACCGGGTGTTCGCGCGCGAAGTAAACGCTGGGGTTGACGCTGTTGAACACGCCGCCCACCAGGAACGGGCGCCAGCGTATGCGCGCGCCCAGTTCGGCCGCGAGCGGCTGGATGTTGTGAAACGCGAGGTAGGTCCAGGGGCTGGAGCAGTCGAAAAAGAATTCGATCATGGCGAGTCCTCGATTGCGATTAGCGGGGCCTGTGCGCGCCGTCGCGCACGCTCTGCGCGGTCTGGCCGAACAGGGCCTTGCGCGCCTCCTCGTCCATTTTCGGCAGCCGCAGCGCCTTGCCCAGGTCCAGCCCGCGCCTCGCGGCCGGGCGCTCGAATACCTGCTTGTACCAGCGCTCGACATGCGCAAATTCCGAAAGCGCGATCTGTTGCGCCTTGTGGGTGCGTATCCAGGGAAAGATGGCGATGTCGGCGATGCCATATTCGCCGCCGGCGACATACTGCCCGGTGCGCGCGAGCTGCGCGTCGAGCACGCCGTACAGGCGATTGACCTCCTTCGAGTAGCGTTCGAGCGCGTAGGGTATTTTTTCCGGGGCATACAGCAGGAAATGCCCGTTCTGCCCTGCCATCGGCCCCAGCCCCCCCATTTGCCACATCAGCCACTGCAGCGTGGCGTGCCGGCCGCGCAGATCGGCGGGCAGGAAGCGCCCGGTCTTCTCCGCGAGATAAACCAGGATGGCGCCGCTTTCGAACAGCGCGACGGGGGCACCGCCGCCCGGCGGATCATGGTCGACGATGGCCGGCATGCGGTTGTTCGGGCTGATCGCGAGAAATTCGGGCGCGAACTGCTCGCCACGGCCGATGTTGACGGGTTTGAGCGCATAGGGCAGGCCGCATTCCTCGAGCATGATGGACACTTTCCACCCGTTGGGCGTGGGCCAGTAGTGCAGATCGATCATCGGTACTCCCCCATAGGCGGCTGCGTGCGCAATGCGAGCCAGAACTCCGGGCATTGTACCCACCTCCCTGCGACAGCCGCGGGAGTCCCGGCGCTTTTACGGTTATCATGTCCTGCATATATCCATCGCCCGACGATCAAGGAGAACGTGGTGCACAGGACATGGCTGATCGTGATACTGGCGCTCGCAGCAGCGCCGATGCAGGGCCTGGCGGCAGGAGCAGCCCAGGACTCTGCGCAGATTGAAGCGCTGATCAAGCGCCTGGAGGACTCGGGCGCACTGGACGCCGCCGTGGACCGGGGCATCCAGCGGCAGATCCAGCGCCAGCAGGAGGCGCAGCGCGAACAGCGGCAGGAACAGCAGCGCGCCCGCACCGAGGCCGCAAAGAATGCCCGCAAGGTGGACTCCCAGCGCGACCGCATTTTCGGCAACCCGCAGGCCGAGGTGAGCGTGATCGTCTACGACGATCTCGAGTGCCCCTACTGCAAGCGCTTCGCCGGAACGCCGGAGCAGGCTATCGCGAAATTCGACGGCAGGGCCAACGTGGTGTTCCGCCACTTTCCGCTCGATTTCCACGGCGAAACTGCGAAGCGCGGCGCCTACTATGCCGAGTGCGTGGGCCGCCAGGCGGATTCCAGGGGTTTCTTCATTTTTGCGAACACCTGGCTCAAGCTCACCAACGCCAACGGCAAGGGACTGCAGGGCGGCGATGCGCAGATCAGGGAAATCGCGCAGACCGCCGGCGCGAAGGATGTCGCTGCCCTGGACGCATGCGCACGCGATCCGGCCGTGGTGCAACTCGTGCGCGAGGACATCGCCGACGGCATGCGCAGCGGCATCACCGGCACACCCGGCGTAATCGTGCGCAACAACAAGACCGGTCTCTCGCTGTCCATAGTCGGTGCGGTCCCGGCCGAGACCCTGGTGCAAGGCGTGCAGAAGGCGCTCAAGAACTGAGCGCCGGGCGGATCGGGTCTGATGTCGCCGGAAATCGCAGGCAGAGCGGCGTCAGGCGTATGGCCGCTGGCGACGGCGGGCGGCTTCGGGGCCGCGCTCCAACCCGGCGCCCGCTGGAAACCGGCGCCGCGGGTGGGACTAGCGCAAAGACGCGTTGAGCTTTTCCAACGGCCCGGTGCCGGGGCATAGTTCTGCCGCGCCCAGCTGGTTGAACGGCGTGTCCACGGTGTTCAGATGGGCATGCAGGTCGTCCGCCTCGGGGTCGATATAGAGCAGCCCGGTGACGAGCTCGCCCTTGGCCTGGTGCTCGGCGATGTAGTTGAGGGCCTTGACGCGGTCCAGCGGGTCGTATTCCGCGTGGATCTTGCGCAGGCGCAGGATGGAGCCGTCGTGCTGCGGCAGGTCGATCACGGTCCCTTCCCCGTATTCGACCTTGATCGCGTCGCGGGTCGGCCAGAAATCGAGCCGGTTCACGCTCTCGTTGTGCTCGCGCACATGATCGTAGCTCTTGGTGCTGCCTTCGTGGTTGTTGAACGCGACGCAGGGGCTGACGACGTCGATAAATGCCGCGCCCTGGTGGGCGATCGCACCCTTGATCAGCGGCACGAGCTGCTTCTTGTCGCCGGAAAAGCTGCGTGCGACGTAGCTCGCGCCCAGTTGCAGCGCAAGCGACACCGTATCGACCGGCGCATCGCGATTTATCACGCCGCGCTTGGACTTGGAGCCCGCGTCGGCGGTGGCGGAAAACTGGCCCTTGGTCAGGCCGTAGACGCCGTTGTTCTCGAGGACGTAGGTCAGGTTCACGCCGCGGCGCATGATGTGCGCGAACTGGCCGATGCCGATCGAGGCGGAGTCGCCGTCGCCCGAGACGCCGAGGTAGATCAGTTCACGGTTGGCCAGGTTGGCGCCGGTCAGCACGGAGGGCATCCTTCCGTGCACGCTGTTGAAGCCGTGCGAGCTGCCGAGGAAATAATCCGGGGTTTTCGAGCTGCAGCCGATGCCCGAGAGCTTGGCCACTCGGTGCGGCTGGATGTCCAGCTCCCAGCAGGCCTGGATGATCGAAGCCGAAATGGAGTCGTGACCGCAGCCGGCGCAGAGCGTGGAGATCTTGCCTTCGTAGTCGCGGCGCGTATAACCGACCTTGTTCGTCTTGAGCGTCGGGTGGTGCAGCTTGGGTTTGGTCAGATAGGTCATGCTCAGGCTGCCTTGTCTTGTTTCAGCGGGCGCACGTTCAGCGCCGCGCTCACCGCGGAGATTTCCTTGACGATGTAGCGGGCCGTGACCGGCGTGCCGTCGTAGTGCAATACGGAGATCAGGCTGGCCGGGTTGACGTGGGCCTCGTTCACCAGCAGGGTCTTCAGCTGCGCATCGCGGTTTTGCTCGACCACGAACACTTTCGAGTGCGCCGCGATGAAGTCGGCAATCTCGTCCTGGAACGGAAACGCACGCACGCGCAGCGCATTGACATAGGTGCCCTGCGCCGCGAGCGAGTCCAGGGCTTCGGCCATCGCCGGGCTGGTGGAACCGAAATAGATCGCGCCGAAACGCGCCGGATGCTGCGCCGGGGTGAGCAAGGGTTTGGGCACCAGCGTTTTCGCGGTCTCGAATTTCTTCAGCAACCGCTGCATATTGTCGACGTAGTCCGGGCCGGCCTCGGAATAGCGCGCGTAGCGGTCCTTGGTGGTGCCGCGGGTGAAATACGCGCCGCGCGTGGGGTGGGTGCCGGGGTAGGTGCGGTAGGCAATGCCGTCGCCGTCGACGTCGAGATACCGGCCGAAGTCCTTGCCTGCCTGCAATTCCTCGGCGCTCATGACCTTGCCGCGATCGTAGGTCCTGGAGTCGTCCCACTCCAGCGGATCGCACAGGCGCGTGTTCATGCCTATGTCCAGGTCGGTCATCACGAACACCGGCGTCTGCAGCCGGTCGGCGAGGTCCAGCGCCAGAGCGGTGAACTCGAAGCACTCTTTCGGGTCTTCGGGGAACAGCAGCACATGCTTGGTGTCGCCATGTGAAGCGTAGGCCGTGCACAGTATGTCCGACTGCTGCGTGCGCGTGGGCATGCCGGTGGACGGGCCGCCGCGCTGCACGTCGATGATGGTCACCGGAATCTCGGCAAAGTAGGCGAGGCCGATGAACTCGCTCATGAGCGAGATGCCCGGCCCGGAGGTGGCGGTGAATGCGCGCGCGCCGTTCCAGCCGGCGCCGGTGACCATGCCGATCGAGGCGAGCTCGTCTTCGGCCTGCACGATGGCGAACTTGTTCTTGCCGCTCGCCTGGTCCACGCGCAGGCGCTTGCAGTAGCGCTCGAACGCCTCGGCGACCGACGAGGACGGGGTGATCGGGTACCAGGCGCACACGGTGGCGCCCCCGTACACCGCACCCAGTGCCGCGGCGCTGTTGCCTTCCATGAAGATCTTCTTGCCGACCGCGTCGGCCTTCCTGACGCGCAGGCCGATCGGGCAATCGAGGTGGGCTAGCGCATAGTCACGCCCCATCTGCATCGCGTTCAGGTTGGGCTTCAGCAGCTTTTCCTTGCCCTTGTACTGCTCGCCGATCAGTTCGGCGATCGCGCCGGCGTCCATGTCGAGCAAGGCAGCGAGCGCGCCGACATAGATGATGTTCTTGAACAGCTGCCGCTGGCGCGAATCGTCGTAGGTGGCGTTGCAGATGTCGGTGAGCGGCATGCCGATGGCGTTGATGTCCTCGCGCAGCCGCGACTGCGGCAACGGCCGCGTGCTGTCGTAAAACAGGTAGCCGCCCGGCGCGATCTCGGCGAGATCCTGGTTCCAGGTCTGCGGATTCATCGCCACCATCAGGTCCACCCCGCCGCGGCGGCCTAGCCAGCCTCGCTCGGTTACCCGCACCTCGTACCAGGTGGGCAGGCCCTGGATATTGGAGGGAAAGATGTTGCGCGGACTTACCGGCACGCCCATCCTGAGGATCGAACGGGCGAAGAGCTCGTTGGCCGAGGCCGAACCCGAGCCGTTGACGTTGGCGAACTTGATGACGAAGTCGTTTACGGCTTCCAAGCGCTTTGCTTTCATGCCGGCACGGGCTCCTCTTTCTGCGCCCGGCTGCGGCAACCCGGGCCGGCGGGCGTCATCTCCAGCAGGAATTTCTGCATGTCCCAGGCGCCCGTGGGGCAGCGTTCGGCGCACAGGCCGCAGTGCAGGCACACGTCCTCGTCCCTGGCCATGATTCGCCCGGTCTTGAGCGTGCCGGAAATGTACAGGTCCTGCGTCAGATTCGTGGCCGGCGCGCTGAGCCGCGCACGCAGGTCCGGCTCCTCGCCGTTGACGGTGAAGCTGATGCAATCCATCGGGCAGATGTCGACGCAGGCGTCGCACTCGATGCACTTGGCGTTGATGAACACGGTCTGCACGTCGCAATTGAGGCAGCGCTCGGCTTCCTTGAAGGCGGTGGCCCGGTCGAATCCCATCTCGACTTCGATCTTGATGTTCTTCAGCGTCTGGCCGGCATCGCGCCAGGGCACCTTGTAGCGCCGGTCCAGCGCGACTTCGTTGTCATAGCTCCACTCGTGGATGCCCATCTTCTGCGACATCAGGTGCACCATCGGCGGCGGGCGCCTGGCCACGTCCTCACCCTGGCAGTACTTGTCGATCGAGACCGCGGCCTCGTGGCCGTGGGCGACGGCCCAGATGATGTTCTTCGGCCCGAAGGCGGCGTCCCCGCCGAAGTACACGCGCGCGAGCGAGGACTGCAGCGTGATCTTGTCGACCACCGGCATGCCCCATTCGTCGAACGCGATGCCGCAGTCCTTCTCGATCCACGGAAACGCGTTTTCCTGGCCGACCGCGACGAGCACCTCGTCGCATTCGAAATGCTGATGCGGCTCGCCCGTGGGTTTCAGGCTGCGGCGGCCTTTGTCGTCGTAGCGCGCCTCGACTTTTTCGAAGGTGACGCCGGTAAGCTTGCCCTTCGCGTGGGTGAATTCCAGCGGCACGAGGTAGTTGATGATGGGAATGCCCTCGTGCGCGGCGTCTTCCTTCTCCCAGGGCGAGGCCTTCATTTCGTCGAAGCCCGAGCGCACGATCACTTTCACGTCCTCGCCCCCGAGGCGCTTGCTGGTGCGGCAGCAGTCCATGGCGGTATTGCCGCCGCCAAGCACGATCACGCGCTTGGAGATTTTCTTGATATGCCCGAAGGAGACGCTGGAGAGCCAGTCGATGCCGATGTGTATGTGTTTGGCCGCTTCCTTGCGCCCCGGAACGTCGAGGTCGCGGCCGCGCGGCGCACCGGATCCGACGAATACCGCGTCATAGTTCTCGGCCAGCAGGGCTTTCATGCTGTCCACGCGCGTACCGGCGCGAAACTCCACGCCGAGGGCCAGGATGTAGCCGACCTCCTCGTCGATCACTTCCTCGGGCAGGCGAAACCTGGGAATCTGGCTGCGGATCATGCCGCCTGCCTTGGCGTCGCCGTCGTAGACGACGACATGATATCCATGCGGCGCCAGGTCGCGCGCCACGGTGAGCGAAGCCGGCCCGGCACCGACGCAGGCGACGCGCTTGCCGTTTTTCTTTTTCGGCAGCGCCGGCAGCCTTGCGCGGATGTCGCCCTTATTGTCGGCGGCGACCCGTTTCAGGCGGCAGATCGCGACCGGTTCCCTGGCCGCGCCGGCAGTGGCGCCCCTGGCCTCCTCGGCAGGCGCATCCTCGACGCGGCTGCGGCGGCACGCCGGCTCGCACGGTCGATCGCAGGTGCGCCCGAGAATTCCGGGAAACACATTCGATTTCCAGTTGACCATGTAGGCATCGTCATAGCGGCCTGCGGCGATCAAGCGGATATATTCTGGAACGGGGGTATGGGCGGGGCAGGCCCATTGACAATCTACAACTTTGTGGAAGTAATCTGGCGCGCCAATATCTGTCGGCTTCAATCCGTCTGCTCCTTCCTTGCGCCGGCCAATCCCGCCAAGATTGGAACGGGCTTAGGGTCGCGTAGGAGGGCGTGATTCTACTCTTGGCCGGGCAGGGTGAAAAGGGCATATTTCGGTTACAAATCCGGCCTGGCGCAGACGCGAAGGCAGACGCCCCGGAATCCGGTCCGGCCGGGCTGCACGAGGATACGCCCGCCCTGCGCGCGAGTGCCATATCCCTGGCTACAGCATGGTCACCGCCCGGGTCGGGCCCGGCGCCACGGCTAGCCGCCCGATTCGGGCTCGCTATCGCGGGGGCGGTGTTCCCTGTTGCCGCGGCGCATATGGTCCCTGAGCTGCACGCCGGCCGCGGCAAACGCGTCGCGCACCGCCATATAGACATCGTCGCCGTGTTCGCGATTGACCACGACCTCCGTTCCCGGCAGCGTGATGACCAGCCGCACCGAGACCTGCGCGCCCTGGCGCTTCTCGCTGCGCAGCGATTCGGCGAGAACCTGGCAGCTGCGAATGCGGTCGCAAATGGCTTCCAGTTTGCGCGCCTCTTCACCGATATAGCGCTCGAGTGCGCTCGAAGGGGGTATGCCTCGAAACGCGATCGCTACACTATTATGCATTGTTCCCGCCCGCTGCTGCCCCTCATGCCATTCTGGGTCAGGAGTCGTTTCGACGAGTATGAAACGGCTTCCAAAGACCGAAATTCATCCTAGCGTCTATCGCCGCGGCCTTGTTGATATTGGTCAAACAGTAAGGACAGTTCCTGCCGCAGCGCCCGTTCTTCGCGGTTTGCCTATAATCGGACCTGTCGCAACACGGGTAGCGCACCGAGAGGGGGACAGCTTGCCGCAACATTCGGCCCAGCCTGAGACGCACGCAGGCGCTGCGCGGCCGGCGTTCGCGCGGCGTTTGCACCACCTGGTGGTCGGCCTGGGCGCCCTGGCGGTGATGGCGGTGGCCGCGGGTACCGCGCTCAGCCTGTGGCGCATGCATGAGGACGCCATCCGGCAGGCCGAAACCCATTTGCTCGGCCTGGCCCAGATTCTGGGCGAGCAAACCCTGAGATCGATGCATGCGGTCGACGCAGTCCTCGCTGCCGCCGCCGAAGACGCGCAGAGGGCGGAACTGCAGGGCAGTGTCATTCCGTCCGAACCGCTGCACCAGCATTTGCGCGAAACCATTGCCGCCACCCCGTACGTGCGCGCGTTACTCCTGACTGACTCGAGCGGCAAGCTGATCATCCATACCGCGCGCTTTCCGCCGCCGCAGATTGATTACAGCGACCGCGAGTATTTCCGCGCGCATCGCGCCGGCCTGAAAGCGCGGCTGATGCTGTCGGCTCCGGTTGTGGGCAAGTTCGGCGGCAAGCCGAGTATTCCGATCAGCCGCAGGATCGATGGTCGGGATGGGCGTTTCCTCGGCGTCATGACCGCCGATGTCGATCCCTCCTTTTTTCTATGGCCGCACGGCCTGCATGAACTCGGGCCCGAAGGTGTGGTGCGGCTGTTGCGCCGCGACGGCGTGCTGCTCACGGCCTACCCCGCGGAAATTGCGGCCGCGACCGACAGCATTCGCGACTCTGCGCTATTCACCCAGGGCGTGCAGGCCGACCGGCCGCTGATTCGCCACCTCGGCACGGCGAACCCGGTGCAACGGGTGAGCGCGATCTTCCCGATCGAGAGCTACCCGCTGGTGGTTACAGTGAGCTCGTCCATGCATTTCATCCTCCAGGCATGGAGCCGCAGCGCATGGCTGTTCGGCGCCATGGCCGCGGTCACCGCAATGC
Source organism: Burkholderiales bacterium (assembly GCA_014860355.1). Taxonomy (GTDB): domain Bacteria; phylum Pseudomonadota; class Gammaproteobacteria; order Burkholderiales; family SG8-39; genus 2-12-FULL-64-23. The sequence goes on along the minus strand of JACZJV010000157.1, from coordinate 25,973 downwards.
TGTTCGGCCTGATCACCATGTCGCTCGCGCGCCAACTGCGCGTCGACGAGGAGCTCAAGGCCGTCGTGGTCGAGTCCGAGGGACGGCTGCAGGCGATCATACAGTCCGCCATGGACGCCATTATCATCGTGGATGCAGGCCAGCGCGTTGTCCTGTTCAATGCCGCGGCGGAAAAAATTTTCGGCCGTCCGAGCGCCGAGGCGATCGGTGCCGATATCGAACGCCTGATTCCGGGACTAGGGCGTAGTCTGCAGCCCCGCCAGCAAGCCGGGAGCGGCGGCACCGAAGTGCACATGCGCAATACCGGCGAGCACATGGCGCTGACGGGGGTCCGCGCCGATGGCGGGGAATTTCCGATAGACGCCTCGATTTCGCAAGTGCAGTTGCACGGCGCGGAGCACTTTATCGTGATTCTGCGCGACGTCACCGAGCGCAAACAGGTGGAGGCGGCCTTGCGCGAGAACGAACGGCGCTACAGAACCCTGTTCAGCCAGGCCATGGATGGTATCCTGCTGCTCGATGCGCAGGGCAATATCGTTGACGTCAACGACTCGTTCGCGCGCATGCACGGCTACACCACGGACGAGCTGCTGCGCATGAACCTGAGCAAGTTGGACACGACGGAATCACTGGCGCTCGCCGCTGCGCGCATGAGGCGCATATTGCGCGGGGAGACGATCGGATTTGAAGTCGAACATTATCATCAGGACGGGCGCATCCTGCCGCTCGATGTTGCCGCATCGGCAATCGATATCGACGGAAACAAATACGCCCTGGCATTTCATCGAGACATCACCGAGCGCAGGCGCGCAGAGCAGGAACTCAAGCGTTCGCAGCAGGCGCTGCGCGGCCTGTCCAAGGCCGCCAACGAGGCCCTTGAGTCCGAGCGCCGCCGCACCGCGCGCGAGCTGCACGACGAACTCGGCCAGTCGCTCACCGCGCTCAAGATGGACCTGGAGTCGCTGCGCTCCACCCTGCCGCCCGGCCAGCCCGAATTGGCGGAACGCACCCAGGCGATGAACGTACTGCTGGACAGCACGATAGCCGCCACGCGGCGCATCGCCGCCGATCTGCGTCCGCTGATGCTGGACGATCTGGGCCTCGCCGCGGCCTTGGACTGGCTGACGCAGAATTTCTCGCGGCACACCGGCATCGCCACCGACCTGGTCATAGACGACACCGTGGCCCAGGTGCCCGAACCGATAGCCTCGGCGTTGTATCGCATCACCCAGGAGTCGCTTACCAACGTGGCGAAATACGCGCACGCCACCAACGCCGAGATCCGCCTGGAGCGGGACGGCGAATGGGTGCAGCTGCTGGTGCGCGACAACGGCCGCGGCATCGAGGCGGCCGACCAGGACAAGCGCGGGACCTTCGGACTGCTGGGCATCCGCGAACGCGTCACGCTGCTCGGCGGCGAGGTCGCGATCGTGGGCGAGCCCGGGCAGGGCAGCGAGGTGCGCGCGCGCATACCGCTCGCAGCGGCAGACGCGGAAGCGCTCGCGTGACGCGCATCCTCATCGCTGACGATCATGCCATCGTGCGCGACGGACTGCGCCGCATACTCCAGAGCGCGCCCGGCATCGAAGTGGCCGGCGAAGCGGTGGACGGCGACGAAGTCATGGCGCGCGTGCGCGCCGGCGGCTTCGAGTTGCTGCTGCTCGACATGTCCATGCCCGGGAAAAGCGGTATCGAGTTGATCAAGTGGGTAAAAACCACCCGCCCCGATCTCGCGGTACTGGTGCTCTCGATGCACCAGGAGGAGCAATACGCGGTGCGCGCAATTCGCGCCGGCGCCTCCGGATACGTGACCAAGGAGAGCGCCTCGGCGCTGCTGGTCTCGGCGATCCGCAAGGTTGCCGAGGGCGGGCTGTACATCAGTTCCGGTGTGGCCGAACAGCTTGCGCTCACGCTCAGGCCGCAAGCGGCGGAGCTGCCCCATCAGACCCTGTCCGACCGCGAGTACGAGGTGTTCGACCAGCTCGTGACCGGCGCCACCGTCTCCGATATCGCCGCGCGGCTGCATTTGAGCGGCAAGACCGTGAGCACCCACAAGGCCCGCATACTCGAAAAAATGGGCATGGACAGCGTTGCCGACCTGGTGCGCTATGCCGTCGCGCACAAGCTTGGCGACGCCGCGGACAGCTAGAGCCAGCTGCAACAGCGGCGAGCGCTGCGCCAGACCTGAAGCGGCCCCTTGATCCGGGCGTGTAGGCATCGCCCTACACCGCCCCCGCAGAATCCGACGCCCGGTTTCAGCCCGCGCCTATGGCGCGCTGCAGGCGCCTGGTCCCATACTCCCTGCATCAGACAACTTTGGCGGCACGCATGGACTCGGCTCGGCAGGGGGCAACACTGATGGTTTTCCTGGTTGAAGATTCGCCGGCGATACGCGCGCGCCTTGCAACGACCATCCGCGGGATCGATGGCGCCCAGTTGGCAGGCGAGGCGGGCACGGTCGGATCCGCAATCGATGGCATACGCGCGACTCGTCCCGGCGCGGTGATTCTGGACCTGCAGCTGGAGGACGGAAGCGGTCTCGAGGTGCTCAGGGCGGTTCGGCCCACTGCGCCCGCACTGCATGTCGCAGTGCTCACCAATTACGCCACCGACCAGCACCGGCGCGCCTGCATGGATGCGGGCGCAGAATATTTTCTCGACAAGTCCTCGGATTTCCCGCGCATCAGGGAGATCGTCCAAAGTTGGACCGCCCAGCCCGAGGGGGCCGCCCTTGCATGACAGGCCGACAACGAATCTCAAATCAAAACCATGGAGACGAACATGACCGCCGCAATGTCGCACTATGATGCACTCGATTTCGGCACCATAGACCAGGGCACGACGAGCGCGCCGGACCACGAAGGGGCCAACCTTTCCGTGCGCGAGCTTACCCGCCTGCTGCACATCGATTACCCCGACGAAGCCTGGCTCGCGCGTACCGCGTTCGCGCTGCGCCGGGTGCGCGAAGGCGAGGCGCTGATACGCGCCGGCGACAAATTCCACTCCCTCTACATCGTGCGCTCCGGCTGCTTCAAGACCGTCTACACCGATTTCTCCGGCAGCGAACAGGTGCTGGGATTCCCGATGTGCGGTGACCTGATGGGAGCCGACGGCATCGACGGCGGGCACTACAGTTCCACCGCCGTTTCCCTGGATACGAGCGAAGTGGTGATCGTGCCGCTTGCGAGCCTGGCGCGGCTGGTATCCGAATGCCCCAGCCTGGAAGCCTTGCTGTATCGGGTATTGAGCCGCGAGTTGGTGCGCGTGCAGAACATGGCCTGGACCCTGGGCACTCTGGGCGCGGAAGGCCGCGTGGCGGCGTTCCTGCTCAGCATGTCGGCGCGGCTCGGTGCATTGGGGTATTCGCGCTGCTCCTTCAATCTGCGCATGACGCGGCAGGAGATCGGAAGCTACCTCGGGCTGAAGCTGGAGACCGTGAGCAGGGCGCTCTCGGCGCTGAATACCGCCGGCATCATCCAGGTGCATCAAAGAAGCATCGACATCGTCGATGCAGCCGCGCTGCGCGGCGTGATCGACCCGGCCGCAGGCGCACCCGAGGGCATCGTGCCGCATCCCGGATCGGCCGCGGCCCCGGGCGGGGTCAAGGACGGACGATGCGCTCGCAAGCCCCGGTCGCAGGTTCCGCCCGGACGCGCCTGGCGCGAACTCGCCGCGGCCTAGAACGCTGCCTTCGCCGTCAGTCGCAAGGGGTATTGCTCCGGTGTTTTCCGCAAAATGAGGGATTCCGACATGTTCAAGCACATCCTGGTTCCTACCGATGGGTCGACGCTGTCGCTGCGCGCGGCAAAGAACGCCATCCGCTTCGCCAAGGTCCACGGCGCGCGAATCACCGCATTTTATGCCGCGCCCGACTATCATCCCAATATTGCCGGCGACTACCTGCCGGCCAACTTCGTGCCGCTCGGCGTGTTTCAGGAGCAGATCAAGAAAACCGCCGACAAATACCTGAATCAGGTCAAGAAACTGGCGGCTGTCGGAGGCGTTGCGTGCTCCGGCCTGTACGTCAGCAACGATTCGCCCCACGACGCCATCATCAAGGCCGCGAAATCGCGCAAGTGCGACCTCATTTTCATGGCGTCCCATGGCCGCAGCGGCATCGCGGGACTGCTGATCGGCAGCGAAACCAACAAGGTGCTCACGCACTGCAAGCTTCCGGTGCTGGTCTACCGCTAGCGCCCGTCTAGAGCGCGACTCGCGCCGAGCCCGCACCCGCGGGCTCGTACCCGCTTTGCGGGAATTGTTCACATATCGGTACCTTGCAGGCGTTCGCGCCTGCCGCGAATTGATAATGGGCTCTTGTAATCTTTTCACCGGCTGTCGTATGCTTGCTCCTGTACCATCAAGTTCTGAACCCGGAACGAGCGGCAGGTCACAACGCCCTCGCCCCATCGACCTACACTACCTGCCGCTGAGGGGATCATGAACCGTGATATGACGACGTCGGTACCTGGCCTGGATCAGGCTTCATCCGCGGGCGCCCCGGCCGTGGCCTCCAACGGGCGGGCGCGCCGCACGCGGTCGGCTTCGGTCCGCGATCTGCCCGGATCGGCAGTCACCCAAAGTTACCTTGCGCCGCTGCTGCAGGTGGCCAGGCGCAACGGCATGTTCAGTTCGCTCAGCGATTCGGACGCGGAGATCGTGTTGTCGTTCTGCCATTTCAGTTTTGTGGGAAACGATGTCCAGCTGTTCGCCGCGGGCGATCAAGCCGACTACATGCTGTTCATCGCCGATGGCCGGGTGAACGTGACATGCAAGAGCGCGGACAACCAGGTGCTGCGCGTCGGCACGGCCAGCATCGGCGCAATACTGGGCGAATCCGCGATTACGTCGATCAGTCAACGCACTTCTTCCGTAACCACGGCCTCGCTCTGCGCGCTCGGCTATCTGTACTACGACGATTTCGACCGCATGTGCATTGCGCATCCCGAGACCGCACTGCGTTTCCTCATCATGATGTTCAACCAGATGAGCGGTCGCATGCGATCCATGATCAACATGCTGACGGAGGCGAACCAGATGCACTCGTCGCTGGAACTCCTGTCCAAGGTCCTGTTCGACCGTCGCATAGGCGCGCCGCGCCAGGCCACCGACGGCGCCGGGCAAGTCGAACGTCGCGGCAACCTCAAGCCTGCATGACGGTATAGCCTGGCCCCGGTATCTTCAGGGTCGAGAAATCAAGCGGGCCGGGTGGAGCCGGTGGAAAACCCTTTCGGTCCGAAAGTGTTGACCATGTGTCCGGCCAACACCCGGTGAAGAATGGTGCCGGGTAAAGGATTCGAACCCTCGACCGTCGCATTACAAATGCGCTGCTCTACCAACTGAGCTAACCCGGCATTCGCGGCATATTATACGCGGGAGATCTGCGGTATCCGCCCCGTCCGGCGGCGCCTCGCGGTGAGGCGCAATGCCTTACTTTACCCGCCGCAGCGACGGCTTGCCCGAGGGCCGCGTGGGCTCGGGTGGAGTTTCGTCGCCGCCCTCGGCCTCGCCGGGTCGGGCCGGGGCGGGTGCACCCGGCGCCGCGACCTCGAACGACAGGCCCTGGCCGTTCTCGCGCGCATAGACCGCGGACACGGCGCCGACCGGAATCAGCAGCTCTCGGCCAGCGCCGTTGAAGCGGGCGGAGAACTCGATGTATTCGTTGCCGATCTTGAAACGCTCCACGGCGACAGGGCCGATGTTGAGTACGATCTGCCCGTCCTTGACGTACTCCATCGGCACGCGCGTGTGCGCATCCACCGTTACCGTAAGATACGGCGTGTAACCGCTGTCTACGCACCATTCGTAGATGGCGCGCATCAGGTAGGGTTTTGTGGAAATTTCGGACATTGGCGCGAACGTATCCTTGTGTCGGTCCGAACGGGGCGGCGAACTTCCTGCGCGGATTTCAGGAAGGCGGTTCCGTTGCCGCCCGACTTTTCGGAGCGACCCCTACCGGGTCACTTCCGCATCACTTTCTCTGACGGTGTGAGCGCCTCGATGAAGGCCGGGCGGGAGAACAGGCGCTCGGCGTATTTCATCAGCGGCGCCGCCGGCTTGCCCAGGGAGACGCCGTAGTGATTCAGGCGCCACAGCAGCGGTGCAATCGCAACATCGAGCATGGAGAACTCGTCGCCCAGCATGTACTTCTGCTTGACGAATATCGGCGCAAGCTCGGTCAGCCGGTCGGCCACATGCGAGCGCGCCTTCTCCTGCTGTTTGACCGTGCCGTCCTCCAGAATGTCGATGCGGCTGAACAACTCGACCTCGAAATTGAACAGCAGCAGCCGCGCGCGAGCCCGCATGACCGGGTCGGGCGGCATCAGCTGCGGGTGCGGGAAGCGCTCGTCGATGTACTCATTGATGATGTTCGACTCGTACAGGACCAGGTCGCGCTCGACCAGCACCGGCAGGCGGTTGTAGGGATTCATCACCGCGATGTCTTCCGGCTTGTTGAAAAGGTCGACATCGATGATCTGAAAATCCATGCCTTTCTCGTAAAGCACGATGCGACAGCGCTGGGAAAAGGGGCAGGTAGTGCCGGAATAAAGGTTCATCATGATAGTTATGGATCCAGGTGATGGGCAATGCGGTACTTCGAACTGGCGCTGGGCTGTGCGGGCGCGCGGCCCGTCACCCCTCGCCCCTTGACACTGCCGGGTTAATGCACGTCTTTCCAGAATTCCCTTTTGAGCAGATAGACCAGCGGCAGGACTGCGAGCAGGAACAGCAGCACGAGTATGCCGATCTGCTTGCGGCTGGTGGCCGCCGGCTCGCCCATATATACGAGGAAGTTGACCAGATCGCGCACGGTCTCGTCATACTGCACCGGCGTGAGGCTGCCCGGCCTCACCATTTCGTATTTGACGCTGCCGGCCGCGCCGCCGTGGCCTTCCTTCGCCTCCCCGCCTTTCACCGCATGCTCGACGCGCACGCGCTCGCCCTGCAGCTGCCACATCGGATTGGGCATGCCGACGTTTTCGAACACGGTGTTGTTCCAGCCCGTGGGCCGTGCCGGGTCGCGGTAGAACCCGCGCAGGTAGCTGTAGAGCCAGTCGGCACCGCGCGCGCGCGCGATCACCGACAGATCCGGCGGTGGGACGCCAAACCATTTCCTCGCATCCTTCCTGGTCATGGAAACGTTCATCAGATCGCCGACCTTGCTGCCGTCGAAAATCAGATTGTCCTTGATCTGCGATTCGTTCAGGCCCAGCTCCATCAACCGGTTCCAGCGCATGAGCGAGGCGCTGTGGCAGTTGAGGCAGTAGTTGGCGAAGGTACGCGCGCCGCTTTGCAGGCTGACTACATCGGTCGGATCGATCGGGGCCGCATCGAGCCGCACGCCTGCCTCGGAAGCCATCGCCGCAGGCGATACAAACAGGATCGCAGGCGATACAAATACAGCCGATACAAACAGAGCCGCAGGCGACGCGATGACAGCCGCTGCCGGCAACAACAGGTTTGCTATGAGCTTCTTCATTAGTGGGTCACCCTTTCCGGTTCGGGTTTGTTCTTGTCGATACTCGTGTACCAGGGCATCAGGATGAAGAACAGGAAGTAGATCACCGTGCAGATGCGCGCCACCACCGTCGCGCGGTCGGCGTTGCCCATCCAGGCGCCGAACTGCCCCCATACCGTAATCGGCTCGGTACCGAGATAGCCGAGGATGAGAAACACGACCACGAAGGCCGCAAGCGCCGTCTTGAAATACGGGCCGCGGTAACGGATCGACTTCACCGGGCTGCGGTCCAGCCACGGCAGCGCGAACAGGATCATCACCGACACGCCCATCGCCACCACGCCGGGGAACTGCGAATGGAACAGCGGCGGCACCCCGCGCAGTATCGAGTAGTACGGGGTGAAATACCATACCGGCGCGATGTGCGGTGGGGTCTTCAGCGGATCGGCCGGAATGAAGTTGTTCGCTTCGAGAAAATAGCCGCCCATTTCCGGCGCGAAGAACACGATGATCGCAAACACGATCAGGAACACGACCACTCCGAGGATGTCCTTCACCGTGTAGTAGGGATGAAACGGAATGCCGTCAAGCGGCACACCCCTGGCGTCCTTGTGCTTGCTTATTTCGATGCCGTCGGGGTTGTTCGAGCCGACCTCGTGCAGGGCCAGAAGGTGGGCCATCACCAGGCCGAGCAACACCAGCGGAAGCGCGATCACGTGCAGTGCGAAGAAGCGGTTGAGCGTCGCGTCTGCGATGACATAGTCGCCGCGTATCCACAGGGAAAGATCCGGCCCGATGAACGGGATGGCGGAGAACAGGTTGATGATCACCTGCGCGCCCCAGTAGGACATCTGGCCCCAGGGCAGCAGGTAGCCGAAGAAGGCCTCCCCCATCAGCAGCAGGTAAATCAGCACGCCGAATATCCAGATGAGCTCGCGCGGTTTGCGGTGGGAGCCGTACAGCAGCGCGCGGAACATGTGCAGGTAGACACAGATGAAGAAGGCCGATGCGCCGGTCGAGTGCATGTAGCGGATGAACCAGCCGCCGGGCACCTCGCGCATGATGTACTCGACCGAGGCGAACGCCAGATTCGCGTCCGGCTTGTAGTTCATGGTGAGGAAGATCCCGGTCACTATCTGGATTCCCAGCACCAGCATCGCCAGCCCGCCGAAGAAGTACCAGAAGTTGAAGTTCTTCGGCGCGTAATACTCCGCCAGGTGCGCTTTCCAGGTCGACATCAGCGGAAAGCGCTGGTCGACCCAGGTGAGTGCGCTGTCCAGCGCAGCCGAACCGGTGCCGGTAACGGGGGGTTTTTCTGCGGCTGCCATGCGTCATGCCCCTTTCGTGTCGTCGCCGATGAGAATGCGCGTATCCGACAGATACGTGTATTTCGGCACTTCGAGATTCACCGGTGCCGGCGCGCCCTTGTAGACACGCCCGGCAAGATCGAATTTGGATCCGTGGCAGGGGCAGAGAAATCCGCCGGCCCAGTCAGCACCCATTTCGCCTTTGTCGGCCGCCGGCTTTTCCTGCGGCGAGCAGCCCAGGTGGGTACAGATGCCGACCAGCACCAGCACCTCGGGCTTGATCGAGCGGTATTCGTTCTTTGCGTATTCCGGTTGCATCGGCACGTCGGACTTGGGATCGGACACCTTGGCGTCCACGCGCGTCAGGCCTTCCAGCATTTCCTTGGTGCGGCGTATGATCCACACCGGCTTCGAACGCCACTCAACCGTCATCATTTCGCCCGGCTTGAGCGTACTGATGTCGGCCACAACCGGCGCGCCGCCGGCCTTGGCGCGCTCCGAAGGGAGCCAGCTTGCTGCAAACGGCACGGCCGCCGCCACGCCGGCGGCCCCGCCGGCGGCGCAGGTGGCGATCACCAGATTGCGCCGGCCCTTGTTTACTTGCTTGACGTCACTCATCGAGGATTCCTCAATCTACAAGATTCTGCTATGCACAAAAGCATGCGATTATACCTGAAACCGCTGCCTGGATTAAAGTTTAATACGCTAACACGCTGAAATAGATAGACAAATTGCGATGCAGCGCAACCCGACCCCTAACTCGGATTCACACCGGATTGGGAATGTCGATGTAGCGGTGCTCGAGTCCGAATTGGGCTGACAGGTGCTCGCCCAAAGCCTGCACGCCGTATTTTTCGGTGGCATGATGTCCGGCGGCGATAAACGCGATCCCCGACTCGCGTGCCAGGTGGACCTGCTGCTCGGAGATTTCTCCGCTGAGGTAGGCGTCGGCGCGCAACCTGATCGCGGCTTCGAAAAATCCCTGTGCTGCACCGGTGCACCAGGCAATGTTTCGGACTTCCCTCGCAGGATCGCCGATCACCAAGGGTTCGCGCCCCAGGCGTTGCTGGACCCGCGCGGCGAAGACATCCAGGCGCATCGGCGCGTCCAGGCTGCCGAAGAAACCGATTTCCTGATCAGCAAAGCGCGCGGTCTGGGTCAAGCCCAGCCGGTTTCCCAGCTGGGCGTTGTTGCCTAGTTCGGCGTGCGCGTCCAGCGGCAGGTGGTAGGCGAACAAGTTGAGTTCGTTGGCCATCAGCAGCGCGATGCGCGCGCGGCGCGTGCCGGTGAGGCAGGGATCCTCTCCTTTCCAGAAATAGCCGTGGTGCACCAGGATGGCATCCGCCCCGTGCGCGAGCGCGGCCTGGACCAGCTCGAAGCTCGCCGTCACCCCGCTTACGACGCGCCGAATTGCGTCGCGCCCTTCCACCTGCAGGCCATTTGGGCAATAATCCTGATATCGGGAGATTTCCAACAGGCCGTCCAGGTAACGGTTCAGTTCTTCACGCTGCATTTCTGTCCCCATCGGCTAAGCCAGCGAGAATTGTACCCGTACGCATGCCGGCGCATCACTTGCCCAACACCAAGATTCCCAGGCAAAAGTAATTTTGCTGCGGTCCGGCTCAGGCAGGGGCCGGTCGGAGGTATCTCCGTATTTTTTTGAAACGAACGCGAGGACACGCACGCGATGTACCGACTCTGGCTGACTTTCGCGCAGACGACTACCATCTGCCTCGCCGCCCTGTTTGTGGTTGCAACGCTCAAGCCTGAATGGTTGCCGGGCACCCCGCCCGCCCCGCCAGAGCTAAGCCAGGCGCCGCCGCCAGCGGCAACCGGCGCCCGCATCGCCGCGACTACCTACAGCGACGCAGTGCGCAGGGCGGCCCCGGCCGTGGTGAGCATCTTCACCAGCAAGGAAGTGAAGCGCCCGCGCAACCCGTTCATGAACGACCCCGTGTTCCGCCATTTCTTCGGCGAGCGCTTCGAGGATGAGGCGCAACGCGCGTTCAGCCTGGGCTCGGGCGTGATCATCAGCCCCAGCGGTTACATAGTCACCAACCAGCACGTGGTCGAGGCCGCGGACGAAATCGAGGTGGCGCTCTCGGACGGCAAGAAGCTCGTCGCCAAGGTCGTGGGCAGCGACCCCGAAACCGATCTCGCGGTTTTGCAGGTGGACGCGCACAACCTGCCGGCGATTACGCTGGGCGAGGCCGACGACATGAAAGTCGGCGACGTAGTCCTCGCCATCGGCAACCCGCTGGGCGTGGGCCAGACCGTGACCATGGGTATCGTCTCGGCGCTGCATCGGACCGGCCTGCGCATCAATACTTTCGAGAATTTCATCCAGACCGACGCGGCGATAAACCAGGGAAATTCCGGCGGCGCGCTCATCGACGCCTCCGGCAAGCTGGTCGGCATCAACACTGCGATATTGTCGCAGTCGGGCGGCTCCATCGGCATCGGTTTCGCCATTCCGGTTTCCATCGCAAAACAGGTGATGGATCAGCTGATCGCAACCGGCGCCGTGACACGCGGCTGGGTCGGCGTCGAATTGCAGGAGATCACGCAGGAACTGGCCGACTCCTTCAAGCTCGCCACTACGGCGGGCGTGCTCGTCGCCGGGGTACAGCGCGGCAGCCCCGCCGATCGCGCCGGGGTCAGACCCGGGGACATCGTGGTCGCAGTCGATGGCCGGCCGGTCATCGAACCGGATTCGATGCGCAACCTGATAGTCGCGCTGAAGCCGGGCAAAACGACCACGCTCCGGCTGAAACGCGGCGACCAGAATCTCGACCTGCGGGTCAACGTGGGCAAGCGCCCCGCGGTGCGGCGCCAGGAAGAATAGATCGGTACGGACCCCGGCAGCGATCCGCCGCGACGCTCCCGCCGCGCCCTCAAGCAGCGAGGAATTCCTCCACCAGCCCGATTTGCCCCGGCACGTTGAGCGCGGGCGCATGGCCGCAGCCGGCAATCTCAAGCACACGGGCCCGCGGCCCGCGTTCGCGCATTGCCTGCGCCGTTTGCGCCAGCAGCAAATCCGAATCGGCGCCACGCAAGCACAGCACCGGTATGTCGAGCGCGTCGTACTCGGGCCAAAGATCGTAGTCGTGAGGAAAATTGACGAACTGGCGCACCATCCCCGGGTCGTAGTGCGGCGTAACGCGGCCATCGGGCAGGCGCCTCACCGAACTCTCGGTGAGTTTGACCCACTCGCGCTCGGTGAGCATCCCATAAGGCGCGTAGACCTTGCGGAAATACGCTTCGAGTTCGCTCACCCTGGCAAACGCCGCGGGGTTGCCTGCGTAGGTCCTGATGCGCTCGACCGCCGTCGCCGCGAGTTGCGGGCCGTTGTCGTTGAGTACCAGCTTGTCGATGCGGCCGGCGAGCGCGCCGTCCTTGCGGCTCGCACCTTGATGCCTATCGCCCCGCCCATCGAGGTGCCCACCCAGTGCATGTGCTCGATGCCGAGCGCGTCGCAGAACGCCGCGGCCAGACGCGCATAGAACGCCAGGCAGTACTCCGCATCGGGCTGCGGACTCCACTGCGACAGACCGCGGCCGATAATATCCGGGCAAACAACGCGGTAGCGGCGCGCGAGCGTAGCGGCGAGGTCGTCGAAATCGCGCCCGGTGCGCGCCAGGCCGTGCCACATGACGACGGTCGCGGCGTTGCCGCCGCCCCAGTCCGTGTAGTGCAGTTCGCGCTCGAGCACCGTTATGTAGCGTGAGGTCATGTTCATGGTCTGGCCCTCAGGGTCGGTATCAAAAAGTGGGGAGATCCCCTTGTGCTCCCCTGTGTCATTGCGCAGCAGAATGACTTTTGCTGCGGGTCCTTAGTCTGCCGACGATGCCGGCGGGAAAGCGGTACACGCTTAGAATGAACAGTATCCCCAGCCACAACAGCCAGCGATCGGGATGCAGCAGGCTGGAAAGTAGCGGTATGCCGAGGGCCGCATCGCTCGCGAGTTTCATCAGGTCCTGCAGGTAGTTCTGTGCGACGATGAACAATGTCGCTCCGATTACCGCGCCGTACATGGTCCCCATGCCGCCGATCACCACCATCAGCAGGATGTCGATCATGATTTCGAAGGAAAGCGAGGTATCCGGACCGTTGTAGCGCAACCACAGCGCCAGCAGCGCGCCCGCCAATGTTGCGAACCCGGCCGAGAGCACGTTGGAGAACGTGCGATAGACCACGGTGCGATAGCCCAGCGCCTCGGCCCGAAAATCGTTTTCGCGTATCGCCTGCAGCACGCGGCCGAAGGGCGAATTGACGATGCGCAGCATCAGCAGGAAAAGCGCCACGGCGAGGGCGAACAGCAGGTAGTAGGAAATCAGCTTTCCATCCACCGGGACGCCCAGAATCGAGTGCCCGCCAAGCACGAACCCGTGCGACAAAACCTCCGGAACCCTGAAACTCAGCCCGTCCTCGCCACCGGTAATCTCCGACAATTGCGAGGCGAAGGTCTGAAAGGCGGATGCGACCGCCAGCGTGATCATGGCGTAGAAGATCGCCTTCACCCGCAGACTGAACAATCCTATCAGCAGGGACAGTCCGAACGACAGGGCGAGCGCGCCGGCGACCCCCGCTGCGATCGCCGCCCAGGAAGGCGCCAGGCGCGTGAGCGCAATGGCGACGCCGTATGCGCCGATGCCGAAAAACATGGTATGCGCGAACGAGACGATGCCGGTATAGCCCAGCAGCAGGTCGAAACTCGCCACCAGCACGATAAAAACGCAGATCTTGGCCGCGACATTGAGCGCCTTTGCTCCAGGGAAGACGAAGGGCGCGAGCGCAAGCGCCCCGACGATCGCGATCAGCACCAGCGCCAGCATGCGGCTGCGCGGTAGATCGCCGGAGAATATTCGGCTGAGCATTATCGCTTTGCCACCGGAAAGATCCCCTGCGGCCGCCACAGCAGGATCAGCACCATCAGCAGGATATTGGAGAACAGCGCGACCTTGGGCGCGAGAAAACCGGTGTAGTTGGCGAGCAAACCCACCAGCAGCGCGCCGATGAAGCAGCCGCCGACAGATCCCAGTCCGCCGATGATGATGACGATGAAAATCAGAACGTTGACCTGGGCACCCATCTGCGGCGTTACGTTCTGCTGGTACAGGCCCCACATGACCCCGCCCAGACCGGCCAGCGCCGAACCGGCGACAAAGACTCCGACGAAAAGTTTGCGGATGCGATAGCCCAGGCTTTCCACCATTTCGCGATCCTGCACGCCCGCGCGAATCAGCAGGCCCACCTTGGTTCTGCTGAGCACCCAGAACATCGCGGCAAACACCGCGAGCCCGATGACCACCGCGATCAGACGGTATTTTTCCACCGCCGCGTCTCCGAGCAGCAGCGAACCGCGAAAAGCCGCTGGCAGCGGCAGCGGTATGGTCTGCGGACCCCAAATGACCTTGATCAGTTCCTCGCCGACGATCATCCCTCCCATGGTGATCATGATCTGCTTCAGGTGCTGTCCGTAGACGGGGCGGATGATCACGCGCTCGAACGCGAAGCCCACGCCGCCAGCTACGGCCATCGCCACCAGCATCGCGGGCAGCACGGCGAGCAGGTTGAGCGCCAGGTGCTCGCTCCCGGTCCAGCCGCTCATGGCGCCGAGCACGGAAACCGCAAGATACGCGCCCAGCGCGATGAACACGCCGTGGCCGAAATTGAGCACGTCCATCAGGCCGAATACCAGGGTCAGTCCCGAGGCGATGATGAAAATGATCATGCCCATCGCAAGGCCCGCGACGGTGAGCGTGACCCAGGTCGAAAGCGAGCTCATCAGCGGCAACGCGGCCAGTGCCAGCGCCGGCACCAGCAACAGCGGGATCCGGTCGGCTACTAATTGCGGCAGCGCGTCCGCAGCCGGGGCCGTCGCAACCGATGGACTCATCTGCGCTCCATCATTGATGTGCCGCGAGCGACAGGCCGAGCAGCTTTTGCTGCAAGCCCTCGTCATCGACCAGTTCGGCCATGGTGCCGCTGTGCACGATGCGGCCGTCGTCCATCACCGCAACCTTGTCGCCCAGCTGGCGGGCGAAGTTGAAATTCTGCTCCACCAGCAGGACGGTGGTATCGGTCTGCTTGAGTTCGCGGAACGCCGCGATCATGTTCTGGATGATGGCCGGCGCGAGGCCCTTGCTCGGTTCGTCCACCAACAGCAGCTTCCTCGGCTCGATGATCGCCCGCGCCACCGCGAGCATCTGCTTCTGCCCGCCCGATAGCAGCCCTGCGGGATGCTGCCAGAATTTCCTGATCGCGGGGAACAGGCCGAAGATCCACTCCAGCCGCGTTGCGTCCATGCCCTCGGCGCGCCTGGCCGAGCGCGCCGCGACGAGCATGTTCTCGCGCACCGTAAGATCGGAGAATATGCCCATGTTCTCCGGAACGTAGGCGATGCCGCGCCGGGCGATCTCCGGCGTGCTCCGGGTTGCTATGTCCACGCCCCCGAACCAGACGCGGCCCGGTGCGGCTGTCCACAAACCCATGATGGTGCGCAGCGTAGTCGTCTTGCCCGCGCCGTTGCGGCCCAGCAGTACGGTAAATTCGCCCTGCCCGACCTCCAGGTCGACTCCGTGCAGGATGTGGTAGGCGCCGATATGGGTGTGCACGCCCTCGAGCCGCAGCAACGGGGAACTCATGCTGCCGCCTCGACGCCGAGGTAGGCTTCCTGCACGATGGGCGAGGCGATCACCTCGGCCGGCTCGCCGTCGGCCACCAGGGCGCCGTTGTGCAGCACGATGATGCGGTCCGACAATTCGCGCACCACGTCCATCTTGTGCTCGACCAGCAGGATGGTCTTGTCCCGGCGTGCCTTGAGCGCACGGATCAGCTCGAGGATCACCGGCACCTCGTCCACGCTCATGCCGGCAGTCGGCTCGTCGAACATGAACACGTCGGGCTCGAGCGCCATCAGGATACCGACCTCGAGTTTGCGCTGGTCGCCATGCGAAAGCGCGCTCGCCGCGACGTCGCGCTTTGCGCCCAGCGCGACGGTCTCCAGAACCTCTTCTGCATGGCCGATCAACTCGCGGTGAGCGCTCCAGATGCTCCACAGGTTGAGCCCCAGACCGGCGCGCGATTGCACCGCGAGGCGGATGTTTTCCAGCACGCTCAGATTCGGAAACAGGTTGGTCAGCTGAAACGCGCGGCCGATGCCGCGACGGCTGCGCCGCGGCGCCGAGTAGCCGCTGAGATCCTCGCCGTGCAGTAACACTCGTCCCGCGCTCGCCTTGAGCTGGCCCGAGATCAGATTGAAGTAAGTGGTCTTGCCCGCTCCGTTCGGACCGACTATGGCGGTCAGGGTGCCGGGTGCGAAGCCGCACGAGACCCCGTTGACCGCCACGTGGCCGCCGAAGCGGATGGTGAGATCACGGGTTTCGAGCGCGAAGCTCATTGCTGCGCCATAGGGACCGCTTCCTTAGCAAAGTTGCGATGTTGCGCGGACGAGAAACCGTCCGCGCGGATCGTCGATCTTGTAGAAAAGCCACCCCAAGCTACCCCGGCTTTTGTCCATAACCGTGTTTTTCTGTGCGGATGCGCTTTTCATCTGCGCGGAAAACACGGTCGCCGTGCGCAGCGCGCAACTCCGCCGATGGCTAGTCGACCGCCTCATCTACGGCACAGACGGCAGGCGCCGATTGGCCTCAGCGCTTGTTGCGGATCGGGATGTTCATTTCCTCGATCTTGATCTCGCGCACCAGCTCGGGCACGCCCCAGGCGAAGGCCGGGTCGACTTTGATCCTGAAGTGATACATGGACTGCAGCGCCTGATGGTCCTCCTTGCGGAACACCATTTTGCCCTTGGGCGTCTCGAATGCCATGCCTTCCATGGTCGAAATCAGCTTCTCCGTGGCAGTGTTGCCGCGGGTCTTCTTCAACGCTTCCACCACGGCGATCCCCGCGGCCATGCCGCCGGCAGTGAAGAAATCGGGCGGCGCCTGGTATTTCTTGTAATGTTCCGCCACCAGCCACTCGTTCACCGGGTTCTTGGGAATGCCGAAGTAGTAATAAGTTGCGCCCTCCATCCCCGGAAAATTCCTGTACGCGGCCATCGCCGGCAGGATGTTGCCCCCGGTTGCGATCTCGATGCCATAGCGCTTGGGATCGAGATCCGCGATCTTGAACGGGTTGCCTGCGCCGGCCCAGATGATGAATATGACCTTGCGCCCCGGCTTGTCCTTGAGCGAGTCGAACAGGCGCTGCGCCCCCGCGGTGAAATCGGTGGTGCTGGTCGGCAGGTATTCCTCGTGCACGATCTTTGCGTGCTTGAGCGCGTCCTTGAACGCCTTGACGCCGTCGCGGCCGAACGCGTAGTCCTGCGCCAGCGTCGCGACCGACACGCCGTCCTTGTCCAGCGCCACTGCGTTCGAAATCGCATCCTGCGAAGAATTGCGCCCGGTGCGGAAGATATAACGGTTCCATTTTGCGCCGGTAATCGAATCGGCCACTGCCGGCTCTACCAGCAGAATCTTCTTGTATTCCTCGGCCACCGGCAGCATTGCCAGCGCCACGCCCGAACTCGTCGGTCCGATTGCGATGTCCGCCTTGTCGTCGGCATAGGCCGTGGCGAGCAAGGACTTGCCGACGTCGGGCTTGCCCTGATCATCCTTTTCGATCACGACGAGCTTGTGCCCGTTGACCATCATCGTGCCGTTCGTCGCGTATTCCAGCCCCAGCATCAGACCGATCTGGGTCTGCTTGGCATACGCCTCCAACGCGCCGGTCTTGCTGTGGACGTGGGCGATCCTGATGTCCTGTGCCGAGGCGATCAGGGAAAACCCGGCGCACAGCGCCAGAGTGAAGCCGGTAATGATGGTGCGTTTTGGCTGCATGACGTCTCCTTGGAATTGTATTAATCGTCGCCGCGCCGGCGGCCCCGTCCCGCCCGGGATTCTACCGGAGTCGCCTTTTGACCTGTAGGAAAAATCGGACTGTGCCCCTGCCCGGCGCGGCCAGCGGGTGCAGACACCCCCGGCGCTGCCACGGCGCCCCTGCTATTCGCCCTGCTTCGGTTCGCCTTCAGCCAGCTTCAGTTGCTCGGGCGCTTGCGCCGCGGCGTCCTCCTCCGTGGCCCTGCCCTTGCCGAAAAACCGCTGCATCAACTGCGCCATCAGAATGCCGCATTCGTACAACAGGCACATCGGGATCGCCAGCAGGAGCTGCGATACCACGTCCGGAGGGGTGACGACCGCGGCCACGACGAAAGCGCCGACGATCACGTAGGGGCGGATTTCCTTGAGCTTCGCCACCGTGATTGCGCCGGTTTGCACCAGCACCACCTCGACCAGGGGAATCTCGAAGGCGAGGCCGAAGGCCACGAACATGGTGAGCACGAAACTCAGGTAGGCTTCGATGTCCGGTGCGGGCGTAATGCTCTTGGGCGCAAACTGTATGATGAAGCGAAACACCCAGTTGAACACCACGAAATAGCAGTATCCGACCCCGGACAGGAACAGCAGCGTGCTGCCGAATACCAGCGGCAGGGCGAAGCGCTTTTCATGGGAATAAAGGCCCGGCGCGATGAAGCCCCAGACCTGATACAGCACATAAGGGAGCGCCAGCAGGAACGCCGCCATCAGTCCGACTTTGAGCGGAACCAGAAAAGGCGTGATGACGCCGGTGGCGATCATGTGCGTACCTTCGGGCAGGGTGCGCATCATCGGCAGCGCCAGAAGATCGTAGATTTCGGCCAGGCCGGGCCAGAACCAGAGCAGCGTGAACACGCCGAGCACGACGTAAATCGAACGCAACAAGCGGTCGCGCAGCTCGACCAGGTGGGAAATAAACGTTTCCTGTACGGTCATCGAAGTTCAGGCCTTGGGTGCCGCCGCGGTCGCATCGGCTGCGGGTTTTCTTTCCAGCCCCAGATCCATCTGCGGCGTAGCGGCGGGGGACTCGCCGACGGCCGGGTGCTTTTCCGCAGCCGCTTCGGCCTTGGCCTGCTCACCCGGTTCGGCCTGCACTTGCCCAGCCGGTTCGGCCTCGGCTTGCGCGACCCCGGATAGGCTTTGATTCAGCGACTCCCCGGTCGCCTGAAAATCCTGCCCTATCCGGGTCACCGTCTGCTCCACCGACTTTGCCGCATCCTGGAAGGTCGACTTGAGGTCTTTCAACTCGTCCAGATCGACTTCGCGCTGGATATCGGACTTCACGTCGTTGACGTAGCGCTGTGCGCGGCCCAGCAGGGCGCCTAGCGTACGTGCGACCCTGGGCAGGCGCTCCGGACCGATGACGATCAGCGCCACCAGGGCAACGATGAGCAGCTCGGAAAATCCGATATCGAACATTTGCGGGCCAAGGGGGGGTGGCAGAATGAAAGACGCTAGCGCGGGGAAGGGCGCCCCGCGCCGGGTTCGCCGCGGCTTATGCGCTCTTGGATTTTTCCTTGATTTCGCCCTCGATTATATTGCCCTCCGCCTTCTTCGCAGTGCCGGCGGCGTCCGGCGTATCCGAGGTGCCCTCCTTCATCCCTTCCTTGAACCCCTTCACCGCACCGCCCAGGTCAGAGCCGATGTTGCGCAGTTTCTTGGTGCCGAATACCAGCATGACGATGATCAGCACTATCAGCCAGTGCCAGATGCTGAATGAACCCATGGCTCTACTCCTCTAACGTTTTATCATCCCCGGCAGGACTTCCTTGCCGCCGATAATGTGCATGTGCAAATGATACACCTCCTGGCGACCGACGCGCCCGGTGTTGATCACGGTGCGCCAGCCGTCGGCGCAACCCTGTTCGATGGCGAGCCTGGAGGCCAGCGCCAGCATTTTGCCGAGCAGCATCTGGTGACCGGGGTCGACCTGCGCCAGCGATGCGATGTGCAGCTTCGGAATGACCATGAAATGCACCGGCGCTACCGGATGAATGTCACGGAAGGCAAGAATGTCCTCGTCTTCGAATACCTTGTTGCATGGAATCGTTCCGGCGATGATCTTGCAGAAAATGCAGTCGTCCAAGCTGGCCCCCTGGAGTTCGTGGAAAAAATGCGCGGACACCCGCTCGCGCCCCCCGGGAAAGCCGGGGGCATATCGACGGTTCCGAAACAACTTCCTATTTGCGCTCGGCCTCGACGCGCGGACTTGCGGCCCGGGCTGCCTTCTCGTCGATTCCGGAAATGCCCTCGCGGCGCCTGAGCTCGAACAGCACGTCGCTGGGCCGCAGGCCGTAGTGCGACAACATGACCAGGCAGTGAAACCACAGGTCGGCGGTCTCGCCGACGATGCGCAGCCTGTCCCCGTCCTTGGCCGCCATCACCGTCTCGGTGGCCTCCTCGCCGATCTTTTTCAGAATCGCGTCCTCGCCGCGCGCGAGCAGGCGCGAAACGTAGGATGCATCCGCGTCACCGCCCTTGCGCGCATCTATCGTGTCGGCCAGACGTTCGAGTATGTCGCTCATGTCTGCTTGTCCTTGCCGTATATGTCCCTGGGATCCTTGATCACCGGGTCCGCGACGACCCAGCTTCCGTCCGCATATTTCTGGAAAAAGCAATTGTGCCGGCCGGTGTGGCAGGCGATCCCGCCGACCTGCTCCACGCTAAGCAATATTACGTCCTCGTCGCAATCCAGGCGCAACTCGCGCACCTTCTGCACATGGCCGGATTCCTCTCCCTTGTGCCACAACTTGCGGCGCGAGCGCGACCAATACACCGCTTCACCTCCGGCAACAGTCTGCTCCAGCGCCGCGCGGTTCATCCAGGCGACCATCAGCACTTTGCCGCTCGCAGCCTCCTGCGCAATCGCCGGCACCAGGCCGTTGGCGTCCCATTTCACTTTGTCTAACCAGTTCATGTCTGCCTAAAAGCCAAGCGCCCCCAAGTTAAAGTCAATGCGGGCACGGCAGCCGCTGCCTGCGCCTCGCGCGCCGCCGTTGCCCCCTCTGCCCCCGGTCGTCACAACCTGACCTCGATGCCCCGGGACGCCATCAATTCTTTCGCCTGGCGCACGCTGTACTCGCCGTAGTGAAAGATGCTGGCGGCGAGCACCGCATCGGCCCTGCCCTCGATGATTCCGGCGACCAGATGCTCCAGCTTGCCGACGCCGCCGCTGGCGATCACGGGCACGTCCACCGCATCGGCAACGGCACGCGTCAGCTCCAGGTCGAAGCCGGACTTGGTGCCGTCTCGGTCCATGCTGGTAAGCAGGATTTCACCCGCGCCCAGCAGCTGCATTCTACGCGCCCACGCGACCGCATCCAAACCGGTGGGCTTGCGCCCGCCGTGGGTGTATACCTCCCAGCGCGGTTCGGCGCATGCTGCCCCGGATCCGGCTTGCGGCTCGACGCGTTTCGCGTTTCCTTGTGGATCGACGCGTTTCGCGTCGATGGCAACCACGATGCACTGGGCGCCATAGCGGCCCGAGGCGTCGGCCACCAGCTGCGGATTGTGCACGGCCGAAGTGTTGATCGAGACCTTGTCCGCACCTGCGTTCAGGAGCCGGCGCACATCCTCGACCTTGCGTACGCCGCCGCCGACGGTGAGCGGGATAAACACCTGCGCCGCGACCGCCTCGATAATATGCAGGATCATGTCGCGCTCGTCCGAACTCGCCGTGATGTCGAGGAAGGTCAGCTCGTCGGCGCCCTGGTCGTCGTAGCGGTGCGCAATTTCCACCGGGTCGCCGGCATCGCGCAATCCGACGAAATTCACCCCCTTGACCACGCGGCCGTGGGTAACGTCGAGACAGGGAATGACACGCTTTGCTAGACCCATGCTGCAGGAGGCGGAACGCGGGCGGAAACAACGGCCCTCGCGCTCAGGCTACTCCTTCCTCCTTTTTTCCGTGCCCCAATTTGTCCGCCATCGCCTGGGCCTTCCTGAAGTCCATCGTACCCTGGTAAATGGCGCGGCCGGTAATGACCCCGGTTATGCCTTCGGCTTCGACCTTGCACAGGGCCTTGACGTCGCTGAGGTTGGTGAGCCCCCCGCTCGCTATCACCGGCACCACCAGCTCGCGCGCCAGCTTGATCGTGGCCTCGATATTGACCCCGTTGAGCATGCCGTCGCGCCCGATGTCGGTGTAGATCACGGCTTCGACGCCGTAGTCCTGAAACTTGCGCGCGAGATCGATCACGTCGTGGCCAGTCATTTTCGACCAGCCCTCCACTGCGACCTTGCCGTCCTTGGCGTCCAGGCCGACGATGACGTGCCCGGGAAACGCAGCGCAGGCGTCCTGCAGAAACCCGGGGTTTTTCACCGCCGCCGTGCCTATGATGATGTAGCTGATGCCGGCGTCGAGGTAGCGCTCGACGGTGTCCAGGTCGCGGATACCGCCCCCCAGCTGTATTGGAATGCTGCCGTCGATCGCGCCCACGATGTCCTTGATTATGCTCTCGTTCCTGGGCTTGCCCGCGACCGCCCCGTCGAGGTCGACCAGGTGCAACCTACGCGCGCCCTGTGCCAGCCAGTATCCTGCAACCGCCGCCGGATCATCGGAGAACACGGTTTCCTTGTCCATGTCGCCCTGTTCGAGGCGCACGGCGCGCCCCTCCTTGATATCGATCGCGGGGATGATAAGCATGTGTCGTTCCGGCTGTGAAGGAAGGGGGATGCCCGGCGCCTAGGGTTTCCAGGTCGCGAAATTGGCTAGCAGCGCAAGGCCGGCAGTCTGGCTTTTCTCGGGATGGAATTGCACGGCGAAAATATTATCCTGCGCAACGGCGCAGGTAAAGGGGAAACCGTAGACGCTGTACCCGGCCACCAGCTCGGGTTTGCCCGCCTCTACGTAAAAGCTGTGCACGAAGTAATACCGGTTGGCGTCGGCGATGCCCTGCCACAGCGGGTGCGCTTCGGCCTGCATCACCTCGTTCCAGCCCATGTGCGGCACCTTGAGCTTGCCGCCCTGCGCATCCTTCATCGCCTGCGGCGGAAAACGCCTGACCTGTCCGGGGAATACTCCCAGCCCGGGCGTATCGCCTTCCTCGCTGTGCTCGAACAGCATCTGCAGGCCTATGCAGATGCCGAGAAAGGGCTTGGTGCGCGCCGCCTCGAGCACCGCCGGACGCAAGCCCCTCGCGTCCATCTCGCGCATGCAGTCGGGCATCGCCCCCTGCCCCGGGAACACCACCCGCTGCGCCCGGACCACAAGCTCGGGATCCGAGGTGACGTGCACCTGCGCGTGCGGGGCGACATGCTCCAGCGCCTTGGATACCGAGCGCAGGTTGCCCATGCCATAGTCGATTACTGCGATTAAGCTCATTGCAAGTGCATGTGGACAGAATTAGCGGAACAAAATTCCCTGCGGCGCTCTGGCGTCCGGACTGCGCATTCTCGTGATATGCCTGCCCCGGTGCAATCGCGTCAAACGCGTGAAATCACAGGCTGCCTTTGGTAGAAGGAATCGTGCCCGCGGCGCGCGGATCAGCCTCGGCCGCCATGCGCAGCGCCCGGCCAAAGGCCTTGAACACGGTCTCGCACTGATGGTGGGCGTTGTCGCCGCGCAGATTGTCGATGTGCAGCGTCGCCTGCGCGTGGTTGACGAAGCCCTGGAAGAATTCGCGCACCAGGTCGACATCGAACTCGCCGATCCAGGCGCGGCTGAACTTGATCTGGTACACCAGCCCGGGACGCCCGGAAAAATCGACTACCACCCGCGACAGCGCCTCGTCCAGCGGCACATAGGCGTGGCCGTAGCGGCGCAGGCCGCGCTTGTCACCGACTGCGGCGGCCACTGCCTGCCCCAGGCCGATGCCGACATCCTCCACCGTGTGGTGGGCGTCTATGTGCAAGTCCCCCTTGGCCGCGATCTCCAGGTCGACCATGCCGTGACGCGCGACCTGGTCCAGCATATGGTCGAGAAAAGGCAGGCCGGTGGCCAGTTTCGCCGTACCGGCGCCGTCCAGGTTCAGCTTGACGCTGATCTGGGTTTCGTTGGTATTGCGGGTAATGGACGCGGTACGCATATATGGTCGATCGCAGCTATTGCCTGGACTTCCTGCATTCTAACCCAGCGCGATAAACGATTAAGTGCCCGCTGCAAAATGAATCTTGCGAGGGCAAACATGGCGCAGCACGGGGGCATGCATCCCCGCGCATTGCAAAGAACTCGAAGGCCGCGTATCGCACGCTAGGCCAGGATCGCGCTCAGGGCGGCGATCAGTGCCGCGCACTGCGCATCGGTGCCGACGGTGATGCGCAGGAATTGCGCGATGCGGGCCGGCTGGTCGAAACGGCGCACGATAATGCCGCGCTCGCGCAGGCTGGCGGCGAGTTCGGCGCCGTCGCGCCGGCCATGGCGTGCAAACACGAAATTGGCGGCCGAGGGCAGCACCTCGAAACCCAGGGACCCGAGCTCATCGGCCAGACGGGTTCGGGTGGCGATCACCTTGGCGCAGGTTTGCTCCAGGTAGGCGCGGTCCGTCACCGCAGCGGCAGCCCCGGCCTGAGCGAAACGGTCCAGCGGATAGGAATTGAAACTGTCCTTTACCCGGCGCAAGGCCTCGATCAGCCCCGCGTCCCCGAGCGCGTATCCCACGCGCAATCCGGCAAGCGAGCGCGATTTCGACAGCGTGTGCACGACCAGCAGCTGCGGGTAGCGCTCGATCAGCCCGACTGCCGACTCGGCGCCGAAATCCACATAGGCTTCGTCGACCACGACCACCGATTCCGCGTTCGCGCGCAACAGGCGCTCGATCTCGGAGAGAGCCAGCGGGCGGCCGGTGGGCGCGTTCGGGTTGGGAAAAATGATGCCCCCGTTCGGCGCCAGATAATCGTCGACGCGTATCTCGAAGGACTCGGTCAGCGGCACCTGCCTGTACTCGATTCCGTACAAACCGCAGTACACCGGATAGAAGCTGTAGGTGATGTCCGGAAACAGCACGGCTTGCTCATGCTTGAGCAGCGCGAGGAAGGCGTGCGCCAGAACCTCGTCCGAACCGTTGCCTACGAACACGCGCTCGGGTGTGAGCCCGTAGCACGCTGCGATGGCCTGCCTCAGGCTGTCGCAGTTGGGATCGGGATACAGCCTCAAGGTATCGCCGACTTCGATGCGCAGCGCCTCGAGCGCCGCGGGGCTGGGGCCGTAGGGACACTCGTTGGTGTTGAGCTTGACCAGGCCGGCCAGCTTGGGCTGTTCGCCCGGCACATAGGGCCTCAGCCCCTTGGCGACGCTGCTCCAATAGCGGTTCATGCGCGCTCCTTAAGGCCGGCGCAGGCGATAGCCGGCGGAGCGGGCGTGCGCCTGCAGGCCCTCGCCTTCGGCCAGCACCACCGCGACCTTGCCCAGCGTCTGCGCGCCTTCGGCAGACACCCGGATGAGGCTGCTGCGCTTCTGGAAATCGTACACCCCGAGCGCAGAAGAAAAGCGCGCGCTGCGCGAGGTGGGCAGCACATGGTTCGGCCCGGCGCAGTAATCGCCGATCGCCTCGGAACTGTACCCGCCCATGAATATGGCGCCGGCATGGCGTATCCGGTCGGCGAGCTTTTCCGGTTCGGCCACGGCGAGTTCCAGGTGCTCGGGCGCGATGCGGTTGGCGATGTCGCAGGCCTCTTCCAGGCTGCGCACTTCGATCAGCGCACCCCTGCCTTGCAGCGACGCGCCAATCACCTCGCGCCGCGCCATCTGCGGCAGCAGCCGCGCCATGCTCGCCGCCACTGCCTCGATGAAGCCGGCGTCCGGGCAGATCAATATGGCCTGCGCCACTTCGTCGTGCTCCGCCTGCGAAAACAGGTCCATCGCGATCCAGTCGGCGTCGACCGTACCGTCGCAAATCACCAGGATCTCCGAGGGGCCGGCCACCATGTCGATGCCGACCACGCCGAATACGCGCCGCTTGGCCGCGGCGACATAGGCATTGCCCGGGCCGACAATCTTGTCCACCTGGGCGATGGTTTGCGTGCCGTAGGCGAGCGCCCCCACCGCCTGCGCCCCGCCGATGGTGTACACCCGGTCGACGCCGGCGATGGCCGCCGCCGCCATCACCAGTTCGTTTTTTTCGCCTCGCGGCGTCGGCACCACCATGACGAGTTCGGCCACGCCGGCCACTTTCGCCGGCAGCGCATTCATCAGCACCGACGAAGGATAGGCTGCCTTGCCCCCCGGCACGTACAGTCCGACGCGGTCGATCGGCGTCACCTTCTGGCCCAGCACCGTACCGTCGGCCTCGGTGTACTGCCAGGACTGCGCGAGCTGCCTTTCGTGGTAGCTGCGCACGCGCTGCGCCGCCTCCTCCAGCGCCTCGCGCTGCGCGCCCGGCAGCGCGTCGCGGG
>JACZJV010000021.1 GCA_014860355.1 Burkholderiales bacterium | reverse complement strand
CGGTCGGGCGCCAGCTGCGAGCGCCCGACCGAAACCGGTCAATGATCCCGGCGCTGGCAGGGATCGTTGCGGGACACGACCACCCGCTAAATTCAATTCTGCCGGCAGCCTTGCATGCGCTTCATCATGCCGGCTGCCGCCTCGGGCGATCCGCACGCGCTCGGCGATCCACTCGCTCACCTCCGCTTCGAGCCACCCGACCGCGCGCGGACCGAGCGGCACGGGCTTCGGGAAGACGCCGTCCGTGATGTACTGATAGATTGTGCTGCGCGCAAGTCCCGTGCGCGCTTCGACCTGCCTGCGTCGAAGAAATGCAGGCTCCCGCTGGATAGTCTGGGGCATGTTCGTCACCTCGCGACTGGTTATGGAAGGTGGCGAGATCTTTACATGCCGGGCGGTCGTTGTGGGCGCAAATCGGAGCCTCGATGAAGCCACAATTTCGCTTGACTGCAGCAAGACCCGGGGGGACGCCACCCAAGAACGGTCGCCAGCACTGATGCCACGAATCCCGCGCTTGTGCGGGGCTGATGCGTGTGGTTTCTGTCTGGCACGTACGGATTAGGCGGTGGTATTTCGGATTGAACTCAGTTTCTATCGGAGGGCGGCGAAGCAGAATCAGGAGCTGATTTCAAATGGAATCGTGCCTTCCTCGAAGCCACGATTCAACCCGGGAGCATCGGATCTCCGGACATCCATGCGATTGACTGTCCGTCCATGATAAACACTCGTGACTCGAGACAACGTGAATTCAGGTGCACGGTATCCGTCTCCCCCGTGGTTAGCACCGGCTGAAGCCGGTCCGCCGCGGTCCAGGCCGCGCGAGCGAGCGTGCCTGCACCGCGCCTCGACGCGCCGGCGCTCCAGTGTTCCCGCCCCAGCTCCGGCCTCTCGCAAAACGACTTCCGTCGCCGCGCTCTCAGGTGGCAGCAAGCGCGCTAGCGCCTGGTCTCCAAATCCCTGTCCATATCGTGCCATCTTTCGTCCTTAGCGCCCTCAGGGTCCAAATTCGATCGAGGCGACAACCAATAACTATTTTGCCGCGATGGGTATGCGGGAGGGCATGCAGATTGCGTCGCCGCTGGGAATACCGGCCGCGCAACGCTGCCGAAAGCGCTTCTGAGAGCACTTGAACTTGCAGAGAATTTCGCTATACTTTTAGGCCGCGAAACAACTTCCGGATCTGAGCGTGCTGCTATTACTATGCCCGTTCTGTCGGCAAGAATACGCCGACGATCTTGAATGCCTCGACTGCGGACGGCTGGACAGTCTCCGCTGCCAGAACCCGTTTTGCGCCAAGCGTTTTTCATTCCTGATCCGCGAGTGTCCTGCTTGCGGCGACGAGAGCGTATTTACATGGACCGACGTGCCGGCGCCCACTGTGCTGGCGGGGCTGTTCTGTCGGGATTGCGGGGTGCCATTCAATGACGCGGCCATTGAAACGCAAAACCAGGACGCTGCTCAGCGAATTCAGTAGCAGGCTGGGCAGCGAGATACTCAAGGTTCGCATTTTTCGCGACCGCGATGCATTCGCCTGCGAGCGCGAGCTCGTGGAGCGGGACGGCACATCATTTACCATGGTTTTGACGTGCGGGGAAACGGAAGACGTGCGAACCTTGCTCATGTCCGACCCCTACTATCCACGGGTGCGCGGAGAGGTATGGCGGGTTCTCGGCCGGCTTGAAAAGCAACTGGGGGCGTTTCGTGGGAAGCAGGTCTCCTAGGACGATCGGCTCCTTCGACGACGCCAATGATCGCATTTCCTGGATCAGCGGCTACGAGACCGAGGCCGACGTAGATGCCGCGGCCAGGCAGATCGTCGAATATTTCGGATTGCGCTCGTTCGTGTTCAGCGCCTTGTTCCGCAGCGGCGAGCGCGAGCACTATCGCTACCTCGTAGGATGCGAACCGGACTGGTGCTTCCTCTATAACCAGAACAAGTGGTACGCCATCGATCCCTTTATCGACTATGCACTGAACAATACGAGCCCGATACTCGCCTCTGAGATACCACTGACTTCCCCGGGCCAGGAGCGTCTGATGGCAGAGGCGGCCGAGCACGGATTTCGTTCCGGTATCGTCATTCCCGCACACAGCAGGTCGGCAATTCGGCTTGGGATTCTGTACCTCGGAACGAGCGTAGAGCCGGATCGCGCACGCGAAAGCTTCAATAAGCATCGAAGCCTTATGCGCGCATTCGCGCTGGAATTGCTTGAATGGTGGGACGTGAAGCTACGCGAATCCGGCTTGGACGAATTGGATCTCGACGCGCTGGACGTGGATCTGCTGACGAAGGCGCAGGAACATGCCACCGCCGGGGAAGCGGCGCGCGAACTGGGGATCACGCTGTCGCGCGTGAAAGCGCGCTACGAGCGGATCACAAGGAAACTCGGAGTCGAAAACAAGCGAGGCGCCGTGGAGAAGGCGGTCGCTCTGGGCCTGATCAAGAGCGCGTAATGGCGGACAGTTCGACCTTGAAGCTTGCCGCTTTCCCGCTGTGCCTGTGCATGCCCTTACTCGCGCCTTTCGGATTGTGGCTGGACACGCCCTGGCTCGCACCGATTCTCGTATTCGGCCTCTGTCCGGTGCTGGGACTCCTGATTGGGCAAGACCGCGCACTGCCGGTCGTGGGGCTGCACCGCCACCCGTTGCTGCTCGCGTATCTGGATTTCCTCCCGCGAATCTACGCCTTGGTATGGATCGCGATCCTTACCTGGGCGGCAGGATACGCATCTCGAATGAATTTATCCGGGCCGGCTCTTGCTGCGCTCACCGTGAGCGTCGGATTGGGCAGCGCGACGGCGATCTGTACCGCGCACGAGCTGATGCATCGCCGTTCGCAATTCGACGTGCTTCTTGCCCGGCTGATGACGGCACTATGCCTTTATGGGCACATGGTGATCGAGCACTTCCACCACCACGCGAACTTCGGCGACATCGCGGCGGGGGCAACGGCACCGCGCGGTATGTCGATCTACCACTTTGCGTCTGCTGACTTTCTGCACGGCCTGCGCAATGCCTGGACCGTCGAAAGCGCGAGAATGCGGCGATGCAGGGTAGGGTGGTGGCACAATCGCATGATTCAAGACTACGCGCTTGCGCTCGTGTTGGCCCTCGCGTTCTTCGCCAGCTTTGGAAGCGCAGGGCTCATTCTTTTCATCGGACAAGCCGCATTCGCGATCTTCTGCTTCGAGGTAATCACCTACGTTCACCACTACGGCCTGGTACGGGAAGACGCCGAAGAGGCGGGAGCGCAGCACGCATGGGCGCACCACTGCTGGATTACCAACTGCTTGACGTTCAACAATACGTTCCAGAGCGACCACCATCTGCGGCCAACGACGCCGTACTACGAACTGCATTCGATGCACGGAGCCCCGCGGCTTCCGGCCAGCTACTTCACGATGTTCTGTGTGGCGCTCGTGCCTCCGTTCTGGCGGTTTCTGATGGACCACCGGCTGGACGCGTTGGCGGACGCGCGTCGAGATCGGAATCGAGAACTACCGGACTGGCTTCGGGCTGAGCGCTGCGGATAACAGTGTCCGGCCGGAAACGACGACGGCCGGATGTCGGCCGCCTGATCAGTGTCGCGCCTCGACCGGGTTTTCGCCAGTACAGCCGTGAAGTTTCCCACCGTCGCGCGCCCTCAGGCTCTTTAGGAAGAGCCGCGCCCGCGCCCGTGGATAACTTCACTCGTCAAAAGCATCAACAATCGTGAACACAAGTCGGTAGGATCTCGCTTCGCGCTATCCTGTCCAAAATTGTTCAGCATCAGCCGACAACGGTCCTCAAGCTCACCGAAGTATTCAGAACGGTCGGAGCGGGAGACGGCTTAGATTGTTTCTGTCTGTCACCTCGTCGTAGTTAAGCCCTCCGGCGGGTATGCAACTTATGACAGCGTTTACACTGAGGAATTTGATGTCCGTCGAATCAATCCCTCAATTTACCGCTCCAGCGGCCAAACTGTGGGCAGCCATTCCACATCACTGAAGGAAGCAATTGCTTTCGAATGTATGGTGCGGGAAATGCCGTAATGGGGTCACGGTTGCCAATTTCTCCGGAACAGTCAAAGCAGGGGATTTGTTGCTAGTCGGTTTCTGTTCAGGGTGCCATGGTGATGTGGCAAGAGTGAACGAGATGGGCTGAAGTACGTAGCCTGCAAAGTTTCGGTAACAACTGAACTAGAGGCGCGTGCATTTCACTTGCCCCAGCGCTGCCGCGTCTAGAAGACGCTGCAAAGTTCTCGATGGTGCCCAAAGACCCCCCTGGGCGACGAAGCGACTGGCTGCG
This sequence comes from Burkholderiales bacterium, assembly GCA_014860355.1. Classification (GTDB taxonomy): domain Bacteria; phylum Pseudomonadota; class Gammaproteobacteria; order Burkholderiales; family SG8-39; genus 2-12-FULL-64-23. Next base: position 6,723 of record JACZJV010000021.1, on the reverse strand, counting down.
TCGACCACTTTCCCTGCGCTCCCACGCTCAGCGATCGACGGAGCCAATCCCAACTCCGCGCGCGCGTATTGTTGGCGATTGAAGGCGTCAACGATCAAGTATCCCTCGCCGTCAAAAGTGAGAAAGCCGAAGGTGATCCAAACGACGCGAATCGGCTGACGGTCCAAGAGCTCTACAGCGACGTTGGTCATGCGAACCCGAGTTCCGGCGAAACGGGGTAAGCGGTAACTTGTCGGGTCCCGGAGCATCCGCCCGAACTTGGTGTTCGGCAAGCGATACAGACCATCGTCCTGGTCGAGCAGAAACATGCGGAACGACACTCCCATTTGCTGTCAATTCGAATCGCCAATCCGGCGGATGGAACGCCCGATTCGCAATGGGGTGGTTCGGTCGCATGCGTTAGCTGGTGACGTATTTGTCGGCAACATTGATTTCCTAGTCGTGGTCAAACTCGGGCTGCTCAGTGAGGCGGTCAAATCGACCCATCACGGTCTGCAGGCGCTGCGGGATTGCCGCCATTTTGCCGCAGCCTTTGCTGGACGTCGAGACGGAGACGGCAGGCTTCGGTAGCGGATGAGGACGAAAATTGCTGAATTGCCCAAGGGGCCGCGTTTCGGGGCATTCTAATCGGCGGCGGGCGCCCACCAGCAGGCGCTGGCAAGTTATAAGAGTCGCCGCACGAATCGCTCGCGCTACACGAGACGGCCTTTCATGAGCGAAATCGCTATGACTCTTGATCGGCCTGAACTGCTATTGGCGGGATGGGGCTTGGTCGGCAGCTCAACCACTGCGGATTCAACCGGTGGATGCAACACACTGGATACTGCGTAAGCGGAAGGAGTGTTGCAGATGAAGCAAAGACCGAGCAGCGTCAGCGCCGCATCTCAGCCGGCGCGCCTGTGCGGCAGCACCAGCATGTTAGCAAGCCGCGGCTTCGGCGCGATCAAATCGGCCAGGGTATAGGTATCGAGCGAAGTGAAGAAGGCATCGAGCGCGCCGCCAAGCATGCCGCGCAGCACGCAGGCGGCTTCAATGCGGCAGTTGGAGTTATCGCGGTCGAAACACTCGACCAACTTACGATTGTCCTCAGTGCCGCGCATTAGCTCGCCGATGTTTATTTTTTCCGGCGCCAAGCCGAGGCGCATGCCGCCGCCCTTGCCGCGCGCTGTTTCTATGTATCCGCCCTGCGCCAGGTAATGCACTACTTTCATCAGATGGTTGGCGGAAATGCCGTAGGCGTCGGCGATCTGGCCGACCGTGGCAATCTCCTCGTCATGGACGCCGAGATAGATCAGCACACGCAGGCTGTAATCGGAAAACGTAGTCAAGCGCATGAGGGTATCCCCTGGCGCGATTAAAAGATGTATATAGTATATTGATTATGGCAAAAACTTAGTATATAGTAAAGCCGTATATACAATGTATGTTCTGTAAGGAGCAGAAATGGAATCCAAAGCCGCATTGCCTACGGAAGAGCAACTGCGCGACGCGCTGCGCCAGGTCGACGATCCCGAGGTCGGCATGAACATCGTCGATCTCGGGCTGGTCTACCGCATCGACATAGCGCCGGGAAGGGTGCATGTCGAACTCACCATGACTACGCCGGCCTGCCCGATGGGGGATCTCATCACCGCCAATGCGCTGCGCGCGCTGGGTGCCGCCTTGCCGCAGGACACGGCCGTCGATGTCGCACTCGTATGGGATCCGCCGTGGACGCCCGACATGATGTCGGAGAGCGCACGGCAGACCTTCGGCTGGCCCGGCTGAGAGAGAGACGAGGCCGGAACATTTTTTTTGAACCACCAAGGGAGACAGAAACCGTGAATACAAACGCGACCATCACCATCGACGTGCGCAACATCATTCCGCGCGAACGCCATCCGCTTATTTTCAATACCTTCGACCAGCTTGCGCCCGGCGGTGCCTTCGTTCTGGTCAACGACCATGACCCGAAGCCGCTTTACTACCATTTCCAGGCCGAGCGCGGCGAGGCATTTGCCTGGGACTATCTTGAAAACGGTCCGGAAGTATGGAAAGTTCGCATCGCCAAATCGGCCTGAGATCCGGGAGCGTAGCGGCGTGAGCGCCGGCGTCAGCGTCGCTTGGCGAGTGCCCTTGCTGGTGCTCGCGTTTGCGTCGTTGTTCGCGGGCATGGCCGCGGGACTGGTGCGCCTGGGCTGGCCGTTTCCGAAGCCCATCGTGGAAATGGCCCTGCTGCACGGTCCGCTGATGGCCTGCGGTTTCTTCGGCACCGTGATCGGACTGGAACGCGCCGTGGCGCTGTCTCGGCGCTGGGGCTATCTCGCGCCGCTGCTGAGCGGCGCCGGCGCGGCGGCAGCAATGGCCGGTTTGCCGGCACAGGCCGCTGCACTGCTTGTCGCGCTGGGCAGCGCGGTGCTGCTGGCTGCGTCAGTCGTGTTCTATCGCCGCCAGCGCGAATTGTTCACGCTTACGCTTGCCCTCGGGGCGCTGTGCTGGCTGTTGGGAAATCTGCAGTGGCTGGCGGGGCGTCCGATCCATACCGCGGTTCCGTTCTGGATCGGCTTTCTGGTGCTCACGATAGCCGGCGAGCGCCTGGAACTGTCGCGCGTGCTGCCGCCTTCGGCCGCCGCTCGGCGGGTGTTCGTCGCGGCCTTGGCAATCTTGCTCGGCGCGATCGCCTGGTCCACGCTGGCCTGGAGCGCGGGAACGCTGCTGCTCGGCGCGGGAATGCTGCTGCTGGCGTTGTGGCTGATGCGCCAGGACGTGGCGCGGCGCACGGTCAAGGGCAGGGGCTTGCCGCGCTTCATCGCCATCTGCCTGCTCACGGGATATGGCTGGCTGGCGCTGTCCGGCGTCGTGATCGTCGCCAGCGGCGGTCTGGCTTACGCGGGCCCAGGCTACGACGCTGCGCTGCATGCCGTGCTGCTTGGATTCGTGTTCTCCATGGTATTCGGCCATGCGCCGATCATCCTGCCGGCGGTGCTGCGCGTGGCGGTTCCCTATGCGTCCTATTTCTACCTGCCGCTTGCGCTGCTGCACCTGTCGCTGCTGCTGCGCGTCGCGGGCGACTGGAACATGGCGGCGCCATGGCGCGCCTGGGGCGGTGCGCTCAATGGTGTGGCTTTGATTGCGTTCGTGCTCGGCACGATTGCAGCGGTACTGGGCGGGCTCGCGGCCAAGGCCGGGCCGCGGAGATTCTGAAAGATAACGAACATGATGAGCTCGAATCGTAATTGGAGCTTGCTGGTGCGCGCAGCGGCGGTGGTGGCATTGGCTTTCGGCCTTGCAACCGTCCGGTCCGGTGGCGCGGTGCTGTTTGGTGATGGTGCAACGGCCGCGGGCAAAGTGATCGGCTTCGTGCTCTGGTTCAATTTCCTTGCGGGTTTTGCCTATGTCGCCGCGGGATTGGCGCTGTGGGCGCGCCGGCGCTGGGCGGCCGGGCTCGCCTTGCTAATCGCGACGGGCACGCTGCTGGTGTTCGCCGCGTTCGGCGCACATGTTGCAACCGGCGGCGCGTTCGAAGAGCGCACCGCCTGGGCAATGGCGCTGCGCAGCGTGGTCTGGACGCTGATCGCCTTGCTGGCGCTGAAAGCCGCGAAGCGCCGCGGCACCGCTCCCGCGTCCGTGGACGCAAGCCCCTAGCCCTCCTGGATTTGCGGGCGCTGCGGATTAGGGACAGAATCGCAGCGTGACGGGAAATCGCGACAATTACAATATCCCGCGATAGGGGGGTGAATTGCTCAACGTGCCGATCAAGGTAACGACCTTCCTCGCCAACGTACCCTTGTTCAAGGAACTGGCGAGGGAAGAACTCGAGCGCATTGCGGTCAGCACGCTGGAGGTGCGCGCGGAGAGGGCGCAGGTACTGTTTCATCGCGGCGATGCCGCGCTGGGCATTCATATCATCGTCTACGGGCAGGTGAAGCTCGCCTTTTCCTCGCCCCGGGGCGATGAAAAAGTGGTGGACCTGATCGGCCCGGGGCAAAGTTTCGGCGAGGCGGTCATGTTCATGGAGCGCCCGCATGTGGTGACCGCGCAGGCGCTGTGCGATTCGCTGCTGCTGTATATTCCCCGGGAAATCGTGTTTCAGGAATTGGAGCGCGATCCGCGCTTCGTGCGCCGCATGATCGCCGGACTGTCGGGGCGCCTGCACCGGCTGATGAGCGATCTGGAAAGCGATTCCCTGCATTCCGGGACGCAGCGCATCATCGGTTATCTTCTGCGCGACAGCGAGGACAATCCGGAGTCAAAAAGCGCCCTTGAAGTGATATTGCCTGCGAATAAGGGCGTGATCGCATCGCGGCTGAGCCTGACACAGGAGCATTTCTCGCGCATTCTCCGAGAGCTTTCCGCGCGCGGCCTGATTGAAGTCCATGGACGCTCTATCTACATCCCGGATGTGGCCAAGCTGCGCGCCTGGTCGAACTAGTCTGCGGCCAGTTCCCAGATCGTGATTTCGAAACGCCCGTCGGCAAAGCTCTCCGCCTTGTACCCGTAGCGGTTGCGTTCGAGGAAACGGTACAGCGGACGCGGCTCCTGGTGAATGATCAATTTCACCTGATCGCCCAGGGCGAGCTCAGTCAAGGCTTCCACCACAAGTTCGAACGGCTCGGGGTGCGGTAATCCGCGAGCATCGACAATTCTCATATTGCCTCCTGATTTCCGCAATTCCCCAAGCTCAGTCCGACAGTCGCGCCCAGCAGGAGCGCGGCGCCCAGGTTGTGCAACAGCGCCAGCGCCAGCGGAAAATTCGCCAGCACCATGCCCGCGCCCAGCAGCAGTTGCATTCCCAGCAGGCCGAGCAGCAACCATCCCTTGGCGGCGACGCCTGCGCCACGCCGGACTGCTTTGACGCCCAGCACACACAGAATCCCCGTCACCAGTACCGCGCCGTAGCGGTGGCTTAGGATGAGCGCCTCGCGCGCCGCGGATTCCAGACCCGTTTCGGACATGGTGAAGAAAGGGTTGAACGCGCGCCAATCGACCGCGTCGGGCCACCAGCCGCCGGCGCAGACGGGCAGCGTGATACAGGAGAGCGCGGCGTGGCGCGCGCCTATCATCCCGCCCAGTGCGATTTGCAAAGCCAGCGCCGCCAATGCGAGCCACTGCAGCTTGCGGCCACCGCCGCGTTCACGCTGGTGCAGCCACCAAAGCAGTGCAAGCAGGCTCATGCCACCGAGCAAATTGCCCAGGGTCACCGCCGGGAGCTTCGAAGGTGTAAGCAGCCCTAGCCAGGCGAGGAACCCGGCCAGCACGACGGTCGCGATTGCGGCCAGGCGCGCTGCGCGGTCTTGCAGACGTCGCCAGCCCAGAAATACGATCAGCAGCAACAGTATGCCCGTCGAACTCGCAGCAAGACGGTGCAGGGCGCGCGCCCAGAACAGCGCCGACTGTTCCGGTATCAGTTGTCCGGCTGTGTAGGCTGAGACGCTGCGGCCGTAGCAGTCGGGCCAGTCGGCACAGCCGAATCCGGCCTGCGACAAGCGGATATAGGCGCTCGTGGTGGTGATGACCAACACCAGCAGCAGAGCCGCCAGTACCAACCAGCGCATGGGCCCGGGTTTCATTGGAACGGAATCTCCGCAGAGCGGCTTATCATGGCGTGCCGAGTGTGATTACCGTGAATTGCATCGACTAGCTGCTCGAGGGCAGGAAGGCGTCGGAGAAGCAATACTCTTCGGACAAGCCCTGTTCGAGAAAGGCGGGGAACGCGCTGTCCACCATTTTCGCCGAGCCGCAGACGTAGATCTCATAGCCCTTAAGGTCCGGAAAATCACCCACAATGGCTACGTGCACCAGGCCACTTCGGCCCCGCCATTGGTCTTCCGGCCTGGACTCCGACAGCACCGGTACGAACTTGAAGTTGTCGTGTTCTTGCTGCCAGCGCTGGGCGAGTTCCATCATGTAGAGGTCCCCGGGTCGTCGTGCCCCCCAATACAGCAGCATAGTCCGGCGCAGGCCGCGATGAAACGCGTCTTCGACGATGCTCTTGATCGGCGCGAACCCGGTTGCGCCGGCGACGAAAATGATCGGCCTGTCGCTGTCGCGCAGGAAGAACGAGCCCAGCGGCCCTTCGAAGCGCAAATCGTCGCCGACTTTCATATGATCGAAGACGTGAGTCGTGAAACGGCCGCCGGCGATCAGGCGAATGTGCAACTCGATGAATTCGTCTTGTTGCGGCGGATTGGCGAACGAGAACGCACGCCGCTGTCCGTCCGCCAGCAGAATATTGATGTACTGGCCGGCGACGAATTGCAGGCGCTCGCCCGCAGGCAAGGAAACCAAGAGCCGCATGACCTCGTCGGACAAGCGTTCCATGCCGTGCACGCGTCCGATATAGGTTTGCACGTTCGCGGTCGCGTTGCCTGCCGCGTATTCGATTTCCAGATCGGATCTGGGGATGGCGCAGCACATGAGCGCCGTGCCCTGCGCTTTCTCGGCGTCGCCGAGCGCGCCTGCCTGATAGTCGCCGTAGTCGACACTGCCGTGCAGCAGGGTGCATTTGCATTTGCCGCAGGCGCCGTTACGGCATTCGAAGGGCAGACCTATCCCGGCGCGCAGGCCCGCTTCGAGAATGGTCTCGCCCGGACGCAGGGCGATTGAGCGATTGTCGGGGTGCACGCGCAGATGAAATTCCCGCTTTGCGCCGCGGCGGAATTTCGGCGGCAACCAGGGCATGACGGCGAACACTGCAGTCGCTGCAAATAGCAGCAACCATACCCGACCCAGCGGCCAGATATA
>JACZJV010000156.1 GCA_014860355.1 Burkholderiales bacterium | reverse complement strand
CTGTGACACTGCCCAGGAGCCGATCGAGGATGCCCGGCGCTACGCCTGGCAGCCGGGCGCGGGTTTTGCTCCCGTTGCCGCCGATGCCGGGGCGAGCGGCCTGGTCCATGGCAGCACCCTGCGTGACATCGCAGCGGGGTCCTATAGCGCGCAACGCAGCCGCCACGAGGCAAAATACCTGATGCGCTCGATCGTCGGACATCACCTCGACGGGGGCGTATTGAAGAGCCGCCAGATCCTGATCGATCTGCAGAATCTCTGATTTTCCTGGTGCCGCCCCGCGGTGCCAACAGCGCAAGCGGAGAAGCAATGATCGAACTCGGTGTCAATATCGACCACGTTGCCACGGTACGGCAGGCGCGGGCAACCTACGAGCCCGATCCGATATGGGCGGCAGTCGAGGCCCACCTCGGGGGGGCCGACGGCATCACGGTGCACCTGCGCGAGGATCGGCGCCACATCCAGGACGAGGATGTCCGTCGCCTGCGCGACCTGACCCAGATCAAGCTCAACCTGGAAATGGCAGCGACCGCCGAAATGGTTGGAATTGCCATCGAGCTGCGCCCTGAAATGGCCATGCTGGTGCCTGAGGGGCGCCAGGAAGTGACCACCGAAGGCGGGCTGGACATCGTTGCCCAGGAAGCAGCCCTGCGCGAGGTGATCACCCAGCTCTCCGATGCCGGGATCGTCACCAGCGTGTTCATCGACGCCGACCCGCGCCAGGTCGAGGCCGCCGCCCGGATCGGCGCCCGGGTCTGTGAAATCCACACTGGCCCTTATGCCCACGCTTTTCGGGTACTGGGCCGGGACAGCGAGAGCCCGGCAGTGGTCGCGGAACTTGAACGGATTAGGGCTGCCGGCAAGGCGATTGGCGAGTTGGGAATGCGTTTCAACGCCGGCCACGCGCTGAACTACTTCAATGTCCAGCCGGTGGCGGCGATTGCGGGAGTGCGCGAACTGCACATCGGCCACGCGATCGTTGCCCGCGCCCTGTTCGTTGGGCTGCGCGAGGCGGTGCGAGAAATGAAGCGGCTGATGCGCGAGGGCGGTGTGCGGTGATCCACGGGATCGGGACTGACATCGTTCGCATCGAGCGCATCGAGAACTTGCTCGAGCGTTGGGGGCAACGGTTCGCGCGGCGGGTGCTTGGTCCCGACGAATTGCGGGAATTCGAACGCCGCTACCAACGCGGCGAGCATGGTCCGAGCTACGCTGCCCGCTATCTCGCCAAGCGTTTCGCGGCCAAGGAGGCGTTTTCGAAGGCCCTCGGGCTGGGGCTGAGGGCGCCCATGAGTCTGCTTTCGCTGCAGGTGCTCAACGATCGGCGGGGTCGGCCGGTGGCAGTGGCGCGCAATGCGCTTGCAAGCTATCTTCAGGAGCACGGCTTGCGCGCGCATATTTCGCTGTCCGACGAAGTCGACAGCGCTGTCGCTTTCGCGGTGCTCGAAACCAGTGAGGCAAAATCATGAAAGCAGTCGCGGGGCCGGGCCCGGTGGTGGTCGATGTGGCCGGAACCAGACTTGGCGACGATGACCGCCGCCGCTTGGCCCACCGCTTGGTCGGTGGCGTGATCCTGTTTGCGCGCAACTTCACCTCGAAGCGCCAGGTGAGCGCCCTGTGCCGCGAAATTCGCGGCCTGCGTGACCCACGGCTGTTGATCTTCGTCGATCACGAAGGCGGACGGGTGCAGCGTTTCCGCAAGGGATTTACCGCGCTCAAGCCGATGCGCACGCTCGGCGAACAGTGGGACCTTGATCCGCTGGCGGCCTGTCGCGAAGCCACGGAGGTCGGCCAGACGATCGGGCGGGAACTGCGTGCGGTCGGCGTCGACCTCAGCTTCACCCCGGTGCTCGATCTCGACTACGGAGCATCGAGCGTCATCGGGGATCGGGCATTCCACCACGATCCGCGGGTCGTGGCGCTGCTCGCGCGCTGTCTCAACCATGGGCTGCTGCTAAGCGGCATGGCGAACTGCGGCAAGCATTTCCCGGGGCACGGCTACGCCCGCGCCGACTCGCACCACGAGGTGCCGATCGATGAGCGCGACCTCGAGACCATCGTGGGACGCGACGCCGCACCCTACGGCTGGCTTGGTGACACCCTGTCCGCGGTAATGCCGGCACATGTGGTCTATCCCCAGGTCGACAGCGCCCCGGCGGGTTTTTCGCCGATCTGGCTGCAGCAGGTACTGCGCGATCGGCTCGGCTTTCGCGGCATGATTCTTTCCGATGACCTGACGATGGAGGCGGCGGCGTGGGCCGGCGACATGGTCGCGCGAGCGCGGGCGGCGCTGAGCGCAGGGTGTGACATGGTGTTGGTGTGTAACCAGCCGCAGCTCGCCGACCAGCTGCTCTCGGGTTTGCGCTGGCGCGCTCCGCGGGGTTTTGCTGCCCGGCTGGACGCGTTGCGGGCGCGCTGAGCCGGTCGGCGGATCGTGGTCGTGCCGGGCAGCAAGCGCGTGGAGCCGCCTGCGCAAGAGGCTGCCCCGGCGCCCGCAGGAGGGGCCCGCGATTTTGACCTCGCGGCCTACCTGAAGAGTCTGCCCCATCTGCCGGGGATCTACCGGATGATCGGCGCCGGCGGTGAACTGCTTTACGTCGGCAAGGCCACCGACCTCAAGCGCCGGGTATCTTCGTACTTTCGCCAAAGCGGCCTCGGCCCGCGGATCGCGCGGATGGTGGCACAGGTCCGGAGCATAGAGACCAGCATCACCCGCTCCGAAGCCGAGGCGCTGCTGCTCGAGAACAATCTCATCAAGACCGGCCATCCCCGCTACAACATCGTCTTTCGGGATGACAAGTCCTACCCGTTCCTCAAGATCTCCGGGCACGCGCTGCCGCGGATCTCCTCATACCGCGGTGCCCCCGAGCCGGGCAACCAGTACTTCGGGCCTTACCCGAGCGGCTGGGCGGTACGTGAGACCGTGCAGCTGATCGAGCGCGCATTTCAGCTGCGGACCTGCGCCGACTCGGTATTCTCCAACCGTTCGCGGCCGTGCCTGTTGCACCAGATCGGTCGCTGCAGTGCCCCTTGCGTCGGCCTGATCGGCGCAAAGGAATATTCCCGCGACGTCGCCTCCGCAGTTCGTTTCCTGCGCGGTGGCCACCTCGAGCTGATGCGCGAGATCGAGGCCGACATGCACGCCGCCTCTGCCGAGCTGCGCTTCGAGGAAGCAGCCAAGCTGCGCGACCGCCTGAGCGCGATCGCCAAGGTGATGCATCAGCAAACCATGGAAGCAGCCGGCGATCCCGAGGCCGACATCATTGCGCTGACCGTGGAGGGCGGGCGTGCCTGCGTGAACCTGGCGATGGTTCGGGGCGGGCGTCACCTTGGGGACAAGGCGTTCTTCCCAGCCGGCGCCTGGCTCGACGGGGAGGACGACAAGGCCGAGGTGCACGGCGAGCTGCTGGAAGCATTCCTGTTGCAGCACTACGAGGCTAATCCCTTGCCGCCCCTGATCGTCGCGGAACTGGCGGCCCCGGGCGAGGCTGTTGTGCACTTCCTCCAGGAGCGCGCCGGACACGCGCTGCAGTGGGTGGCGGAGCCACAGGGAACCAGGCGCCGCTGGCTGGAACTGGCGCGCGACAATGCCGCCGGCGCGCTGGCCAGGGCGTTGGCGGAGGAGGGTTCCCAGCAGACCAGAACCAGGGCGCTGGTTGAAATGCTCGGAATCGAACTTGACGACGCCGACGGTGCCGAGGCCCTGGCCGGGTTGCGCCTGGAATGCTTCGATGTCAGCCATACCGCCGGCGAGGCCACCCAGGCCTCGTGCGTGGTCTACCAGAACAATGAGCTTCAGCCTCGTCAGTACCGGCGTTTCAATATCGCCGGAATAACCCCGGGAGATGATTACGCCGCCCTGCGCCAGACCCTGCAGCGGCGCTACCGCGATGCCCATGAAGCGGCCGATGGGGGCGGCTCGGCCGGGGTGCCCGATGTCGTATTGATCGACGGCGGGGTCGGTCAGGTATCAGTTGCCCGCGAGGTGTTCGAGGAGTTTGGCCTCGACCCCGCGCGGATCGTGGGAGTCGCCAAGGGCCCGGAGCGTAGGGTCGGATTGGAAACGCTGATTTTTGCCGACGGTCGCGAACCCCTGGCTCTGGGGCGCGATTCGGCCGCCTTGATGCTGATCGCCCAGATCCGCGACGAAGCCCACCGTTTCGCGATCACGGGGATGAGGGCACGGCGGGCCAAGACCCGCAACACTTCGCGCCTGGAGGACATCGATGGCATCGGTCCCCGGCGGCGCCAGCGCCTGTTCGCGCGTTTTGGCGGGATGCGTGGCATCATGGCGGCGGGTGTCGAAGATCTGGCTGCGGTGGAAGGAATTTCGCCGGCACTGGCCCAGGAAATCTATCGCCGTCTGCATTGAGTCGACCGAACGGGCCTAAGGACAAGGTATTGGCGGGCAAACGATGCGACTGAATATTCCCAATGTTCTGACGGTGGCCAGAATCGTGGCGATTCCCCTGCTGGTGGCCGTCTACTACCTGCCCATGTCGCCCGCGGTGCAGAACATCACCGCGACCACGATCTTCATCGTGGCGGCGCTGACCGACTGGCTCGACGGCTATCTCGCGCGCCGAATGGGCGAGAGCACCGCCTTCGGCGCCTTCCTCGACCCGGTGGCCGACAAGCTGCTGGTCGCCGC
>JACZJV010000155.1 GCA_014860355.1 Burkholderiales bacterium | reverse complement strand
GGCCCAGCCCGCCCTGTTCTTCCGGAATCAGGATGCCCAGCCAGCCCATCTCGGCCATCTCGCGCCAGCGGCTGCGCTCGAAGCCCGGATCGGTGCCGCGCAGCCGGCGCACGCGCGCCGCATCGAGGCTGGCGAAATCGGCGGCGCTGTCGCGCAGCATCCTTAAGGTGTCGTCGCTCATCGCGGATCAGGCGACGATGGTGGCGACACCGTTGTTGAGCACGATCACGTCGCGCTCGAGCACGCGCGAGCGGAACAGTATCCTGTCGCCGCGGTTCCACATTTCGGTGCGTATGGTTTCGCCCGGGTATACCGGCGCGGAAAAGCGCAAGGACAGGCCGGTCAGCCTGGCAGGATCGTAGCCGCAGAATGTCTTCAGGATCGCGTGACCGGCCACGCCGTAGCTGCACAGGCCGTGCAGGATAGGGCGCGGAAAGCCGGCGGCCCTGGCCACGGCGGGTTCGGCGTGCAGCGGGTTGTTGTCGGCGCAGAGGCGGTAGATCAGCGCCGCCTGCGGCAGCGTGGGCAGGTCGCAGTGGGTATCCGGCGCCGTGTCTGGCAGGGCCGGGGGCGGCGGCGGGGCCTCGTCGCCCTTGCCGAAGCCGCCGTCGCCGCGGCAGAAGGTGATGTGGTCCAGGGTCGCGAGCACTGCGCCGCTCGCCTTGTCGACGATGCTGCGCTCCTGGACCAGCAATGCGCCCTTGTCCCTGCCCTTGTCGACCAGGGCCTTGATGCGGGTGCGACCGATGATCGTGCCCGCAGCAGGGATCGGCCGCAGGATGCGCAGCGCCTGTTCGCCGTGGACGATTTTCACCCAGTCGATGCCGCTCTCCGGATCCTTGATCCAGAAGCCGGGGTAGCCCAGCACCACCGGCATGGTCGGCACCGCCTTCAGGTTTTTTTCATAGACGAACTGCAGCTGCGCCTCGTCCATGGGGTCGTGGCCGTAGCCCAGCCCCAGCGCGTAGAGCATGCTGTCCTTCTCGGAGTAGATCTGCTCTACGTCCTTGAAGGGCCAGTTCTTGATCTTGTCGTAGTCGATGGGCATGGCTAGTCCGTATAGGGGATAGGGGGAGCCGGCGTATTGCGCTGCCTAGACCGGATCCCAGCTGAACACGTCCTGCGAGCGGTCGAGCCCATAGAATCCGGCGCGCATCGCGGGGATGGCGTGCTCGGCTATGCTTTGCGCGGTCCAGCCGCCGTCGCGATGCACCGAGCGCAAGGGTCGTGGCTGGCTCATGAGGAAGATTTCATTGGCACGCACCGCGAACACCTGGCCGCTGACGTCCTTGCCCGCGTCGCTGCCGAGGAATACGGCCAGCGGTGCGATCTTGGCGGCTTCCATGGTTTTCAGCTTGTCCACGCGCGCCTTGGCTTCGGGCGTGTCCGCGGGGATGGAGCCTATCATCCGGCTCCAGGCGAATGGCGCGATGCAGTTGGAGCGCACTTTGTAACGCGCCATGTCCATCGCGATCATTTTCGACAGCGCGGTGATGCCGAGTTTGGCCGCGCCGTAATTGGCCTGGCCGATGTTGCCTATCAGCCCCGAGGTGGAGGTCATGTGCACGTAGGCGCCCGATTCCTGCTCCTTGAAATAGGTCGCGGCGGCGCGGCTGACGAAGAAGGTCCCGTTCAGGTGCACGTCGATCACCGCGCCCCATTCTTCCGGGTTCATCTTGAAGAACATGCGGTCGCGCAGGATGCCGGCGTTGTTGACCACGCAGTCGATGCGGCCGAAGTTGTCGATCGCGGCCTTGATGATGGCATTGGCCCCCATCCAGGTGGATACGCTGTCGGTGTTGGCGACCGCCTGGCCGCCCCGGGCGCGGATTTCGTCGACGACCTGCTGCGCCGGCCCCGCGTCCTTGCCTTCGCCACTGACCGAAGCGCCGATGTCGTTCACCACCACCCTGGCGCCCTCGGCCGCCATCATCAGCGCGAATTCGCGCCCGATGCCGCCGCCGGATCCGGTTACCACCGCCACCTTGTCCTGCATCATCTTGGTCATGTCGATTACCTCGAGGAGTGAAAGTTGAAAATGCCGAAGTCGGAATAAGGGAGCCGCAAGCCCGGTCGCGCGCGGCAAATTCGCACTATATGCCTGCCGCGCCGCTGCGCAAACCGAAACCTGGGGGTTTTCACAAGGAAGAAGAAAGTTTATTGTGGGTGCACAATTTTACGCCATCCCGGATGACACTTCCCGATTCCATGTTGACCTGCCGGTCCGTACGCTGATGGCCTATATCACCGGCGTCGGCGACACCGCATTCGGCAGGCACGCAGGCGAGACGGCGCTCACGCTGATGGCGCAGGCGGCGAATGCGGCGCTGGCCGACGCCGGACTCGCGCGTGCCGAGGTCGACGGCCTGCTCTGCGGCTATGCCACCACGCTGCCGCACCTGATGCTGTCCACGGTGTTCGCCGAGTACTACGGCCTGCAGCCGGTCTATGCGCACGCGCTGCAGCTGGGCGGGGCCACGGGCTGCGCCATGGCGATGCTGGCGCGCGAACTGGTGGATGCAGGGCGCTGCCGCGAGGTGCTGGTGGTGGCAGGCGAGAACCGGCTCAGCGGGCAGACGCGCGACGCCGCGATCCAGACGCTCGCGCAGGTCGGGCATCCCGACTACGAAGTGCCCTACGGCGCCAGCGTTCCCGCCTACTACGCGCTGCTCGCCTCGCGCTATATGCACGAATACCCGGTGAGCGAAACCGATCTGGCGGAATTCGCCGTGCTGATGCGGCGCCACGCAGGCGCGCATCCGGGAGCGCACCTGAAGGAGCCGATCAGCGTTGCCGATGTGCTCGCCTCGAAGAAGATAGCCGCCCCGCTCAAACTGCTCGACTGCTGCCCGATATCGGATGGCGCGGTGGCGCTGCTGGTGAGCCGCGAGCCGCGCGCAGGCTTGGGCGTGCGCATCGCCGGCGCCGGCCAGGCGCACCTGCATCAGCATGTCAGCAGTATCGCCAGCGTCTCGGACCTGGGTGCGCGCCGCGCGGCGCGCTCGGCCATGGACGAGGCCGGCGTCGGGCTGGGCGACATCGACTACCTCGGCATCTACGATTCCTTCAGCATCACCCTGCTGATCCTGCTGGAGGAGATCGGCATCGCCGCGCGCGGCGCTGCGGCGGCGCGCCTGGGCAGCGGCGACTTCGCGCCCGCAGGCAGGCTGCCCCTGAATACCCACGGCGGGCTCTTGTCCTACGGCCACTGCGGTGTCGCCGGCGGCATGGCGCACATCGCCGAAGCGCAGCGCCAGCTCGCACGCAAGGCCGGCGCGCGCCAGGCAGGCGAACGCCATTGCGCCCTGGTGCACGGCGACGGCGGCGTGCTCTCCTCGCATGTCAGTCTGGTGTTGCGCCGCGATGAATAAGCACGCGGCGCACTTCTGGGAAGGCTGCGCAGCAGGGGAACTGCGCTACCAGCATTGTGCCGCCTGCGCCGCACTGCAATTCCATGCGCGCGCGTTCTGCCTGCGCTGCGGCGGCGCGAAGCTCGAATGGCGGACTGCGCAGGGCAGTGGAACGGTATACGCCCTGAGCAGCGTGGCGCGCGCGCCGACCGACGAATTCCGCGCGCTCGCGCCTTATGTCATCGTTCTGGTCGATCTCGACGAAGGCTTGCGCATGATGGCGCACGGCGCGCCGGGCCTCTGTATAGGCGATCGCGTGCGCGCGGGTTTCTTCGTACACGGGGGGCGCAGCCTGCCGCGCTTCGACAAAAGCTGAGCGCTTCAGCGCGGTACGCGAACTGCCGGCGGACTGCTTGCGCACCATGCGGGCTTGAGCCGGTTCAGCAGGTAGACGAGCAATGTCAGGCCGGCACCGGTCAGGTCGGTGTACAGGCCCGGATACATGAGCACCATGGCCGCCGCGAACAGGACCAGGCGCACCGGCCAGGTGATGGTGCCGACGCGGTAGAGATAGGACTCGACGGCTGATGCGAGCAGCCACATGGCGAACACGGCGGTGATGGCGGCCATGAGGATGGTCGGCAGCTTGCCGTGCAGGATCAGCGCCGGATTCAATACGAAAAAGAAGGGCAGCAGGAATAGCACGCTGCCCAGGCGCATGGCATACAGCCCGGTCTTCCAGGGGTCGGACCCGGCCAGCCCGGCTGCGGTGATCGCCGCCAGCGCCACGGGCGGCGTGATGTAGGACATCATGCCCCAGTAGAGGATGAACAGATGGCTGGCGATCGGGTCCAGGCCCGCCGCGACCAGGGCGGGCGCGAGCAGTATGGAAAGAAAGATGTAGCAGGCGCTGACGGTCATGCCCATGCCCAGCACGAAGCTGGTGACCGCGCCCGCGGCCAGCATCAGCGGGACGCTGCCGCCGGCGTAGAGCAGCAGTTCGCGCGAAAACGCGCCCGCGACCCCGGTGTAGGACAGTCCACCCACGACCAGGCCTATGCCTGCGAGGATGGCGACCAGATTGGACACGCTGCTGGTCAGTTCGTGCAGCAGCCCGAGCAGGCGGCTCAGGTTGAGCCGGTGCGCGCGCTTGAACATCGAAATGACCACCAGCACCAGGGTGGCGTAGTAGGGCGCGTAGGCCTCGATGCGCATGAACAGCAGCATATAGGTCAGCATTGCAAGGCTGAACAGATAGGGCCAGCCGTCGCGCAATGTCTCCATCACGCGGGGTATCTCGTGCTCCTCCATGCCCATGAGTCCGCTGCGGGCGGCGTAGTTGTCCACCTGGAACAGCAGCACGACATAGAACAGCAGCGCCGGCAGGAATGCGGCGACCATGATGTCGGCGTAGGGAACGGCCAGGAACGATGCCATGATGAAGGCGACCGCTCCCATCACCGGCGGCATCAGTGTTCCCCCGGTCGAGGCGCAGGCTTCGATCGCGGCGGCGTAGTGCGGCGGATAACCCGCCTTCTTCATCGTCGGAATGGTGAAGGCGCCGGTGGTCAGCACATTGGAAATCACGCTGCCCGACACGCTGCCCATGATGGCGCTGGAAATCACCGCGACCTTGGCCGGCCCGCCGCGCGTCCTGCCCATCAGCGCGACGGCGAAGCGCATGAAGAACTCGCCGCCACCCGTCACTGCCAGGGCCGCCCCGAAAACGACGAAGCCGATGACCAGCTGCGCCACCACCTGCATCGGAATGCCGATGATGCTCTCCACGCCCATCACATGGGCGCGTATGGTCCCGCCCAGATCGTAGGCGGTTCCCCAGAGGAAGCCGGGCATCTTGCCCGCGTACAGCGGATAGCTGCCGAACACCAGGGCGACGATCAGGAGCGGCACGCCACCGCAGCGGCGCACGCCTTCGAGGACCAGCAGCAGCAGCAGCGCCGAAGTCAGCGTCGCTGCGATCGGCGCGCGGAAATCCCAGCCCTGTTCGATGATGGTCAGGGCGTGCAGGGCGAGATAGACGGTAGAGGCTATCGCCGCCGCCGCCAGCGCCCAGTCGTACCACGGGACATGGTCCTTGTGCCTGTTGCTCAGCGGATATACCAGAAAGGAGGCGGCCAGAAAGATGCCGATCAGGTAATAGAGGAAGGCATTGCCCAGCGGATCGAAGCCGAGAAAGCGCAGGCTGAAGGTCTGGTTGATCGCCATCAGCAGGCCTGTTGCGCCCAGGGCCATGGCAAACCAGTAGGCGGCCCCGGCCAGGCGTCCGGCCTGCCCGCGGGCCGCCGCCCTGAGCTGGCGATCTGTGGCTGTCGATGCTTGCATGTAGGATGCTCCGCCGCGGCCCGAAAGCGCGAGTCAGATCCCCCGCAACCGGGTGGACCTGCTCGCGGGAATTGAACTACAGGCTGTCGATCGCCTGCATGCGGAACTTTTCCCAGATCGCCGCGAATTCCTGGTCCGACTTGCCCTTGCCTGCGGCCTGCGCGTTCTGCCAGGCGGCGCGCAGCGCATTCAGGCGCTTCACCCGGGCGTCGTTCCAGGCCTGGTGCTCGGCGGTCCAGATGCCTTTTTCCTTCAGGTAGCGGATCGCGCCTTCGTGGAACGGCGCATCGATAGGCGGCGTGCCGGCTTCGCTCAGCTTCCAGCGCGGCATGACCGCGGTCGCGCCCTTGTAGATGTCGAAGGTCTCGTCCATGGCCTTCATGAAGGCATAGACTTCGTCGGCGTTCATGTCCGCGCGTACGACCAGCACCGGGTAACGGTAGGACATCATCTGCGCGGGCTTCTCCGCGCTGAGTCCGGCGCCGACGGTTTCAACGCGCGGCGCCAGGAAGGGCGCCACTTTCGCCACGCGCGCCCAGCCCTGCTTGTTGTCGGCCGGCAGGTCGACCCAGTGTATGCCGCGCGGGGAGGCCTGCAGCTCGTACATCTGGCTGGGCGTGGTGGTGGTGCAGGTGGCATCGGTCTTGCCCTGTGCGATCGAACTCATCGCCGCGCCGTAGGTCGGGAACATGACCACGTCTATGTCCTTGCGCGTGAGGCCGACGAAGGACAGCACGGCATCGCATTTGACGCTGATCGAGGGGTTGCCCGCAACGTAGGCAAAACGCTTGCCCTTGACGTCGGCGAGCGTGCGGATGTTGGCGTCGGCCGCCGTCGGCATGCCGAAGGAGGAGGCCGCGCCCGCGAGCACGCGCAGGTCCTGCGGGCCCCAGCGCCGCGCGGCAAAATCCTCCACGCCCTCGGCGGCGAAAAACGTCTCGGTGGCGAGAAAGCCGAAGTCCGCGCGTTTCTCCAGCACCGGCTGCAGGCGGCCGATGGACGAGCCCGAGGGCTGGATGCGCACCTTGGTGCCGTATTTCTTGCCGAAGGCATCGGCGATCGCCGAGGCCTGCGCATAGCCTGCCGATCCCACATCGTAGGACGACCAGGACATGGTATCGGGCAACTTCTGCGCGTGAGCGCTGGCGCTCAGGACCAGCGCCGCCGCCGCGACGGCAAATGAAAAATGTATGGCAAGAATGCGCGAACGACCGTTCATTGCTGTCTCCTCCAGGAAAATGCGGAAATGATTATTCACTAAAGCTGCGCTGCAAATGTACGCGCCACTCGTGCGCAAGGCAAGCAATCGTGGCGGGAGTAGAACCCGGCGCCTAGAGTGCGCAACCCGACTCCCTAGAGTGAACCCGACCCCTACCATATTCAGCTGAACCCCGGAATTTCGCTGCGGCTCATGCTCGATTCGGACAGCAGCTTTTCGAACTGGGCGGCGTGATCGGGTTCGCGCGCCAGCGGGTCGCGCGCGCCCAGCCTGTGGCGCAGCACCAGTTCCGCGAGCAGCAGGCGGCGCGCATCGCCCGAGCGTTGCGCCTCCCAGGCCATCGCGGCCGCGGTGGTGGCATGGTAGAGCGCGGAAGCCGCCTGCCTGGCGAGGTCCTCGCGCGGCGTCGCCGCGGCAAAGGACGCGAGTTCGGCGACGCGGCCGAGTACGGCATCGTAGCGCTCGCGCGTTTCCCGCGGCAGCTCCGCTTCCTCGAGCAGGCGGCGCCAGTGCGCCGAGAGCCTGGTCACGGTGTCCGACTTGCGGATAGAGCGCAGCACGTCCAGCGCCACGATGTTGCTGGTTCCCTCCCAGATCGATCCCAGGTGCGCGTCGCGCACGAGCCGCGCCTCGGCCCATTCCTCGACGTAACCGCAGCCGCCGCGCACTTCCATCGCATCGCCCGTGACCTTGCGCGCGTCGCGGCAGGCGCGGAACTTGATCAGCGGCGTCATGATCCGGGTCAGGCCGCGTCCGGTCTCATCGCCCGCGTCGGCGCGCTCCAGCGCGGCCGCTGTCTGGAACATCATGCTGCGCGCCTGTTCGGTCCACACCATCATTTTGACCAGCTGGCGCTGCATCAGCGGCAGATCGATCAGGCGCCTGCCGAAGGCGAGGCGCTCGCGCGCGACGAACAGCGCTTCGTTGAGGCCGCGGCGCATCAGGCCGGCCGCGCGCACGCCGTTCGAGAGGCGCGAACTGTTGATCATGTCGGTCATCTGCACAAAGCCGCGGCCGAGTTCGCCCACCAGGTAGGCCGTGGCGCCGTCCAGGCGGATTTCGCCGCTCGCCATGGAGCGGCTGCCGAGCTTGTCCTTCAGCCGCAGGATGCGGTAGCGATTGGGCGTTCCGTCGGCGAGCTGCCGCGGCAGCAGGAACAGCGCCAGGCCCTTGGTGCCCGCCGGTGCGCCCTCGGGCCGCGCAAGCACCATGGCGAAGCCCGCGTCCGGATTCGAGCAGAACCACTTTTCGCCCTCGAGCAGCCAGCTGCCGTCGCCCGCCGGGCGCGCAGTGGTGACCGAGGCGCCCACGTCCGAGCCGGCGCCGTGCTCGGTGATGAACATCGCGCCCTGCGCGAGCGCGTCCATGTCCACGCTGGTCAGCTCGGGCAGGTAGCGCGCCAGCAGCTCGGGTGCGCCGAACTTGCGCAGCGTGCGCGTGAGCGAATCGGTCATGCTCACCGGGCAGCACAGGCCGAACTCGGCCTGCACGAACAAAAAGGTCAATGCGTACTTCGCCGCCGGCGGCATCGGTTTCGGCCAGCCCAGCACCCCGCCCCGGTGCGACATCGCCGCGAGGCCGAATTCCGAGTAGGCATAGCGCTCGAGTTCCTCGAACGCAGGGTGTTTCTCGATCGACTGGATGTCGCCGCCGTTGCGCGTGCGCTGGTGCAGCGTAGGCGGGTTGCGGTCGGCGGTGCCCGCAAGCTGGTCCAGCCTGGCGCCGGCGAGGCCGCCGAGGCGCTCGAACTGCGGCGCGAGATGCTGCAACAGGTCCTGCGGCAGATAGAGCTTGAGCAGGCGCTCGTATTGCGGGTCGATGCGATACAAATTCCTGCCGTAGCTGTCCGGGACGTACATTGACGGCATATCCACGTTTTCCAGTTTCATGACTCCCCCGTGCGGCTGTGCGAACCATGTCAGTATTGGCAGGAATGACGATACCGTCCAATCCTTTTATTCTCTTGATCGATATGTTCCTGGTATCGTAATCTAGCGCCATGGATCTGCGCCGCCTGCGCTATTTCGTTGCCGTCGCCGAGGAATTGCACTTCGGCCGCGCGGCGCGCCGGCTGTCGATTTCGCAGCCGCCGCTGAGCCTGAGTATCCGCCAGCTGGAGGAGCAGCTCGGCGCGAAACTGCTCGAGCGCGACAGCAAGCGCGTGGCCCTGACCCCGGCGGGCGAGGCCTTCCTCGAAAGCGCGCGCCACCTCCTCGCCGAATTCGGCGATGCGAAGGATCTGGCACGGCGCGTGGCGAGCGGCAGCACCGGACGGCTGCGCGTCGGTTTTTCCGGTTCCATGCTCTACCGTGGCCTGCCGGAAGTGATCAGAACCTACCGCAGCGCATACGCGCAGGTGGAACTGACGCTGGTCGAACTGAATTCGTCCGAGCAGATTGAGGCTCTGGCGCGTGACCGGCTTGAACTCGGCTACGTCAACGCGCCCCGGATTCCCGAGGGACTGGAAGGTCTGCGCGTCGCCGAGGAACCGTTCGTGGCCTGCCTGCCGCAGGGGCATCGCTGCGCCGGCAGCCGCCTGCTCGACTTGCGCGAGCTTGCGGACGAGCCTTTCGTGCTGTTCGCGCGCGCGGCATCGCCCTTGTATTACGAACATATCATCGGACTGTGCGTCGCCGCCGGCTTTCCGCCGCAGCTGCAGTTCGAGGCGCGGCACTGGCTGTCGGTGGTCGCGCTCGTTGCCAGGCGTTTGGGCGTCGCCGTGGTGCCGGAGGCGATACGCGCCTCCGGCATGCGCGGCGTGCGCTTCGTGCCTCTCAAGCCGAGCCGGATCCTGTCGACCTGCTGGTGCGTCTGGAATCCGCGCCGCATCCTGCCGGTGCGCGAGCAGTTCCTGAACATGTGGAAGAAAATGCGTCCGGCCTGACCGGAGCGCAAAGCCGCGCTGAGCCATCCTTTCCTTAGGAGCCGTATGACCATGCCAGACAATCTCGATGCAGCCTTGAATCCCAAATCGATCGCGGTCGTCGGCGCGTCCGACAATCCGCACAAGGTCGGCGGCCGGCCGATACTGTTCATGAAGAACTACGGCTACCAGGGCAAGGTGTACCCGATCAATCCGGCGCGCGCCCAGGTGCAGGGCCACAAGGCCTATCCCGATTTGGCCGATCTGCCGGAAGTGCCGGACATGGCCATCGTGGCGCTCGCGGGGGAGGGCACGGTGCAGGCGGTGGAGCAGTGCGCCGGCATGGGCGTGAAGGTGGCAGTGATACTGGCTTCGGGCTACGGCGAGACCGGCTCCGCGGGCAAGGGTGTCCAGGACGCGATGCTGGCGCGCGCGCGCAGCGCAGGCATGCGCATCGTCGGTCCCAATTCCCAGGGGCTGGCCAATTTCGGCAACGGCGCCATCGCCAATTTCTCCACGATTTTCAACGACCTGCCGAATATCCCCGGGCCTGCGGCCATCGTCAGCCAGAGCGGCGCGCTGTCGCAGCTGATTTACGGCCTGCTGCGCAAGCGCGGCGTCGGCCTGCGCCACTGTCATGCCACGGGCAACGAGGCCGACATCACCGTGGCCGAACTGGCGGTGGTGGTCGCGCAGGACCCTGCGGTGAAGTTGCTGTTGTTGTACCTTGAAACGGTCAATGATCCGCACAAGCTGGCCGAAGCCGCCGCCATCGCGCGCGCGCGCGATCTGCCGGTGGTGGTGCTGAAATCGGGCCGCACGCCCAGCGGCCAGCGCGCGGCCAGCTCGCATACGGGCTCGATGGCGACCGAAGACCGCGTGGTCGACGCCTTCCTGCTGCACCACGGCCTCTGGCGCGCAGCCGACCCGGACGACCTCGTCAATGCGGCCGAGCTCTACCTCAAGGGCTGGCGGCCGCGGGGCAGGCGCCTGGTGGCGGTGAGCAATTCCGGCGCCACCTGCGTCATGGCGGCCGACATGGCCGAGGAATTCAAACTTCCGCTCACGGTCCCGGCTGAGGCGACGCGGGCGCAGCTGGCCGCGAGTTTGCCGGGCTTTGCCACCACCACCAATCCCATCGACATCACCGGCGCGCTGTTGAGCGACAGCAGCCTGTTCGGCAAGATACTGCAGACCGTGGGCAGGGACGCAGGCGCAGACCTGTTTTTCGTCGGGATTCCGGTCGCGGGTACGGGCTACGACGTCGAGGCCTTTGCGCGCGACGCGGCGGATTTCATCGCGCACACCGGCAAGCCTTTGGCCTTGTCCGTGCCGCAGGCGGAGGTGGCCGCGCCCTTCGTCAAGCTGGGCGTGCCGGTGTTCGGCAGCGACCGGCAGGCGCTGCGCGCCCTGGACCAGCTCGCCGCGCATACGGCGCTGATGCGGCGCTCGCGCGAGCCCGCCGTGGCCGCGCCGGTCCACTTCGATCCGGCCGCAGGCGGCAAAGCCTTTCTGAACGAAGCCGACAGCCTCGCCTTGCTCGCTTCCAACGGCATAGCGGTCGCCCCGTCGCGCCTGTGCCGCAGCGCCGCCGAGGCGCGCCAGGCGCTGCGCGAACTGGGCGCGCCGGTGGCGGTGAAAGCCTGTTCCAGCGAAGTGCCGCACAAATCCGAATTCGGCCTGGTGGCATTGAATCTCGCCGGCGAAGCCGAGGTGGCGGCCGCCTTCGATGCGCAGTGGCGCCAGCTCGGGCAGATGAAGGTCGCGCGCGAAGGCATACTCGTCGCCGCCATGGTCAAAGGCCAGCGCGAGCTGGCGCTGGGCGCGCGCGTCGATGCGCGCTTCGGGCCGGTGGTGATGGTGGGCGACGGCGGCAAGTACGTGGAGGCGCTGAAGGACTTCGTGCTGCTGATTCCGCCTTTCGACGCGGACGAAATGATCGCGGCGCTGGCCGGCCTGCACATCGCGCCGCTGCTGCACGGAGTGCGCGGCGAGCCGGCGCTGGACCTTGCGGCCGTGGCCGCGATCGCCATGCGCCTGGGCGAGATCATGCAGGCGGGGCGCGGCCGTATCGCCTCGATAGACCTCAATCCCGTGATGGTCAAGGCAAAAGGCCAGGGCGCGGTGGTGGCCGATGCCCTGATTGAATTGATCCAGGTCTAACAAAGCGCGTTTTTTGCCGGAAACACCCCTGAACGACCCTGCGCGGCGTTCTTTCGGCCGCGGGTTCTAAGCTATAATTTGCGCTACACCCTTTTCATTCCCTACGGAGCAAGTCGATGAAAGTCCTGGTCCCCGTCAAGCGGGTGGTCGATTACAACGTCAAGGTGCGCGTCAAGGCTGACGGCTCGGGCGTAGAGACCGCGAACGTCAAGATGTCGATGAATCCTTTCGATGAAATCGCCGTGGAAGAAGCGGTGCGCCTGAAAGAGGCGGGCGTGGTCAAGGAAATACTGGTCGTGTCCTGCGGCACGGCTGCGAGCCAGGAAACGCTGCGCACCGCCCTCGCGCTGGGCGCAGACCGCGCGATTCTGGTCGAATCCGACGCCGAGCTGCAGCCGCTCGCCGTGGCCAAGCTGTTGCAGGCCGTGGTGAAGAAGGAAAGCCCGGATTTCGCCATCCTCGGCAAGCAGGCGATCGACGACGACTGCAATCAGACGGGGCAGATGCTGTCCGCGCTGCTGGGCTGGTCGCAGGCGACATTCGCCTCGAAAGTGAAAATTGCCGACGGCAAAGCCGAAGTTACGCGCGAAGTCGACGGCGGACTGGAAACCATCTCGGTCAAGCTGCCGGCGGTGATTACCTCCGATCTGCGGCTTAACGAGCCGCGTTATGTCACTTTGCCCAACATCATGAAGGCAAAGAAGAAACCCATGGAGACGCTGAAGCCCGACGCGCTCGGGGTCGATGTCAGCCCGCGTCTGACTACCCTCAAAGTGGAAGAGCCGCCCAAGCGCAAGGCCGGAGTCAAGGTGCCGGATGCAGCGGCCCTGGTCGAAAAACTCCGCAACGAAGCCAAGGTGATCTAAATGTCCATACTCGTAATCGCAGATCACGACAATCAAACCATCCGGGGCGCCACGCTCAATACGGTCGCGGCTGCCGCGAAAATCGGCGGCGATATCGTGCTGCTGATCGCAGGCGGCGGATGTGCCGCGGCCGCGCAGGCCGGTGCGCAGATTGCCGGGGTGAAAAAGGTGTTGGTGGCCGATGCGCCCCAGTACAAAGACGAACTTGCCGAAAGCCTGGCCGCCCTGGTTGCCTCGATCGCCTCCGGCTACAGCCATATCCTGGCTTCGGCGACCAGCTTCGGCAAGAACGTGGCGCCGCGCATCGCCGCGCTGCTCGACATGGCGCAGATCTCCGAAATCGTCGAAGTCAAATCACCCGACACCTTCGTGCGTCCCATCTATGCGGGCACCGCGCTGGCCACGGTGCAATCCAAGGACGCGGTGAAAATCATCACGGTGCGTGCCACGGGATTCGACGCGGTGGCAGCCAGCGGCGGCTCGGCCGAGGTGCAGACGCTGGCCGCGCTGGCAGATGCAGGACTGTCCAGCCTGGTGGGTCGCGAACTGGTCAAATCGGAACGCCCGGAGCTGACCGTCGCCAAAGTCATTGTTTCAGGCGGCCGCGGCATGGGCTCGGCGGAAAACTTCAAGCTGCTCGATCCGCTCGCGGACAAGCTCGGCGCGGCCATGGGCGCCTCGCGCGCCGCAGTGGACGCGGGTTTCGTTCCGAACGACTGGCAGGTGGGTCAGACCGGCAAGATCGTCGCCCCGGAACTGTATATCGCGATCGGCATCTCCGGCGCGATCCAGCACATGGCCGGCATGAAGGACAGCCGCGTCATCGTCGCCATCAACAAGGACGAGGAAGCGCCGATTTTCCAGGTCGCCGACTACGGCATCGTCGGGGATCTGTTCAAGGTCGTACCGGAACTGGTCAAGGAACTGGGTTAAGGCGCTTGCGCGGACGAAAAACCGTCCGCGCGATCTTGGATAGAACCCGACGCCGCGCGTGGTGGTGTTTACAAGAACCGTGTTTTCGGTACGGATGGTTTCTATCCGTACCGAAAACACGGTTGGCGCGCGCAGCGCGCAATGCCGGTTTGACGACATCGGCGGGCGTTGGAGGATAGTTCGATCTGAAGTGCTGAAACTTGGATAAAACCCGGTGCCGAGTTTGGCGTTTGCAAGAACTGCGTTGGCCGCCTGCGGCGGTATCCGGGAACCGCAGGTGATTGTCACTTTCGTACTCGAGGCAGATCATCATGACTGAATATGCAGCGCCGTTGAAAGACATGCAGTTCGTACTGAAGGAGCTCGCCGGTCTGGACGAGATAGCGCAGCTTCCCGGTTGCGAGGAAGTCAGCGTCGAACTGGTCGATCAGATTCTGGAGGAAAGCGGCAGGTTCTGCGCCGAGGTATTGGCGCCGCTGAACCAGTCGGGCGACGTGGAAGGCTCGAGGTGGGACGGCGGCAAGGTCACTACGCCCAAGGGCTTCGTCGAGGCCTACAAGCAATTCGTCGAAGGCGGCTGGAATGCGCTGCAGTTTCCGCCTGAATTCGGCGGCCAGGGCCTGCCCAAGCTGGTGGCGACGCCGGTGATGGAAATGTGGAAGGCCTCGAACATGGCGTTTTCGCTCTGCCCGCTGCTGACCTGCGGCGCGATCGAGGCCTTGCTGTTGCGCGGCTCGGACGCACTGAAAAAGGCCTATCTGCCGAAAATGGTCGAAGGCAGCTGGACCGGCACCATGAACCTGACCGAACCGCAGGCGGGTTCGGATCTGGCGCTGGTGAAGGCGAAAGCGGTACCCGAAGGCGCGAACTACCGGATCCACGGGCAGAAGATTTTCATCACCTACGGCGAGCACGACCTGGCCGAGAACATCATCCACCTGGTGCTCGCGCGTACGCCCGACGCGCCCGAAGGCGTCAGGGGCATATCGCTGTTCATCGTGCCCAAGTTCCTGGTCAATGCAGACGGCAGTCTGGGCAAGCGCAATGACGTGCACTGCGCTTCGATCGAGCACAAGCTAGGCATCCACGCCAGCCCTACCGCGGTGCTGATTTTCGGCGAAAAGGAAGGCGCGCTCGGCTATCTCATCGGCGAGGAGAATCGCGGCCTGGAGTACATGTTCATCATGATGAACGCGGCGCGCTTCGCCGTCGGCCTGGAGGGCGTCGCCATTTCCGACCGCGCCTACCAGCAGGCGCTGGCCTACGCCAAGGAGCGCGTGCAGGGGCGCGACCTCGCGGGCGGCGGCAAGGCCGTGCCCATCATCCGCCAGCCCGACGTGCGCCGCATGCTGATGAGCATGAAGGCGCAGGCCGAGGCGATGCGCGCGCTCGCCTACGTGGTGGCCGCGGCAATGGACATCGCCCATCGCGATCCGGACTCGGCGCTGCGGACCAAGCACCAGGCGTTCGCCGACATGATGATTCCGGTGGTGAAGGGCTGGAGCACCGAGAGCTGCATCGAAGTGGCCTCGACCGGAATCCAGGTGCACGGCGGCGTGGGCTACGTCGAGGAAACGGGGGCCGCGCAGCACCTGCGCGACGCGCGCATCACCACCATCTACGAAGGCACTACCGCGATCCAGTCGAACGATCTGGTGGGACGCAAGCTGGCGCGCGAGGGCGGGGCGACGGCGAAGGAAGTGCTCAAGGCGATGCGCGTGGTCGAGGGCGAACTCGCACAGGCACAGGGCGAGGACATGGCCGACATACGCGCGGGTCTTGCGGCCGGCATCAAGGCGGTGGAAGAAAGCGTGACCTGGATCGTCTCCACTTACGCGAAAGACCCCAAGGCGGTGCACGCGGGCTCGGTGCCGTTTCTCAAGCTGATGGGCATAGTCTGCGGCGGCTGGCAGATGGCGCGTGCGGCGCTGGTGGCGCAAAAGCGCCTGGCGGCGAAGGAGGGCGACGCGGCGTTCTACCAGGCAAAGATTGCGACCACGCGATTCTATGCCGACCACGTGCTGGCGCAGGCGCCAGGATTGCGCAACACCGTAGTGCGCGGCGCCGCCGGCGTGATGGCGCTGAGCGAAGAACAATTCTGAAAGGGTATCTCCATGGCGACGCATGAATCCAGGCTCAGCAGAATTCTCGCCGAGTTCAAACCGCAAACCTACGAATCGGAATTCACCCGGTTCATTCGCGAGCTGAAGCAGCAGAGGCCCCAGCTCGAGGCGGAGCAGCGAAAAAGCCGCGCAATCTGGTGGGACCACGCACAGGACCTGGATGAGCTCGAGCGCGATAAGGAATCCCGCGTGAAGCAGCAGGCCTATGTGTACCAGAATAAGGTCTAGCGTTTTTTGATTCCCCGCTTGCTCAGGCGGGCAGGCATCATCGCCTGCCTTGCCGCCGGCGGCGCCTGCACGCCGATCGCGGTGCAGGTTGCATCGATGGCGGTGACACCGACGGTGGCCGCATTCGCGCGCCATGTCGACCAGGGCACTTCGCGTCAAATCGTCGAGCTGGAACAGAAACAGGACTGGGACGGCATGGTCGCCCTGGCGCAGGCCCAGTTGCAGCGCGACCCGAGCGGCGCCAACTGGTGGTGGCTGCAGGGCTATGCGCTGGCGCGACAGGACCGGCACGCCGCGGCCATCGAGTCCTACCAGCAGGCGCTGCGCATCAGCCCGGAAGACGAGGACACCTGGCTTTCACTCGCGCAGAGCCAGGACGCGCTGGGCCGCAGCGACCTGGCGGTCCGAGCCTACGGCCAGGCACTGCGCAACCGGCCCGAGTCGGCGCAGGCTTATCTGGCCCTGGCCGAGCACTATATGCAGCATGACGATCCGGATCAGGCGCTGCCGAATTACCGCGAAAGCGTGCGCTACGACGCGTATCTGGCGCAGGCCTGGTACGGATTGGCCGCTGCCTATGAGCTCACCGGACAAAACGAACGCAGGGACGAGGCCCTGCAGGGACTGCGCAAACTCGATCCTGCCGCCGCGGACCAGCTCGAAAAGCAGTTCCGGTCGAAGCAGGCCGCCCCGCGCCAAGCACGCTAACCCACGGCCAGCCCGTCGTCGGCCGCGATGACTGCGCCGTTGATGAAACCGGACTGCTCGGAGGCGAGCAAGAGCAGCAGCGCGTCCAGGTCCTCCGGCTGGCCTACGCGCCGGCGCGGCAGCAGGTTCATCAGCTTCTTGCCGCCCTCGGTTTCCCAGTAAGCCCGGTTTATCCCGGTTTCGATGTATCCCGGACAGATCGCGTTGACATTGATGTTGTAGCGCCCCCATTCGTGCGCCAGCGCCTTGGTCATCTGGATCACCGCGGCTTTGGACATGCAGTAGGTCGACAACTGCGCCAGCACGCGCAGGCCGGCGACCGAGGCGATGTTGACGATGCGCCCGGGGCATTTGCGCGTGATCATGCTGCGGCCCGCGGCCAGCGCGACCCTGGCGCCCGCCTGCGCGAGGACATGGGCGAAGCGCCAGCCCAGCCCGCTGGAGGCGTCGGTGACGAGCGCGGTTTTCCCATCGAGGCGGATCGAATGTTCCATTGCATTTCCCTTTTGTGTGCGAAGCTTTTCTGCGCCACGGTACCGGGTTCGGTCTGCGGCGGCAAGCGCAAGCGATGCGGTGGACGCCAGGCTGCGAAATAAGCTGGGTCAGGCGCAATGGGCTACTGCTTCTGGCCGGAGCGATGCCCTAGACCTGCGCTACGCCGGGATTCTTCAGCCGGACTGGCGCGGACACCAGGATCATCAATTGGCAGCGGTTGCGCGTCCCGCTCCCGGCTAGTATGATTAAGTCATACCGCGCTGATAGGAGCGTCTCAAATGAGCAATGCCGTCAAGAAAACCATTTCGCTCCCCGCTGATCTTGCGCGCCACGCCGAAGAACTGGCCCGCGCAGAGGGCAAGACTCTGAGCGCAGTCATTCAGGACGCGCTGCGCCAGGCCGCGGTCGAACGTCGCCGTCAGGAGCTGCGTGGCATGCAGGCTTACTGGAGCCGCATGGCGCGGGACAAAGGCATACTCACTGAAACCGATCTCGATCGCTACCTGCGTGCGTGAACGTGCGCAGGCGGGTCGTTTTCGATACCAACGTGCTGGTGTCTGCACTGGCGTTTCCCGGCGGTCGGGGCGAGGCCGCTCTGCTGCGGATTATTGACGAGACAGACCAGCTCGTTTTGTCCCGGCCCATCGTTGACGAACTGCTCGAGGTGCTCGCACGCAAGTTTGCGCGCGATGCCGAGGAACTCGCGCATGTCGCCGTGTTTGTCACCGAGCTGGCCCTGATCGTCGCCCCGAAGCGACGGCTTCGAGTCGTGCAGGACGACCCGGACAACAGGATACTCGAATGCGCAGTGGCGGGCCGCGCCGAAGTCATCGTTACGGGAGACAAGGCCCTGCTCGCGCTCAAGCTATACGGGAAGATCCGGATACTGAGCCTGCGTGAATATCTAGGCGCGCCATGATCGACGCTGGCAAGCATCATCTGTGCGGCCGGCCAGATGCGGGAGAAATCGATTCCGACTTCAGTGCCCGCGTGGATGCGCTGGAAAGCATGAAGGCGGAGCCGGCCTACATTGACAGCGCATCGGTCCGCATCCTAAGCAACGATCTCCAAGTGAAGGACGAGATTATCGATTTCGAGCCGGTGCCCTGGCTCCTCGTCCACGCGACGAATTGACCGAGAACCATATTTATGGGTATGATGGTTCATTCGTTTGTTCAACACCGCCCGGTGATCCATGAAAACCACCCTGGAAATGCCCGATGAACTGTTCCGCCGCGCCAAGATGGTGGCTGCCAAGCGTGGCCTATCATTGAAGCAATTGGTCACCACGGCGCTCGAGCGCGAACTGACGGGGCCTGCGCCCGGGGCCAAATCCTCCAAACGCAAGCGGGCCGAAGTTGACGCCTCCTTGCGCGAATTCGAAAAGATCTCCAAAGAGATCAGCGCAGCTTGGCCAAAAGGGGTCGGCGCGGTTGAGGCAATTCGAGAGCAGCGGCGCGATCTGTGATCGTCGCCGATGCTTCGTTCTGGGTAGCAGCCTTTCTTGCGCAGGACGCGCATCACGACCAGTGCGCACGCTTGTTGCGGCGGATGATCACCGATGACATCCAGGTATCCTCGCCGACACTGGCTCTGGTGGAGGTGGCGGGGGCCCTCGCGCGCCGCACTGGTAGCCAGGCGCTGGCCGAATCGGCGATTAGTTACCTCCAGAGGCAATCATGGCTCGCGTTGTCGCCGCTTTCCGTAGCCTTTTCGGAAGCTGCCGTGCGCGTCGCCATCACCTGCTCCTTGCGCGGCGCAGACGCCGTCTACGTGGCTCTGGCGCGCCAGGAAGGCGCTCCCCTGATCGCGCTCGACGACGAGATGCTTAAGCGCAGCGCGCCGGCAATCCTGGCGATGACGCCGGGCGAGTGGTTGCGCCAGAACCCCGGTGATCGCCCGTGAGTGTAGCCGGATCGAAGCGCGCAAGCATCCATCATCAGCGCGAGGGGGCAGCGTGACCTGGCAGCCGGAAATAGACGAACTGCGCAAGCGCGAGGAACTCGGGCGCCGCATGGGCGGGGAGGACAAGATCAAGCGCCAGCATGACAACGGCAAATTGACGGTGCGCGAGCGCGTCGCCGGCATACTCGACGCAGGCTCGTTTCACGAAATCGGCGCGATCACCGGCAAGGCGAAATACGACGAGGCGGGCGAACTCGTCGACATCGTGCCGACCAACCTGGTCATGGGCCGCGGCAGGATAGACGGGCGGCCGGTGGTGATCGCCGGCGACGACTTCACCGTGCGCGGCGGGGCCAACGACGGCGGACTGCGCGGGAAGCTGGAGCGCGTCGAGATGATGGCCTGGGAGCTGCGCCTGCCCATGGTGCGTCTGGTCGACGGCACCGGCGGCGGTGGATCGGTGAAGAATATCGAGCAGGACGGCAGGACGCAGATTCCCACCATCGCGATCTGGGAACAGGTGGTGAAGAACATGTCGGTAGTGCCCGTGGTATCCCTCGCCCTGGGCTCGGTCGCCGGCCTGGGCTCGGCGCGGGTGGCAGCGAGCCACTACTCGGTCATGGTGAAGGACAGCTCGCAGCTTTTCGTCGCGGGCCCGCCGGTGGTGGCGCGGGTGGAGAAGCACTACGAGAAGAACGAGCTCGGCGGCAGCGCCATCCACACCCGCAACGGCGCCGTCGACGACGAGGCGGCGAGCGAGGCCGACGCGTTCGCGCGCGCGCGGCGTTTTCTGTCCTACCTGCCGAGCTCGGTTTACGAACTGCCGCCGCGCACGGCCTGCGAGGACGATCCCGAGCGCAGCGATCCCTGGTTGATCGAGGCGGTGCCCAGGGACGCGCGCAAGGTCTACAAAATGCGCGCCATCGTCGAGGCGCTGGTCGATCATGGTTCGTTTTTTGAAATCGGCAGGATGTGGGGGCGCTCGGTGATCACCGGCTTCGCGCGCCTCGCCGGCTGGCCGGTGGCCCTGATGGCGAGCGATCCCTACTTCTATGGCGGCGCGTGGACGGCGCAGGCCTCGGAAAAAGTCACGCGTTTCGTCGATCTCGCCGAAACCTTCCATCTGCCGGTGGTGCACCTGGTGGACATCCCGGGCTTTCTCATCGGGCTGGAAGCCGAACGCAGCGCGACCATACGCTATGGCGTGCGCGCCATGGCCGCGGTGTGCCAGGCCAGCGTGCCCTGGTGCTCGATCATCGTGCGCAAGGTGTTCGGCGTCGCCGGCGGCGCGCACCAGAACTCGGGACGCTACAACCTGCGCTACGTCTGGCCCTCGGGCGAGTGGGGCTCGCTGCCGATCGCCGGCGGCCTCGAAGCCGCGTACAAGGCCGACATCGAGGCCGCGGCAGACCCCGCCGCGCGTATGGCCGAAATCGAAAAGCGCCTGAAGGTGTACACCTCGCCATTTCGCAGCGCCGAGTCCTTCATCGTCGAGGAAATCATCGATCCGCGCGACACGCGCCGCCTGTTGTGCGAATTCGCCGAGCTCGCTGCGCCGCTGCGCATACCGGGCAGGACGGCGTTCGGGATACGGCCGTAGCCTGTCCTCTAGCGGGGACATCTGGATAGTCTTGCGATACCCAGGCACCGTAGCATGTGACGAAAACCCTTTGCGCGCTGCGCGCGCCAACCGCGTTTTCCGTGCGGATGAAAAGCGCATCCGCACGGAAAACGCGGTTACTGTTAACACCAGATACAGCACGGAGGCTTTTATCCAAGATCGTCGATTGCGCACGGACGGTTTTTCGTCCGTGCGCAATCGACGATCCGCGCGGACGGGCCGCCGTCCGCGCAAGCTCAAGCGCTGCAGCTCGATGCGTCCTCGCCCGACCAATATGCGCAGACAGGTGTTGTCGGAGCGACACTGCCTTTCACATATGCTAAAATATTTTCATGAATGTGAAAACGGCTGGCCGCACCCTGGACCTGTTCGAGGCCTTTGCGCGCGCAGGAAAACCCCTGTCGCTTTCGCAGCTGGCGCGCGCGATTGACGCGCCGGTGTCCTCCTGTTTCGGCATCGTGCGCACGCTCGAGGCGCGCGGCTACCTATATGAGCTCAAGGCGAGAGCGGGCTACTATCCGACCGGGCTGCTGTTCGAGCACGCCGGCGTCATCGCCAGCCACGATCCCCTGGCCGAACGCTTCGTGCCCGTGCTGGAAAAGCTGCGCGACCGGACGGGCGAGACCGTGCTGCTGTCCAAGCGCCTCGACCGGCAGGCGATCTACCTGGTGGTGCTCGAGGGCCTGCAAAGCATCCGCTACAGCCCGAAGGTGGGCGAGTTCAGGCCGCTGCACGTGAGCGCGAGCGGCAAGGCGCTGCTGGGGAGCCTCGCGCCCGCGCTGCGCGCCGAACTGCTGGGCACGATGAAGCTGCCGCGCGTGACCACGCGCACCATCACCTCGCGCGCGGCGCTGGAGGCAGACCTGGACGAGGGGCGCGCGCGCGGCTGGTATGTCACGAATGGCGAAACCGTGGCCGATTTGATGGCGGTGGCGGTGCCGGTGACTTCGAACGGCGAGATCTACAGCGTTGCGCTCGCCGGGCCGGTGCACCGCATGCAAGACGCGCTCAAGCGCCATGCGAAGCTGCTGCTCGGGCTGCGCGCAACTCTGGAGGACCATGCATGAGCTGGCTGCCACTGGAGGGCATCAAGGTTGCAGATTTCTCCGCGCTGATACCCGGGCCGTTTTCATCGGCGATACTGTCCGACCTCGGTGCCGACGTGATCAAGATCGAACCTCCCAGGGGGGATGCGGCCAGGACCTTGCTGCCGGCGGTGTTCCACGCGGCCAACCGCAACAAGCGCTCGATCGCGCTCGACCTCAAGCACGCGCAGGCGAGGCCGGTGATAGAACGCCTGGCGCGCTGGGCCGATGTCCTGATCGAGTCCAACCGGCCCGGCGTCGCCGCGCGTCTGGGCATAGACTACGCGAGCCTGTCGGCGCTGAATCCGCGGCTGATCTACTGCTCGCTTTCGGGTTACGGCCAGAACGGCCCCTGGCGCGACAAGCCCGGGCACGACATCGGCTATGTGGGCGCCAGCGGCGGGCTCTCCTATCCCGGTTCCTGGCTGGGCAAGCCGGCGCGCTCGAGCATACCGATCGCCGACATGCAGGGCGGCAGCTTCGTCACCATCGCCATACTTGCGGCGCTGCACGAGCGCGGCACGAGCGGCCGCGGCGCCGAGCTCGACCT
>JACZJV010000154.1 GCA_014860355.1 Burkholderiales bacterium | reverse complement strand
GTGAATGTCACCGGCGCGTAGTCGGCGGTATCCAGCGGCTTCAACTGGCACTTCAGCACGTTCTCCGCCAGCGATCCGCCGGCGACCTGGCGCGGCGAAGCGTGGCTCGCCAGCCGCGGATCGGCGTCGCACAGGGCCATGTCGGTGACCGGGGTCGAGAAGCTGGTGTCCCCGCTCAGATAGCACAGGTCGAATGCGGCCGCCGGTTTCGCGGCGATCACCTGTTCCTGCGTACGCACGGCGTTCAGCTTCGCCTTCGGTGCGCTGGCCATCAGGTTCGAAAGCCAGGTGTCCATGGTCAGGAACGACTGCAGCGTCACCGCCGCGAACTGCTGCGGGGTGGCGGGCAGCAGCCCGGTACCGTAGCGCCACATGATCTGGTTGCCGTGGTTGCCGTTATTGGCCGCGTCGATGCGGGCGCGCTCGGAGAAACTGCGCCAGATGTAGTGGATGCCCTGTTCGTCATAACCGCGCGAATCGATGATCGGCAGCTTGCCGAGGTTCCTGCCGCTGGAGACGATTCCCGCCCTGTAGGCAATGGCCAGCGCCGGCAGGTCGGCCGTAGTGCGTTCCGGCCTGCGGTTGGAATCGGCGTCGGTGCCGCCGATTTTTTCGTTCAGCGTGACGAACTCCTCGGGCGTGATGGCCCCCGCGAGCAGCGCCTTCAGCCCGTACTGGATGCCGACGTTGTCGCCGGTCTGCAGGGCGCGCTGGCTTCCGGGCGCGTTTTCGTTGTCGGTGCTGCCCCATACGGCGGTGGCGAGGTCGGGGTCCCCGCAGCGCGTGCCGTCCGGGTTTGTCACCGGGTCATACACCAGCGCGGCGGGCAGGCGGCAGTTGTTGCGCGGCGCGCCGGCGGGCGCCATCGCGCCCGTGGTTTGATTCACCACCAGCGTCGGAACGTAGTTGCCCGGCTTGTTGTTGAATCCGAACGCATTGTTCCAGGACTGGCAACCGATATGATTGAGATGGCCGTTGATCGCCGTCTTTTTCGCATTGATCTGCGCCTGGTTCAAGCCGGTGGTCAACGCTGTCCAATCGGGGCCGGCGTAGAAGTTCACCAGCAGCACGCAATCGGTGACCTCCAGACCGGTCGTAATCGAATCCGGATAGTCGCAGCTCGGCTGTATGCCGTCGAGCAGGCCCGGGAAGATCGACGCCGCAGTGTTCTGCTGGATCGAGCCGCCGGAGCAGCCGTTGCCCATCGTGTACTTGATTTCGCCGTAGGCGTCGACGATATGCTCCTTCATCATCATCAGCGTTTCGCTGACCAGGACGCGGTTCGAGTTGTAGAGCGAATCGGTAAGGCTGTTGTCGACGACCATGAAGCCGCGCGACAGCGCCGCGTCGTCCGCCCAGTTCTGCTCGGTGCGGAATTGCAGGCGCGGCTGGCCGGTGGAAGCGCCGAAGGTGTAGAGCACCTTGCCGTTCCATTGCGGCTGCGGCGCCAGCGGCGTCCAAGGGTTTGCCTGGTCTGGGTCGAACAGCACCGCGATGTCGTAGATGCCGCGATTCATGGTGCCGCGTTCCACGCGCACGATGTAGGGCACGGTGAGGCCGGCCGTCGTCGTGGTCATCGCCAGATCGGCCGGTGCGCTGCCCACGGTGTATGGCTTGAAGCAGTTGTTGGTCGGCGCGGGCGCCGGCGGGCTCGGGTCCGGCAGTGCACTCGAACAGCCGGCTGTCGTCGTGCGGTAGAAGAGCTTGTATTCGGTCGCGATATTGCATTGCGCGTCCACGGCCGCCGTCGTCAGCCCGCTTGCATTGGACGCCGGCGTGTCACCGGATTCGGCGACCGGAGTGGGCGTCGCGCAGATCCAGGGCGTCGTCTGCGAACCCAGCAGCACCGGGCCGCCGCGCGCGTGATTGGTGATCGTCAGGCTGGCTCTGGGCCGCCCCTCGCCTTCGCCGTTGGAGGTCGCGACGAACAAGTTCTCGCCGAAGCGCAGGTTCGTCAGGACGCCGCGTAGGGTGCGCGCATGCTCGTCGGCGACAAAGGCCGCGCCGACTTTCGCGCCGTTAAGCGTCAACTTTACCTTTTTCATCGGCACGTTCTTCGGCACCTGCACCTCGACCAGCGCATCGCCGTCGCTGATCAGGTCGGCGCGGTTCGACAGCGTCCTGATATCGAAGCCGAGGCGCGGCGACCGATCGTGCCGATTCTGCGATAGCGCCTGCGCCTGGATCGCGGCCTGCGCCGAGTCGGTCGGCGCCGGGCCGCTGCCACTGCCACAGCCGGCGGCGGCCAATGTTGCCAAGAGGGTTGCGCCGAAATGGGAGATCAATCCGGGGTGCGTGTTCATGCTGTGCCTCCTTCCTTGTCGCGTTGCCTCCTCAGACATCTGGCTAGCCCCGAGCCTATCAGGGACCCTGTAAGGGCCAGGCGACAGCCTGTCAGGCTTCGGGCAATTTCGAACATTTCATTTCCGTTCTTCCTGTTCGTGCCGCGCGCACTCGACGGATTTGAAATTCACGATATACCATTTTCTGAATGCGAACAAGTCGCATTGGAGCCGCCGGCTCGCGAAGGGGATGCAGCCTGCGGCGGGCTGCAGAATGCCTCATGCGCAGTCCATGCAAGGCGCCGGCCCCGGGGCATTCCTCCAGGCGAAGGAAAGGAAGACCTGCCCCCCGGAGCGGTCCGCGCAGGCGCTATTTCACCTCCGCCAGCACTTCGTTCAAGGTGGCTGCGCCGATCGAGGGCCTGAACTTCTCATACATCGGTTTCACCGAGTTGCGGAAGGGCGTGACGTCAGTGACCTCGTTGACCTTCATCCCCTTCTTCTCCAGCGTGGCGACCAGGGCTTTTGCGTTCGCGCCGGCGGCGACGCGCTGCCCGCCGAGCGCCGTCTTGCCTGCCTCGCGCACCGCTGTCTGCAGCTCACGCGGAAGCTTGTCGAAGGTCTTCTTCGACATCATCAGGGCGATCATGGAATAGGTATGTTTGGTCAGGGACAGGTACTTGGTGACCTCGTCGTATTTGCTCGAATCGATCACCGCGATCGGGATTTCCAGGCCGTCTATGGTGCCTTGCTGCACCGCGGTGAAGGTCTCGCCCCAGGCCATGGGCACGGCGCTGCCGCCTAGCGAAGCGAACATGTCGATGTAGACCGGGTTCTGCATCACGCGGTACTTTACGCCCTTGACGTCCTCGGGCCTGGTCACCGGCCGCACGTTGTTGATCATGTGGCGAAAGCCCCCTTCCATGAAGCCGAGTGCGATGATGCCCTTGGATTCGAGCTTCTTCGCCAGCATCTGGCCCACCTTGCCGTCGAGAACCTTGTGCGCCTGCGCCTCGTTCGAGTACAGAAACGGCAGGTCGTTGACCTGGAACGCGGGTTCGATCTGCGCCACCACCGCGTTGGTGATCACCGCCGCATCGAGCGTGCCGAAGCGCAGTCCCTCGAGCATCGGCTTCTCGTCGCCGAGCTGCCGGTTGGGAAAGAGCTGCACCTCTATGCGCCCCTTGGACTGCCGTTCAAGCGCCTGCTTGAACAAGCGCGCGCCCGTGGCATAGGGGTCTTGCGGCGCGTCGGCCGAGGTCCAGCCGATCTTGATGACCTGCTTCGACTGCGCGTACGCGCCGCCGAAAGCGAGGCTGAGGGCCGCCGCCGCGGCGGCAATGACTAGCTTGCGTAGGGTGATCATGAGCGTCGTCTCCTTTGGGTTTAAGTTGTCCTCCGTCGAATTCGCAGAACCGAACCACTACCTGCCTGCGCAGGGCCACTGTAGGCGGCCTGCGCGCGATCAGATTCACAGATCGCCGTCGATCAGCTGTCTTGCTTTTGGTCGAATCTCAATATGGAAGGCCCAATCCAACCCGGCAGCTGATCTGGTCTTGCCGGCGCGAAAATCTCGTAATAAACGGCGCCCTCGGGCCCTACACCGACCGCGGCGTGACTGGAGCCCGGTGGGAAGAACACCATGTCACCCTGCTTGGCTTCGAGTTCCTTGTCGTCGATGCGCAGCCGTATTGTCCCTGACACCATGACCAGCAGTTGCTCGTTATCGTGCCAATGCGTCTTTCCGTCAAACTGCGCCGCGGGTGATGTCTTCACCAGCACAGCCGACATCTTCTCGGCGCAAATGCAAGCGCGGCTAGTACCGGCCCGCATGCCTTCAACGCGAGGCAATTTGTCCCAGTCAATCAGCATGAATGCGTTCCCTTCCTGTGGTTGGAATCGGCCTAGTGCCGACCGGGACGACGGATCCGGTCAGCTAAGGGCAGTGAGCAATTGCTTGGCAATTTGTCCGCGCGTCGTGATCCAGATGTCGTCTCGCTTTGCGCACTGCTTGGCGATCTCGCCGTAAGCCCAGGCACAAGCCGGCCGGCCGTAACAGTGGGTATGCACCAGAACATCGACGATCACCGTGTCGTCTTTAGCGGCGAGCAGGTGCGGCAGCGCCTGATTGAAGCATTCGACGAATTGCTGTGGGGTGCGACCAAAGCGCATCGAATGGGATAAATCGTTGAATTCGATGGACAGGGGTATGGCAACCAGGTCGCCCTCGGGAAACTTCTGCACATACGGCAGATCCGCATCCAGCACGTCGCCCTGCCAGCGGTAGCCATGCTTGACCAGCCGACGCATGGTTTCTTCGCCTGCGGTCGCGCGCGGGCTTATCCAGCCCGCGGGTTGCGAGCCGATTGCTTTGGTCAATGCTTCGGTGGTGCGCGCGATCGATTCTTCGTCCGCTTCCGGAGTCAGTCTTGAGGGGATAAGGTCCTGAGCATAGCCGTGTGCCACGATCTCATGGCCGGCGGCAGCGACGGCTTTTACCTGGTCCGGATCCGTCGCCGCCAGAATGCCGGAGGTAAACACATTGGCACGTACGCCCGCCTCGCCGAGTACGCGCATCAGCCGCCGAATGCCGGCGTTGGCGCCATAGCGGCCATAGCTGTGCGCATTGTCGTCAAAGACGCCGGCCGGCAGCGGATTGCCCATGGGCCCTACACCGGATACGGCGCCCTCGGACCATGCTTCATAGGCGATGTTGAACACTACTGCCACATGCCTGCCTCCGGGCCAGCGGAAATTGGCCGGTGCGGGAATGGTCTTTGCGATCATCTGTGGTTTTTGCATAAGTTCCTTCTGCCTCCGGTTGGACAGTCGGTCGAGACGATCCATTGGGCAAGACCTCAAGTCCAGGAATGCGCTCCGGGATTCCCGGCATTCGCAGACAGCGCCAAACGACGGCCTGATTCATACTCTATCATGCGGCACGCAGGCCGCTAGCACCCAATGCCGCAAAACGCCGGTTCTCTACAAGCTCGGATGCAGGTAGGGCCAGGGCGTCGCTTCTGCGCCGGGCTCGCCAGGCACCTCGATGATTACCGGGCCGGACTGCGCGTAGCCTTTCTCCAAGGCCGTTCTCAATTGCGCCGGCGTCCTCGCCAGATAGGCAAGCGCGCCGAAACTCTCGGCGAGCTTGACGAAATCGGGGTTGGTGAGCATGGAGCCGATTTCCCGGCCCTGGTAAACCTTGCGCTGGTCGCGCAGCACGTTGCCGTAGCTCGAATTGTTGAACACCACGGTGACCAGATTGATGCCGTACTTGACCGCGGTCGCGAGTTCCTGCACGCCGAACATGAAACCGCCGTCGCCGGTGACGGAGACCACCGCTTTGTCCGGGTTGGCGATTTTCACCCCCAGCGCGCTCATGAAGCCGAAGCCGACGTTGTCCTGATAGCCGCCGGTGACGAAGCTGCGCGGTTCGTACACCGGAAAACCGAAGCGCGAGGTGAATCCGACCTGCGAAATCTCCTCGACGAAAAAGCCGTCCCGCGGCAGCACCTCGCGGATCGCGTCCAGGTAGCCCATCTGCGGCTGCACCTTCTGGATTTCCTGCCTGAATTGCGCTTTCAGGCCGGCGAATTCTTCCTCCCTGGAGTGGCGCCGGGGCAGGGTGGTGGACAGTGCGTCCAGCAGCGCGCGCGCGCCCAGCCTGGCATCGGTGACAATGCCTACGTCGGGCTTGAGCCGCGACATTTCGGTCGCATCGATGTCGATGCGTATCACCTTGAGTCCGGCCGGAATTTTCATCCAGCGCAGGTATTGCAGTTCGAGCCGGCTGCCGATGCCGAGCAGCACGTCGGTAGTGAGCCAGGGTTTGTAGCCGGCGCCGCAGGAAAAGCCGTAGGGCGTATCTTCGCCGACGATGCCGCGCCCGCTGCGGTGCGAAGTCACCGGCGCCTGCAGCAATTGCGCGAGTTGCTGCACCTCGGCGCGGGCGGCTATGGCGCCGCTGCCGACGGTAATCATCGGATTTTTCGCCTCCAGCAGCAGGGCGACCGCGCGCGCAATCGCGTCCGGATCGGGCTCAGGCGGCGGCGCCACTTCCATCGGCACCGCCAGATCGACCAGCGCCCTGGCGCCGAATACGTCCCAGGGCGTCTCCACCGCCACCGGGCGCGGGCGGCCGCTCCTGAGTTGCTTGAACGCCTCGCCCATCACGACCGGGGCCTCGGTCGGATGGTTGATGCGCTCGGACCACTTGGTCAGCCCGCGCAGCGTCGCGAGCTGGTCGGGCAGTTCGTGCAGGATGCCGCGGCCGCGGCCGATGTTGTACGACTGGATATTGCCGGTGATGCACAGCACCGGCGCGTTGGCGCCGTAGGCCGTGCACAGCGCGGCGCCGGCGTTGAGCACGCCGGGCCCCGGCACGACGGTGAACGCGCCGACGCGGCCGGTGGATTTGGCGTAGCCGTAGGCCATGTAACCGGCGCCTTGCTCGTGCCTGGTGACGATGAAGCGGATCTGGTCACGGCATTCGTACAGCGCATCGATGAAATCGTAGGTGTGCGCCCCGGGAATGCCGAAGATGGTGTCGACGCCGTTGCGTATCAGCGATCTGGCGATCGCCTGGCCGGTACTGAGTTTTTCTGCGTTGCCCATAATCGCCTGCTCCGGTTAAGCCATGCCCTGGTGTCCGCTAGCGCTTCGCGTCACCGCGAAAGATCCTGATTACGGCGCGGGCGATTTCCGCCGGCGTCTTTTTGCCGGGACGGTACCATACGCGCGCCCAGTTTACCGCGCCGAGCAGCCCCAGCCGGAATAGCGAGCGGTCGATCGAGCGCGCAAGCCCGAGATCGTCGATCAGCCCGCGAAACAGCCTGTCGTAGTGTTCGCGGTCGGCTTTGAGCCGCCGCTGCAGCCCTTCCTCGTGTATCGAAAACAGCCCGGTGCCGGTGATTTTCTGGATCGAATTGTCGCCGACCGAGGCCTCGATGTGCGCCGCGCAGGCCAGTTCCATCCTGCGCCACGGATCGGTCTCGCTGCGGATGATTTCCTCGACCCGCGCAATCAGCTGCCGGAATCCTTCGCGATGCACGGCGATGAACAGATCTTCCTTTGCCGGGAAGTAATGATAGACCGATCCGGGCAGCAGGCCGCTGCGCTGGGCGATGTCGCGGATGGAGGTGCCGCCATAGCCATGCCTGACGAACAGTTCGGCGGCGCCGAGGAGGATCTGCCGGCGGCGCTCGTCCGGCGCGGGATAGTCGCCGCCGCCAGGGTGCAGGCCGGACGCGCGCGCGAGTTTGCGCGTCACGTCGCCGCGGCGCAGCAGCGCTTTTTGTCCCTCGCTCAGTTCGCGGCCGCTTGCGCCGATCTGCTTTTCCAGCGCCTTCAGCCGCTTGTAAGCCGTTTCCAGTCCGTGTTTGCGCCAGATGTTGCGCACCCCGGAAGTCGAGACGGTGTAACCGAGGCGCTGCAGTTCCTCGGCCGCCTTGGCCTGGCCGCGCTGCGGATGCTCGCGTGCCTGGCGCAGGACGGCGGTTTCAACCGCAGCGCGGGTGCGCACGGCGCGGCCGCCTGCGTAGCTGTTTGCCGTATGCGCTCAAGCCCGCCGCTTGTCGCTCACGCGCAAGGCCAGCGCCATGGCCGAGTCCCCGGCGGCGCAACCGGTGAACAGGCCGGTACCGCCGCCGCGCAGTGCCAGTTCCTCGATCAACTCGATTACGCTGCGCATGCCGGTGGGGCCCTGCGGGTGTCCCCAGATGAGCGAGCAGCCGTAGGCATTCATCTTGTCGAGCGCAAATCCGGTCTCGCGGTTGAACACGATGTCGTTGACCGCGAACGGATTGTGCGTGGTGACCGCGTCCACGTCCTTGAACTCCAGCCCGGCCGCTTTCAGGGCAGCGCGCGCCGCGGGCACCGGCGCCATCGGCATGTAGCCTTTTTCCACGCGCGCCATGCCGAAGCCGAGCAATTCCACTTCGATATTGGGATCGGTGGCGAATTCGCGCGCACGCTCGCGCGAGGTCAGGATCGCGCCGGCATTGCCGTCAGCCGGGTGGGTCTGGCCGCCGAAGGTGACCGTGCCCTCGGGTTTTACCGGTTTGAGCTTGGCCAGAGCCTCGGGCGTGGTGTTGAATATGCCTTCGTCGGCCGCGAGCGTGCCGGTCTGCTTGCGAAAGCCGGCGTCGGTGATGCTCACGTCCACCATGTAGCGGCGCTGGAACGCGCGCTCCTTGGCGACGGACCGTTGATACTGCGCGTAGCGCTGCAGCACCACGTCATGCTGCTGCTGGGTGCTGATGTCGTAGCGGCGCGCGACGTTCTCCCCGGTTTCGATCATGGCGTTTTTCGCGTGGGGATCCTTGTTGAAATTGTCCAGCGTCCAGGACTCGGTGATGCCCTGGCCGCCGGGCGCGGTACCGTCGGGGTAATACACCACAGGTCCGTTGGACATGCGATCGGCGGTGACTACGAGCGCAACCGTGGCAGAGCCCTGGGCAATTT
Source organism: Burkholderiales bacterium (assembly GCA_014860355.1). Lineage (GTDB taxonomy): Bacteria > Pseudomonadota > Gammaproteobacteria > Burkholderiales > SG8-39 > 2-12-FULL-64-23. The sequence continues at coordinate 1,491 of JACZJV010000154.1, read as the reverse complement.
CCTGCGCTGCCATCTGCAGGGCGCGCGCGCTGGTGGCGCAGGCCTGCGTAACCGTCGGGCCGGTGACGCCCTCCAGGCCCATCATGCCCGTCACCCAGGGCAGGCCGTAGAAACTGCTCGGCTGCGGATTGGTGAGGCCGAGCACGCCCAGGTCGACCTTGTCGGTCGGAAATTTTTTCGACTGCAGGAACTGCCTGCCCACGTTCGCCGCCAGCTTCAGGCTGTGCAGATGCGCGAGCGCGCCCTGCCATTTGGCAAAAGGCGTGGACCAGTAGATGCCGTAGGGTATGAATGCGTTAGCCATGATTTGTTCTCGCTTTAGGGGTCGGGTTGGTTTAGGCAGCGCGGCCGGCCTGCCAGGCGGCAAAGCTCGAACCGGCCAGCGCCAGTTTTTCCAGCAGCGGCGCGGGCGTCCAGTATTGCGCATCCAGCGTACGCCGGAATTCGAGTATGCGTTCGTGGATTTTCTTCAGTCCCACGGTATCGGCGTAGAACATCGGGCCGCCGCGGTAGCGCGGGAAGCCGTAGCCCGAGGTATACACCACGTCGATGTCGCTCGAACGCAGCGCGATGCCTTCCTCGAGCAGGCGCGCGCCCTCGTTGATCATCGCGTACAGGCAGCGCTCCTGGACCTCCTGCTCGCCGGGCTGGCGCCGCTCTACGCCCAGCCGTTTGCCTTCCGCCCACAGCATTTCGATCACCTCGGGGTCGGGCGTGCGCTTGCGCGCGCTGTCGTAGCGGTAATAGCCGCGCCCGGTTTTCTGCCCCAGCCAGCCGCGCTCGTTGAGCAGGGTGTCGGGGCGGTAGAAGCCGGGATCCTCCGGCAGCAGGTGCTTGCGTTCCAGGCGGGTGAGATAGCCTATGTCCACGCCGGCCATGTCGAACACCGCGAGTATGCCCATGGCCATGCCGAATTTTTCCAGTGCGCCGTCGACCTGCTCCGGCGTTGCGCCCTCCAGCAGGCAGTGTTCGGCTTCGCGCGCGTACGGGTCCATCATGCGGTTGCCGATGAAGCCGTAGCAGACCTTGGCCACCACGCCGGTCTTCTTGATCTGCTTTGCGGTTTCGAGAGCGGTGACAAGTACGTCCGGGGCGGTGCGCTTGGCATGGACGATTTCGAGCAGTTGCATCACATTGGCCGGGCTGAAGAAATGCAGTCCGACCACGTCCTCGGGCCGCTTGGTGACCGCGGCGATCTCGTCGATGTCGAGGGTCGAAGTGTTGGTGCCGATCACGGCGCCCTTGCGCACCACGCTGTCGAGCTTGGCGAAGATTTCTTTTTTCAGGGCCATGTTTTCGAACACCGCTTCGATCACCAGGTCCGCGTCGGCGAGGGCGCTGTAATCCAGCGTCGGCGTGATGAGTTGCATGCGCTGCGCCAACTGCTCGGGTTTGAGGCTGCCGCGCGTGACCGAGCGCTCGTAGTTCTTGCGTATCGTGGCCATCCCCTTGTCCAGCGCCGCCTGGGCGGCGTCGAGCAGGGTCACGGGC
>JACZJV010000153.1 GCA_014860355.1 Burkholderiales bacterium | reverse complement strand
GGGCCTCCGCCGTGGGCGGGCAGCCGGGCACGTAGATGTCCACCGGCACGATGCGATCGCAGCCGCGCACCACCGAGTAGGAATAGTGATAGTAGCCGCCGCCGTTGGCGCACGAACCCATGGAGATCACCCAGCGCGGCTCGGCCATCTGGTCGTAGACCTTGCGCAGTGCCGGCGCCATCTTGTTGCACAGCGTGCCGGCGACGATCATCACGTCGGACTGGCGCGGACTCGGGCGGAACACGATGCCGAAGCGGTCGAGATCATAGCGCGCGGCGCCCGAATGCATCATCTCGATCGCACAGCAGGCCAGGCCGAAGGTCATCGGCCACATCGACCCGGTGCGGGTCCAGTTGATCAGCTTGTCCGCCGTGGTGGTGACGAAGCCTTCCTGCAATATGCCTTCTATTCCCATTCCAGCGCCCCCTTCATCCACTCGTAGATGAAACCGACCACCAGGATGCCGAGGAAAATCATCATGGACACGAAACCGAATAGCCCGATTTCGTTGAGCACGATCGCCCAGGGAAACAGGAATGCGATCTCCAGGTCGAACAGAATAAACAGTATCGCGACCAGGTAATAACGCACGTCGAACTTCATGCGCGCGTCTTCGAAGGCCTCGAATCCGCACTCGTATGGGGATAGCTTTTCGCTGTCGGGCCGGTGCGGCCCGAGTATGGCGCCGGTGACGATCGGCCCCACGCCAACGGCGAGACCGACGAAGATGAACATCAGAACAGGAAAGTAATTTTCAAGCACGAAGCGTCAGGATCTTTGGTCGATGATTGAACTCTTGGTGGATTCTTTGTTTTGCAATCATACAGGCAGGCGACATGGTCCTCCATTGAGCCCGTTGCGGGATTGACATAGATCAAACGCTCTCTTTTTGAATCAGCTTCTTTCAATCCCGGCGCAAACAAGACTGCAGGTCCGCGGCCTCACGCGGCCCGCGCGCTGAATGCATCGATTCTAGACTACTGGTGCCGACGGCGAGACTCGAACTCGCACAGCTTTCGCCACTACCCCCTCAAGATAGCGTGTCTACCAATTTCACCACGTCGGCGGTGTGGAAACGAGAGACTGAAATAACAACCGCAGGCCGGCCAGAACTCCAGTCTCCAGATTCTGGTCTCTACTTAGGTACGTCGCCCGCCTTCGAACCTGACGGCGCGCCGGCGGGCACCTCGGCCGGCTTGGGCACATCGGCCGGTCTGGGCACTTCTTCCACGGACTTCGGTGCCGCCGCAGGCGGGGCGCTCACGCCCTGCATCACGCTGCCCCCCGTCTGAGGCTTGTGGGTCGCCACATATGCCAAGCCCAGGCTGGTGAGGAAAAAAACTGCTGCCAGTGCGGCCGTGGTGCGGGACAGGAAATTTGCGGATCCGGTAGAGCCGAACAGGCTCCCGGAAGATCCGCTGCCAAAGGCCGCCCCCATATCTGCGCCTTTGCCGTGCTGCAGCAGCACCAGGAAGATGATGCTCAGCGCCACCAGCACATGTACCGTCAAAATCAAAGTCAACCAGATGTCCATTCCTCACTCGCTATGACTCACCCGCCGCGTGGCGCGTGGCAAACATTCTGCACAACCTAATGGCGCGCCATCCTGCCGGTGCGCCCCCCTGCCCCGCGCCGCTCAGTTCCTGCCGGCCGCGGCGCAAATCGCAATGAAGTCCTCCGCCACCAGCGCGGCACCACCGATCAGACCACCGTCTATATCCGGCATGGCAAACAATTCCCTGGCATTCGCCGCCTTGACGCTGCCGCCGTACAGGATGCGCAAACCGGCGGCCAGCTTGGCATCCTGCCGGCCGACGACACCACGTATGAACGCGTGCACCGCCTGCGCCTGCTGCGGCGTCGCAGTCCTGCCGGTACCGATGGCCCACACCGGTTCGTAGGCAATCACCGCATTCACCAACGCACCGACGCCGCTGGAGTCGAGCACGGCCGCGAGCTGGCGGCCAACCACGATTTCCGTTACGGCGCTTTCACGCTCCTGCAGGGTCTCTCCCACGCACAGTATCGGGGTCAATCCCGCGCCCTGCGCGGCCTGAAACTTCGCCGCCACCTGCTTGTCGCCCTCCCCGTACAGCGCCCGGCGTTCGGAGTGTCCGACGATAACGTGGCGGCAGCCAAAATCGCGCAGCATGGCGCCCGACACCTCGCCCGTATAGGCGCCCTGCGGCCATTCGCTGACATTTTGTGCGCCCCAGGCTATGCCGCTGCCGGCCAGGGCAGCTTCGACCTGCGCCAGATAGGGGTAAGGCACGCACAGCGTGCACTGCACGCCGTCGATCGCCTGCAGGCCGGGCTTCAGCCGCTCGAGCAGGTGCCGGTTCGCCGCCAGGCTGCCATGCATTTTCCAGTTACCCGCGACCAAACGGCTGCGCATCGCCTTGAATTCCAAGTAGCTGCTACCTAGCGTCAGAAACGCGTGATTTTACAGCGTTTAAGCGTAGCGGGTCAATAAAATGCAGGCGCAGCTGCGGCCGGGGCGTACCGAAAACAAACCCTGCCGGCGACCCGCAATTGCAGGCGGCGCGCAGTATCGCCGCGCATCGGCGTCGTGCAGGAAATCTCAGACTGCGCGATCGCGCCTCATCCCCCGGGGGTGACAATCTGGATGTGTTCGAGACTCACGTTTATGAACGACGCGTTGAAAACATGACGGTTGCCCAGTTCCCATACCTCCGCGTCTGTCACCGCGATGAAGTCCTTGGACTCCACCAGGTAATCGGTCACCCGTGCACCTGGAAGCAGGTCGATATAACCCTTGACGCGGTAGGTCCCGGTCAGAATGGTCACTTTCGTCTTGTTTTCGTCCGTAGTCATAGATACGCTCCGAGGCTCATGTGCACTGTCGCATGATTGCAGCGTCCAACGCGCGATATGCAATGCCGCCGGACGAACGCGTATTCTGCGCCTGGCGCCACCATCGTTCAATAGGATAGCATCCGCGTGGCGGGAAACCCCATTGTCGGCGCGACGCGCCTTGCGTCCACCCCGACCTGGTCGTTTAGCGTCGTCTGTTTCAATCTATCGGGGGTGCTGGATGTCGCCGCTGGTGACCGCGCTGGTGCTGGGATCCGCCCTGCTGCATGCGGGATGGAACGCCGTCATCAAGTCCAGCCGCGACGTGACGCTGGACACTGCGCTGGTCGCGGCCGGTGCGGGCATGCTGGCGCTTCCGCTGATCGCGGCTGCGGGCTTGCCCGCAAGCGCGAGCTGGCCCTACCTCGGCGCCTCGGCCGCGATCCATGTCGCGTATTTCTCCACTCTGGTGGCGGCCTACCGCCTGGGCGACCTGAGCCATGCCTATCCCCTGATGCGAGGCACGGCGCCGCTGCTGGTGGCCGTGTTCGGCGTCGCGCTGCTGGGCGAGCACCCCGGCCCGGCCATGTGGCTGGGCATCGCGCTGATCAGCTCCGGCATCCTCAGCCTCGGCCTGCTGCAAAGGGGCCGCGTGCACCGCGGCGCCACACTTTGGGCGTTAGCGAACGCGGCGATCATCGCCAGCTATACCCTCGTCGACGGAACGGGCGCGCGGCTCTCGGGAACGCCGGCAGGCTATGTCGCCTGGCTGCTCCTGCTGCAGGGGCTGCTGTTCGTGCCTCTGATTGTTCTGCGGCGCGGGCAGTCCGCGCTCGAATACGCCGCGCGCCATTGGCTGCGCGGCTTGGGCGGTGGATTCTGCCTCATCAGCGCCTACGGCATTGTGCTCTGGGCCATGACCCGGGCACCGATCGCCGCAGTAGCCGCGCTGCGCGAGACCTCGGTCATTTTCGCCGCGCTCTTGGGCAGCATTTTTCTCAAAGAGCGCTTCGGCTGGCAGCGTCTGCTCGCCGCCGGCGCTGTCGCACTGGGCGTAGCCGCGTTGCGCAGCTGAACCGCCGGGTGCTGGCCGCATGAACCGTACGCGCGCCGGGCCGGCCTGAGCCGCTGCGTCCTTCACCGACCGAACTCGTTGACTATGAGAGCTTAATAATCATGTAACAAAGCGGCACTAGGATGCCTGCCTGGTACCCGGGACTCGGGTTACGCAGCGAAAATTCCTATTCCTACTGGAGACTTGGTCATGAAACTAGCTCATCGCATGTTCACCCCGGCGCTACTGGCCTTGGGCATCTGCACCGCATCGACCGCAACGGCGGCGAATATCACCGGTGCCGGCGCAACCTTCCCCTACCCCGTCTACGCCAAATGGGCAGAGGCCTACAAGGCCAAGACGGGTACCAGCATGAACTACCAGTCCATCGGATCTGGCGGCGGCATCAAACAGATCAAGGCCAAGACCGTCGATTTCGGTGCCTCCGACGCGCCATTGAAGCCGGCAGAGCTGGAAAAAGACGGCCTGGTGCAGTTCCCGGCAGTAATGGGCGGGGTCGTACCGGTGGTGAATATCGAAGGGGTCAAACCCGGCGAAATGAAACTCTCCGGCAAAGCGCTGGCTGATATCTATCTTGGCAAAATCAAGAAATGGAGCGACCCGGCGATTGCCGAGCTGAACAAAGGCATGAAACTGCCCGATACCGCAATAACGGTGGTGAACCGCTCGGACGGCTCCGGCACCACCTTCATTTTCACCAATTATCTGTCCAAGGTCAGCCCGGAGTGGAAGGAAAAGGTAGGCAATGACAAGTCCGTGGCCTGGCCTGCAGCCACCGGCGCCGGCGGCAAAGGCAACGAAGGCGTCGCCTCGTTCGTGCAGCGCCTGCACGGCGCGATCGGCTATGTGGAGTACGCCTATGCCAAACAGAACAAGATGGCCTACACCCTGCTGCAGAACCGGGAAGGGAATTTTGTCAAGCCCGACGACAAGAGTTTCCAGTCGGCGGCCGCGGGCGCCGACTGGAAGAATGCGCCCGGGTTCTACGAAATTCTGACCGACGAACCCGGCAAGGATAGCTGGCCCATCACCGGCGCCACCTTTATTCTTGTACACAAAAGCCAGATGAACCCCGCCACCGCAAAGGAAGTGCTCAAGTTCTTCGACTGGGCCTACAAAGAGGGGGACAAGCTGGCACTCGAACTCGACTATATTCCCATGCCCGACGATGTGGTGAAGCTGGTTCAGGCCGAATGGAAAAGCAAGATCAGGGACATGGCCGGCAAGACCATCTGGTAGGTTCTGCAACAAAAAGCTGCGCCGGGAAGATAGGTTAGAATGCATGCCACAGTAAGCATCATTAATGCGCCGCAAGGTGCCCTCCTTTCCCAGCGCATGTTGAACAGCATCCCGGATAACCTGATCAGGCGGCAGCATTTCTATGACCTGGCGTTTCGCAATGCCACGCGGGCGTTTGCCTTTCTGGTGCTTGCGCTGCTGCTAGGCATTCTGGTCACCCTGCTCATTGGCAGCTGGCCCGCGATCAAGGCGTTCGGCCCTGGGTTCGTCACCAGCGCGCAATGGAATCCGGTTACGCAGAAGTTCGGCGCATTGGTGCCGATTTTCGGCACCTTGTCCACCTCCTTCATAGCGCTACTGATCGGCATTCCTGTCAGTTTCGGAATCGCCGTATTTCTCACCGAACTGTCGCCGCTGTGGCTGCGCCGCCCGATCGGCACCGCCATCGAACTGCTCGCCGCGATCCCCAGCATTATCTACGGCATGTGGGGTCTGTTCGTGTTCGCTCCCATTTTCGCCGACCACGTGCAGCCCTGGATGATCGAGACGCTCGGTGCAATCTGGCTGGTCGGCCCCCTGTTCCAGGGCGCGCCGCAGGGAATAGGCATACTCACCGCAGGACTGATACTGGCCATCATGGTGATACCGTTCATCGCTTCGGTCATGCGCGACGTATTCGAACTGGTCCCGGCCATGCTGAAGGAATCGGCCTATGCAGTCGGCGCGACCACCTGGGAAGTGGTCTGGAACGTGGTCCTGCCCTATACCAAGATCGGCGTGGTCGGCGGCATCCTGCTCGGCCTGGGCCGGGCGCTGGGCGAGACCATGGCGGTGACCTTCGTCATCGGCAACGCCCACAGGCTGGGAACCTCGCTGTTTTCGCCGGGCAACAGCATCGCCTCCGCCCTGGCCAACGAGTTCACAGAGGCGGACGGCGTCCTATATACCGCCTCGCTGGTGGAACTCGGATTGATTCTGTTTTTGATCACCTTTGTGGTCTTGGCCCTGTCCAAGGTCCTGCTGCTGCAACTCGCCAAGCGCGAGGGTACGCGCACTTGAATCGTCCATGACCCCTGCCAAGCTCTATCTCCGCCGGCGCGTCATCAACTTCATCAACCTCGGCATTTCCATGCTGGCCGTGCTGTTCGGCCTGTTCTGGCTGGTCTGGATACTATGGACCCTGTTCAGCCACGGGCTGGGTGCGTTCAGCTTTTCCATGTTCACCCAGAGCACGCCGCCGCCCGGCAGCGAGGGCGGCCTGGCCAACGCCATCTTCGGCAGCCTGCTGATGTCGCTGCTCGCGACGCTCATCGGCACGCCCATCGGCATTCTCGCCGGCACCTACGTCGCGGAGTACGGCCGGCGCGGCTGGCTCGGCCCTGCGACGCGATTCATCAACGACATTCTGCTGAGTGCGCCGTCCATCGTCATCGGCCTGTTCGTCTACGCAGTCTATGTAGCCAACGTAAAGCATTTTTCCGGCTGGGCCGGCAGCTTCGCGCTGGCGCTGATTGTCATACCCGTGGTGCTGAAGACCACGGAAAACATGCTGCGGCTGGTGCCGGACACCATGCGCGAAGCCGCCGCGGCCCTGGGCGCACCGCAGTGGATAGTCATTTCGTTCGTAACCCTGCGCGCGGCGCGCGCCGGCATCATCACCGGAATACTGCTGGCGGTGGCGCGCATCAGCGGCGAGACGGCCCCCTTGCTGTTCACGGCGCTCAATAACCAGTTCTGGTCAGTCAACATGGACGCGCCCATGGCCAATCTGCCGGTGGTCATCTTCCAGTTCGCCATGAGTCCCTACCCGGACTGGGAGACGCTCGCCTGGGGCGGCGCCCTGCTGATCACGCTGACCGTATTGACGCTGAACATACTCGCCCGCGTCGTATTCGCGCAGAAATCCTCGAACAGCTGAGCGGATAGACAAGCCCGGACGAATATGGATACGCCCATCCACGCATCGCTACCCCCGAGCAAGATCAGGGTCAGCAAGCTGAACTTCTACTACGGGACCTATCAGGCTCTGACTGACGTCGGTCTGAGCATCGCCGAGAAGCACATTACCGCCTTCATCGGTCCCTCGGGTTGCGGCAAATCGACCCTGCTGCGCACCTTCAACCGCATGTACGACCTCTACCCCGGACACCGGGCCACCGGCGAAATCATGCTGAACGACAGCAACATCCTCGACCCGCGCCAGGACGTGATCGCGCTGCGCGCCAAGGTGGGGATGGTGTTCCAGAAGCCTACGCCGTTTCCGATGTCGATTTACGAAAACATCGCCTTTGGCGTCAAACTGTACGAGCGGCTCAGCAGCGGCGAGATGGACGAGCGCGTCGAATGGGCGCTGCGCAAGGCGGCGCTGTGGGATGAAGCAAAGGACAAACTTCGGCAAAGCGGACTCAGCCTTTCCGGTGGGCAGCAGCAGCGCCTGTGCATTGCGCGCGCCGTCGCAGACAAACCCGAGGTGCTGCTGCTGGACGAGCCGACCTCGGCGCTGGATCCGATTTCCACCGCGAAGATAGAGGAGCTGCTGAACGAGCTCAAGTCGGACTACACCATCGCCATTGTCACCCACAACA
>JACZJV010000152.1 GCA_014860355.1 Burkholderiales bacterium | reverse complement strand
GCGCACAGCTGCGCGCTGCGGCCGAGGCGCTGCGGCTGCCGCCGGGTTACCAGACCGAAATCCAGCTGCAGGCCTGCGCCTTTGTGCGCTCGCTGGCGGACTCGATGACGCGCGGCGTGATTCTGCTCATCGACTATGGCTTTCCCGCGCACGAGTACTATCATGCCGAGCGCAGCGAGGGCACGCTGATGTGCCACTACCGCCACCGCGCGCACGCCGATCCTTTCTTCCTGCCCGGGCTGCAGGACATCACCAGCCATGTCGATTTCAGCGCCGTGGCGCGCGCCGGCGGCGAAGCCGGGCTGGAACTGCTCGGCTACACCGGACAGGCGCAGTTTCTGGTCAACTGCGGCATTACCGACATCATGCTGCGTACGCCACCCGAGAATGCCGTGGCCTATCTGCCGCAGGCGGCCGCGGCGCAGCAGCTGCTCTCCCCCACGGAGATGGGCGAGTTGTTCAAAGTCCTCGCGCTGGGGAAAGACCATGCCACGCCGCTGATCGGGTTTGCCAGCGGCGACCGCCTTGCCTCCCTGTAAGCGCCCGCCTTGCGCGCCGTCTCCCACGCGATCCTGCTGAACCTGGTGCCGGCCCCCTACGGTAACATGCCGCTCGACCGCGGCAGCTGCATTGCCTGGAATTGGTCTCGATGCGCATGTTGGCGACCCCACTGAAGACGCTGTTGGCGCTGCGCCCGGCATGCCTTCGGTCTCGATCGATTCGGGATGCCGCATGCTTGTGCTGGGCGATTCATGCCGCTGTGCTGGCGGGCTGCGGCAGCGGCGGCTCTTCGATTGCGACGGACACCGCAATAGCACCTTCCGCGCAATTTCGCGGCCTGCTGCTCAATGCCGCCCCGGGCGCGGGCGCGCTGCCGGGCGATTGGAACGCGTTCAGCTGCATCGACAACCGTCAGAAGAACTGGGTGCGATCCTGGCTGAACGAGAACTATCTGTTCTATCGTGACGCGCCGCTGACGAGCATAAGCCCGGACACTTACACCGACACGGTAAGCAAGCTTTTTCTCGACTATACGGTGCGCGGCGTGCCATCGAAGGATCGCTACAGCTTCGTGTTGAACCAGGCGGCAGCCGACGCGGTGTTTCAAAGCGGCACCGCGACCAATGTAGGCTTTACGCTGCGACGCGACTCCGGCAACGGCGGGATCATCCGAATTGCGTATGTGGAGCCGAACGGGCCGGCAACAGCCGCCGGATTTTCGCGCGGCATGGTGCTCGCCACGATCGACGGCGTGGACACCTCGCTATCGCTGCCGGCGGTATTGTCGGACAAGCTGTTCAACAGCGCCCCCGGCACCTCTTCGGAAATCGGCGTGCAGGACATCCTCGGCGGACCACTGCGGACACTGAGCGTGAGCAGCGCGACCTTCAACACCTCGCCGCTGATCGTCGATCGCGTGCTGCCCGCCACCACCACGGGCTATCTCGCCTACAACAGTTTCGCCACGCCCATCGGCGAGCTGCAGCTGGCAGACGCATTCAAGCGCTTTGCCGCCGCGGGTGTCACCGATCTGGTGGTCGATCTGCGCTACAACGGCGGCGGATTCATCGATATCGCAGCGCAGCTCGGCTTCATGGTCACGGGCCAGCTGCAGACCGGCGGCAAGGTGTTCGAAGCCCTGGTCTACAACGACAAACGCAATGCCGACAGGCGCAATGTCGCATTCCGGGACACGGTGAGCGATCTTTTCGGCAACGGCGCTCGCGCGGGCGAGCCCCTCAGCACGCTGAACCTGCGGCGGATTGCGGTCCTTGCCAGCGCTAGCACCTGCTCGGCGAGCGAGTCGTTCATCAACGCGCTGCGCGGCATCGACGTCGAGGTCGTGCTGGTGGGCGCAACGACCTGCGGCAAACCGTATGGATTCGCGCAGTCGAACAATTGCACCCTGGCATTCTTCGACCTCGAATTCGAGGGCCGAAACGACAAGGGCGCAGCGACGCCGGTTACCGGCATTCCGGCCACTTGTGCCGCTACCGACGATCTCGACCACGCACTGGGCGATCCCGCCGAACACATGCTCGCCACTGCCATCGCCTATCAACTGACGGGGCGCTGCCCGGCGGCGGCCGCGGTGGCCGCATCCAACCGGCTAGTGCTGCGCGCGGGCACCGCTGCGCCGAACTCCGGCGCCCTGAATCCGGAGATGGAATTCACCACCGGCCCCCTGGAGACAGTCAAGCTGTACCGCGGCGCCAGATGAGGTACCTGATTGCCGGCGCGCTCCTCTGCCTGCCAGTCAGTCCGCTGATCGCGAGCTGCCAAAGCCCCGCCTCGCGCGTGCCGCCGGCGCCCGCAGTGCTGATCGATGATTCCGCGCAATGCCGCGCGCAACTCAGCGATGCGGTGCGCGAGCTGCGCGGCCAGGAAGTGAGGCTCGCGCCCGGCGCGTTTGCGCAGAACGATTCCGTGGTGCTGTCGACAGTCGGGCAATCGGCCAGCGGCCGCATGCCGCCGCCGACGGATGTCCTGCGCTTGCAGCTCGCGTCGGAGCGCTGCCAACTGCGGCTCGACGGTCGCGATCAGGTCGTGGCCTTGCCGCGCTGCAACTGCCGCGCCGTCGCGCGCAAACACTGAACCTGCTAGGCCCGGTCCAGCCCCTCAGCACGCAACCACTCGACGATGCGGTCGGCAACCTGCTTCCAGCGCACTTCGAGCATCATAAAGTGCCCCATGACTGGATAAATCTCCGCCTGCGTGCCGTAGGCCTGCGCCGCCTGCTCGACCTGTGCCGGCGGCACCAGGATGTCGCTTTGCGCGCCCAGCACCAGCAGCGGCGGGCAGCGCTCGCGCGCGAGCCGGGGCAGATCGAAAAACGTCATGTCCCACATCGCGCGCTGCGATTCCGGCTGCATCATGCGGTAGTAGGTCTGCAGTTCGTCCAGCGCGACCGGGCCCGCGAACAGCGAATGCTGCAAAGTGGCGAGCGAGGCGCGGCCGCGGTGCATCATCGAATTGATGTCGGTGAACAGGCCCGGATTGGAGAACGCCAGCGCGATCGACGCCGACAGCAGTCCCTGCGGCGGCACCGAAGCCATGAGCACGGCACCGGGCGCTTCGGCACGCTCGAGGTACTTCTGCACCACGAAACCGCCCATCGAATGGCCGACTAGCACCGGGTCGCCGCCGACGGTCTTTACCGCCTGTTCCAGGTCGCGCACGTAATCGGCGATGGATAGCCAGTCGAGCCGCTCGCGTCCCGGACTGCCGCCGTGTCCGCTGAGACTCACGGCGCAGGCGCGAAAGCCCTTTTTCGCAAAATAAGGCAGGAAATACCTGGACCAGCACCAGGCGCCGGCAAACGCGCCGTGCACAAATATCAGCGGGCGCCCGCGACGGCCTTTGGCCGGCGCGACTTCGAGAATCTCGAGCTGTTCCACCAGATCCGGGTCGGAATCCTTGCCCATCGCCGGCGCGGCGCCTAGGCCGGAACCGCCATGCCGCGCTGAACTGCCGGCCGCGCACCGATGGCGTCGTACCAGCGTTTGACGTTGGGGAAATCGCCGAGCTCAGTGCGGTGCCACTCGTGCCGCGCCACCCAGGGATAGGTGGAGATGTCGGCGATGGAATATTCCCCGGCGAGATACTCGGCCTCGCCCAGGCGCTTGTCCAGCACGGCGTAAAGCCGGTCCTTCTCCCTGGAGTAGCGCTCGATCGCGTAGGGAACCTGCTCCTGGGCCGCGCGCAGGAAATGGTGCACCTGGCCAAACATCGGTCCGACGCCGCCCATCTGGAACATCAGCCACTGCAATGCGAGGTATTTGCCGCGGTCGGACGCGGGCAGAAACCGGCCGGTCTTGCCGGCGAGATAGACCAGGATCGCGCCGGATTCGAACAGGGTGATGGGTTTTGCGTCGGGTCCGTCGGAATCGGCGATGGCGGGTATTTTGCCGTTCGGGTTGAGCGCCAGGAACTGCGGCGTGAACTGCTCGCCCTTGCCGATGTTGATCGCGTGCGCCCGGTAAGGCAGGCCGCATTCCTCCAGCATCACCGAAACCTTGCGGCCGTTGGGCGTCGTCCAGGTGTAGAGATCGATCATTTTTTCTCCCTGAGGGTTCTTTCTTGTGGCCGGGAGTTTACAATGATTCGATGATGAAGTGGCTATTGACCCTGTTCGTCGCGCTGTTAGTGCTTACTTTGTGCACGCCCTGGCTCAGAAAATTCGGACTCGGGCGCCTGCCCGGCGACATCACGCTGCGGCGCAATGGCCGGGTCTATTATCTGCCCTTCGCCACTACGGCCCTGCTGTCGCTGGCGCTGACGCTGATCGGGCGCTTTCTCTGAACCGAGGTGCCAGCAGGAAGTTGAACCTCAATTCAAAATGAAGGGGATCCGCTATGCGCAAAGATTCCCTGACTGCTTGCTTTATGGCTCTTCTACTCGCGGCGTGCGCGTCGCCTAATAGGTTGGATCCCGTCGCCACCGATGGTTGCAGCCTTTTTCCAGATCGCTCGCCTTTCGGTGAGGCTGATTGGTGTCACTGCTGCGTCGCTCACGATTTGATGTATTGGCGCGGTGGCATCGAGGAGGCACGGCTCGATGCAGATCGAAAATTGAAAGCATGTGTGAAAAAGGCCTCGGGGGGTGCGTTGCTAGCCAACGTAATGTTCGCCGGAGTGCGAATAAGCGGGAGCCCTTATCTTCCCACCTGGTTTCGCTGGGGCTACGGCTGGCCATTCGGCCGTCCCTATGGGGTGCTGACGCCGCACGAGGAAGCTTTAGCGTCCTCGCTGGAGCGGGATTATCGTGCCAGGAACCCCATGCTTGCTTGTCCGGAATCGCGCCTCCGCCAATGAGTAGAAACAGCGGGCTAACTAGGCAGTGCACCGGACCTGCGCAAGAAACCGCGCAGGCCGGGGACTTTGAACGTTATACGTCTTGAGCACATAAGGCACACGGGTGTAATATCTTAGGCATGAAGACCATCCGATGGAGCGCCGATAAGAGTCTATCGCTCAAAGCGGAACGCGACGTCTCTTTCGAGGAGGTCCTGTCCGCAATCTCACAAGGTGGACTTCTCGGGGTGATGGACCACCCGAACCGGGCGAAGTATCGGCATCAGAAGATGCTTGTGGTGCGAATACGTGACTACGCCTATCTCGTCCCCTACGTGGAAAGTGAGGACGAGATCTTCTTAAAGAGCATCATGCCGAGTCGCAAGGCAACGCGAGATTTCCTATCTGGAGACAAATGAAATGAACGGCGAAAGGTTGTTGGAGCAAGAGATTCTCGCTTCTTTCGAGCGCGACGAATGGAAACCGGTTCGGAACCAGAAAGGTCAAATTGCGCGGCTCCGCGCCGCCGCGGAAGCGACGTTGCTCAAGAACAAGCGGGTTAACATCCGAATTTCGTCCAGAGACCTAGAGGGGTTGCAGGCCAAGGCTGCGGAAGAGGGTGTTCCCTACCAGACTCTTATGGCAAGCGTTCTACACAAGTTTGTGTCGGGTCGTCTAGTCGAGTCGCAAAGACGTATAACTTCGCGCCCAAGCGGACGCGGCCAAAAGCGCCGCGCCGCTTAGCTCGGCGTTAGGCCTCATAGGAAGTCGTCGCCCTACGTCCTTTGACAAGCATCATTACTGTAGCTACAATAATGTATGCAAATTGCGTTCGACCCAGCCAAGGACGCCGCAAATCTAGCAAAGCACGGCGTCTCCCTGGCTCTGGCAGCCGAGCTCAATTGGGAAGCCGCGCTGGTTTGGATCGATGAACGCTTTGAATACGCTGAATTGCGCGCGATAGCGCTCGCGCCAAAAGCCAAGATCCTCTACTACGTGGCCTTTGTGGATCGTCGCGACGTGCGCAGGATCATAAGCCTGCGCCGAGCCAATCGTCGAGAGGTGAAGCACTATGTCAAAAGTATCTAAGCGAGCATCCGTCGCAATTCCATCCGCGCAAGATGACAAGGTCATCACCGCAGCGGCCAAGGCCGACGCCGATGCGCAGCCACTTACACCGAAGCAGTTGAAGTCCATGGTCCCGATTCGCGCATTGCGCGGGCGGCCCAAGTCCGCGAGCACGAAGCAACTCGTATCAGTGCGCTATAGCCCCGAAGTCCTGGCGTACTTCAAGTCCACCGGCGAAGGCTGGCAATCGCGAATGGACCGTGTGTTGCGCGAGTACGTAACACGTCACTCCCGTAGGGCATGAAGCCGATGCCGAACCATTTGTTGCTGCGGACGGGCCGCCAGCGCCGTGTCAGTTCAACGAAAATCTCGGCCCGCCGCAGAACAATACGCTAGGCAGCACGACAACCCAGGAAGCGGGAGTCCTACACCATGAAGCTCTACATCACCCTCGGTTCTCCGTACGCGCGGATGACGCGTATCGTCGTCTTCGAGAAGGGTTTGCAGAGCAGGGTGGAAACAGTTGCCGCGAAGACACGGGTTGCGCATAGCCCCTACGACCGTATCAATCCATCCGGCCGCGTGCCTTATCTCGCGCTAGACGGCGGCGGCGGGCTGGAGGAATCCGCTCTCATTTGCGCATACCTCGACCATCTGGACGGCCAACCCACGCTCAAGGTGCCTGGCGATGGTCCAGCGTAGGAGGAGCGCCGCCTCGAAGCAGTCGCGAGAAGCATGCTGGACGGCCTTTCAGTCTGGGGTCGCGAAATATTGCGGCCTGAAGACGAGCGTTCGCCGGGGGTAGTTCAACACGAGAAGGATCGCGCCCAACGTTTAGCCGACGTCTGGGACCATGAAATCCACAATCCGCTGATGCTCGGCACACTCAACATGGTTCAAGTTACGCTCGCATGCGCGCTAGGACTCGAAGCGCGCAATCCCGGATTTCTCTGGCGCCCCCGGCACCCGAGGCTAACCGAATGGTTCGAGCGGTTCGCTCTAAGGCCATCGTTCATCGCGACCGCGCCACCAAGTGTGTCGGCGGCGAGCGCGGGCGCTGTCTGACGATGCGTCACCGGGGGCGCGCGTGAAGTTTGCGAGCCCCCCAACGCAAACGTACTATTTCAACCGCGATCACGAAAGGGGCACCTTGGAAATGGTGAGCTTTAGACGACGGGCCGCTGAAGGCCTTCAAGTAGGAGACTCATTCACAACTTCACGCGCCTTTTCAGATGATGAGCTTATTCGTTTCGCCCAAATATCCGGGGACTACAACCCGGTTCATTTTGATGCTCGCTTCGCCCAGGCGCGGAACCTGCCGGGACCGATTTGCCATGGCCTGCTGACGGCAAGCCTGGTTACCGAAATCGGCGGCCAGATTGGATGGCTCGCATCCGGCATGAATTTTCGCTTCAAGCGACCGGTGTATGTCGGTGAAACGATCACATGCAGCTGGGTAATCACGGCCATAGACCACGATGGTCGAGCCAAAGCCTCCGCCACGATTACCAGGGAAGATGGTGCCACCGTGATTGAAGCGGATATCAGCGGCATTGTGCCTGGAGTAAAGGAGCGTAAGGTCCTGAGTCAAATGTTGTTGGAGGGAGATCCGACAAATAGCCTGACCGCTGCACGGCAGGGCCGCGCAGCGAACGCCGAAACATGACAAGCGCATCGACGCGGTCCGGCACTTCCGCTGCGCACCATTGCCGGCCGCTAATGCGGAACAGGTGATCGCAGATGAACACAACTCGTTGAGAAAGCTGACCGGTGCTGAAGACCTACCGAGAAAGTTGCCACTGTGGCGCCGTCAAGTTCGAGGCGGATCTCGATCTCGCTCAGAGTTCATTTCGCTGCAACTGTTCGATCTGTCGCAGAACGCGCTTCTGGCCCGCGGTCGCCAAACCCGAAAGTTTTCGCCTCCTGTCAGGCGAAGCAGAACTGACGCAGTGCCTGTTCCACACCAGGAAGAACCAGCACTACTACTGCAAGCACTGCGGCGGACCGTGGTCTGAATTCGAAACTCAGGTGGCAAGAACATGGCGCTGAGCGGCATTGAACGCAAACGAATCGAGACGACCGTAGGCGCGTTCGTCGAGAAGCGCCGGCCGGCCCCGCATATTCGCCCGAAGCTCGACTTCGGGTTCGGCGTTTCCGGACAGAGCGTAGAATTGTTGGAGATTCGCCCGCAAGCGGATCGTCCTGAGGTAAAGCGTGAGAGCGCCTTCGCCAAAGCGAGCTTCGCCCGTAGTCGGGGTGTATGGAAGCTGTACCGGACGCGCGCCGATCCGAAACGGCACAGCGACGGTCCCGCGGCGCAAGTCGCGGGTATCGACAGGTTTCTCGCCGTCGTGAAGGAAGACGAGTACGGCTGCGCCTTCGGGTAGACTTGCCACAGGGTTTGGCTCGCCACGCGGACGCGCCGCGCGCGGTGCGCCGAAGGGCTACGCTTCGGGCAAGAATGCCCCTTTCATTGGGAGGTTTGTTCACCATGCATGCCGATGAGTTACGTTCTGTTCAGGCTCCGCTGAAGGAACGCTATCTTATAGCTCCGGAGGCGGCACTAATCACGCTTCGCGCGCGAGGCCGCATAGGTGAAGGTGTCAGCTGCAACATCGAAACCGGCAAAGCGCTCGTCATTGCCGGCTTGCATCCGGCTACCGGTGGAAGCGGGCAAGCCGCCTGTTCAGGCGATATGCTGCTCGAAGCCCTGGTGGCCTGCGCTGGAGTGACTCTGAACGCCGTCGCCACATCACTGGGCATAGGGCTGCGAGATGCCTCGCTCCAGGCCGAAGGCGATCTAGACTTCCGTGGAACCCTGGGCGTGTCTAAAGAAGTCCCCGTTGGCTTCCAGAACATACGGCTGCAATTCACTCTCGACACCGACGCCTCGGACGAACAACTCGCCACCCTGCTGCGTCTGACGGAACGGTATTGCGTTGTGTATCAAACGCTGGCGCATCCGCCTGCCTTGTCGGTTGAACGCAAGTCTGCAACGGGCTGAGCGCCTTTTCTAGATGACGCCCAACGAACTATTGCTGCCGATTCGTGCAAGCGGGCTGTGCCAGCTTGCCGCGATCGGCATCACGGCAGGCGGCGCGAAATAGGGTATCCAGACCCCGTTTTTCGGTGTTCGACATTTGTTAGGGCGCGCATGTAACGGGCGTCAGGGATTGACAGCTCATCACTTGACATGGAAGGAACCAAAATGATGAACTTCGGATACAACAGCGTCTTCGGCCTCCTGATACTGATCGGAGATATCTGGGCAATTATCAATATTTTCCAAAGCGCTGCTTCGAACGAGAAGAAGCTGATTTGGATAGTCGCGGTTGTGCTGCTGCCCGTGCTGGGCTTGATCCTCTGGTTCTTCCTTGGACCGCGTAATCGAGGGGCCTAGCGTGCCAGGTTGCATAGGCTGCAAGGCGCCCTGCCGGGAGCCGCGAGTGAGGCTGTACTGGAAAACGAGCATGCCATCGCGCGCCCTGACCCGGCATTCCAGAAAGACGCTTCGCCGGCAAGCCGGCTTCGCGCCTCCGAGCTTGAAGTAAGGTATCCACGTTGGTTGGCCTTCACCGCGGACTGGACGCCGTACTCGAATTTTGAACGGAAAACGACGCCCGCTCCGTCGATGCACCGGACCCGCAACGGCGGGCCTCGCCCGCCTATACTGGCCGGTGATCTTTGACGGTAGGACAGCAAGAAGAATATGAGCGCAGATGACCCGCGTCCTCCAGTTGCTGTAGCACACGTCGTTCTGGAGACAGACCGCATGGAAGAATCCG
The DNA here is from genome assembly GCA_014860355.1 of Burkholderiales bacterium. Lineage (GTDB taxonomy): Bacteria > Pseudomonadota > Gammaproteobacteria > Burkholderiales > SG8-39 > 2-12-FULL-64-23. The sequence goes on along the minus strand of JACZJV010000152.1, from coordinate 4,013 downwards.
CCCGCTTCATGCAGGCAATCGGCATGCGCCCCGTTTTCTCGGGGCCGCAAGTCTGTGTACTGGAGTTGCGTGGCGGCACGCACCTCATTCTGATGCTCAAAGATACAGTCGCCGGAGGCAGCGCACCATTCGATCTTTTGGTGGACGACATCCACGAAACTCACGAACGCTTTGCATCGCTGGGATTTTCACCATCGCCTATCGAGGCCAGGCCAGCCACGGAACACGAAGTGTTTACCGTCCGCGAACCTGCCGGCCATGTGATAAGCTTTTTTTCAAGCCACGTCTCCGGTGAGCCCGTATGAGCTTGGTGTCCGACCAGCGGTACCAGCCTACGGCGATGCCGCCGACGGCGCTTGCATCGCATGCGCCAGGCGCCGCCGAATCCGGGCCTTAGGTCGCACAGGCGCCGCCATCCGAACACGAAGGACCCGAAATGCTGAAAACATACACGGGTAGCTGTCACTGCGGAGCTGTCAAGTTCGAAGCGGAGCTTGACCTCGCGCAAAGCACGTACAGGTGCAACTGTTCCATTTGCAGGCGCAACCGCTTCTGGCCGGCGGTTGCCAAGCCGGAAGGCTTTCGCCTCATCGCAGGCGAGAGTGAACTCACCGAGTACCTGTTCAATACCGGGAAGAATCAGCACTTCTTCTGCAAGCGCTGTGGCGTCCGGCCTTTCGGTGTCGGCAACGACACGCCGATCGGAAAGATGTACGGAGTCAATGTCGGCTGCCTTGAAGGCGTGAGCGAGGAAGAACTGTCGAAGGTTCCGATTACATACGTAGACGGCCTGAACGACAACTGGCAATCCACCCCTGCATACTTCGCTCACCTATAGGCCAGGCATGCGATACGAAGCGCGATCCAAGCCGTCGTATACCAAGCCGACGTGCCTGCGGCACGCGGTGTGACTCCAACGTCATACGTCACCTGGAAGGAGGCTGCATGCTCGAACTCAGACCGACCTGCGAGAACTGCAACAAGGCGCTGCCCCCCGATTCGCTTGAAGCCCGCATCTGCAGCTACGAGTGCACGTTCTGCAGCACCTGTGTCGACGGGATCCTCGAGAACGTCTGCCCCAACTGTGGCGGCGGGTTTGTTCCCAGACCTATCCGGCCGTCGAAGAACCGGAAAGGCGACAATTTTCTGGGCAAAGACCCTGCAAGTGCCAAGGTCAAGCACAGGCCGGTCGACCCGACGGTTCATGCGCGGTTCTCGGCCGAAATAAAATCCATAGCGCCGCACCTGCGTTAGCGAGCAAAGCTGGGGACTTGCATGCGTATCGAGGCCGACCGCAGGTGCAGATTGCAAGCCGGCCATCCGCTGTTTGTCCAAATTGCGCGCGCCGGGTATGCTATTTCGCAGATCGATATTCCATCGATCCGAAACCTGAAAGGCCAGGAACCATGAGTACAGGCACCATCCGGCTTCACCGTGTGCTCCGCGCAAATCCGGAGCGCGTCTATCGTGCATTTCTGGACGCTGAGGCAACGAGCAAGTGGCTTCCGCCCTACGGCTTTACCTGCAAGGTGCACCACATGGATGCGAAGGTCGGCGGCACCTACAGGATGTCGTTCAAGAACTTCTCTACGGGCCAGGGTCACTCGTTCGGCGGCGAATATCGTGAACTGCTGCCGTTCGAACGAATTCGCTATACCGACAGGTTCGACGACCCGAACCTGCCCGGGGAAATGCAGACGACGGTGATTTTGACTCCGGTGTCCTGCGGGACGGAGTTGAGCGTAGTCCAGGAAGGTCTGCCTGCAGTCATTCCACTGGAAATGTGCTATCTCGGCTGGCAAGAGTCGCTCGCGCAGCTGGCCACGCTGGTCGAGCCCGAAATTCCGGGTTGAAGAGATGACGCCCTGGCCTGCGCTCGGGCAAGCACTTGGGGTCGCATTCGCCGTGCTCGCTTTTCTGGTCAAAGGCCCGATCTGCGTCTACGCCGGCACCATGTCAGGATGGTTGCGCTCTCACCCGAGCGTGCTCACCTGGGTGTATCGTTCCAGTGGCGCAAATTTCGCAGGCTTGACCGTGACGCCGGCGTTCGAGCGCCGCTGATTTCGGCCTGCCCCGCTATGCGCCCTGGACGGTAGCGCCGACCAAGGCCAGCATCGCGAATCGAATCGGAATCGCAGGAGTCGAACATGGACCAGAAACAGATATCCGATACCTGGGAGCGCGGCAATCCCTACGAGCAGTACGTCGGGCGGTGGAGCCGGCAGCTTGCTCCGCTGTTTCTCTCCTGGCTGGGGATTCCGGCCGGCCGCAGATGGCTGGATGTCGGCTGCGGGACTGGAGCGCTGTGCGCGGCAGTCCTCGACCATTGCGCCCCAGCCTCGGTCGCCGGTGTCGAGCCTTCGGCGGGATTTCTCAAGGCCTCGATCGAGAATCTCGCGCATCGCGCGGCGCTACACCAGGGCAGTGCGGCCGCAATTCCGCTAGACGACGGATCAGTGGATGTGGTGGTCTCCGGGCTGGTGCTGAACTTCGTTCCGGACCTGCGCGCCGCACTCGCCGAGATGGCGCGGGTAACGGAGCAAGGGGGTACGATCGCGGCGTATGTCTGGGATTACGCGGGAAAGATGGAACTGATGCGCCATTTCTGGGATGCCGCCGTCGAGCTGGATGCCGCGGCGGCGGCGATGGACGAAGGGGTGCGCTTTCCCGTGTGCCGCAGGGAAGCGCTGGCTGAGTTGTTCGCGAGCGCCGGATTGCATGGAACCGAAGTGAGTGCAATCGAGATCAGCACGCCCTTTGCCAGTTTCGAAGACTACTGGGCGCCATTTCTCGGCGGCCAGGGACCGGCTCCCGCCTACGCCATGGCACTGGACGAGACAGCGAGGGCGCGCCTGCGCGAGCGCATACGCGCGCGCATACCGCTGCGGGCCGACGGTTCCATCTCCCTGACTGCTCGCGCCTGGGCCGTACGGGCCCGGTGCTGAAAAGCCGGCATTTGCTACGAAATCGGGGCAGGAACATGATAGACGAGCGCATTCTTGGAACCTGGCGGCTGAAGCGCACAAGAGGCGTAGACGACGACGGCAAGGTCCTGCCCCCGCCCTATGGACCGAGTCCCAACGGCGTCGTGTGCTTCCAGTCCGACGGGCGCATGTACTGCGTGCTTTGTGACGGCCGCCACGAGCTGCCGGCAGACGAGCCGCGGCAGTTCATGTCCTACGCCGGCGACTACAGCTTCGACGGCGCCACGCTCTCGACCCGGGTCGATGCCTCGTCGGACGCAAGCCGCATCGGCGGCGAGCAGGTGCGCAGGGTGCGCTTCGAGAACGGCGGAATGTTGCTTGCGCCGCCGCGCCGGATGTATGCCGGCGTGATGCAGCACCAGGAGCTGTTCTGGGAGCGCGTGGCCTATAAGGGTATGGAAAAAGGGGGGCGCGCCGGCATCATTTGCCCTGCGCCTCCAGGCCGCTCAGCTTCTCGCGCATCGCTGCACCGACGTACATCTGCGGATTGGACGCGGTATATCCCTGCTCGCGCTCGCGCTGCGCCACTTCCCTGCGCGCGAGACCGAAGGCCCCGGTAAATGAGCGGGTGCGGCGCAGCGCGTCGTCGAAGTAAGCTTTGCCGAACCAGGTCAGTTTCTCGCCGTTGCCGCAGCCGAATGACTGGTTCAATGCGTCGGTGGCGGTGATGATAAGCGTATTGTCATCCTTGAGCGGTTCGATGAAGCTCCCCGAATAGCAGGCGGAAATGACCAGCACCTTCCACTTGATGCCGCTCGCGTGCAGCATGCGCGCGAGCGCCCCCGGCCTGATCTGGAAGAGTTCCAGCGGCGGCAGGTCGACGGTCAGCTCGTTATCCTCCGAACCGTGGGTGCTGATATACAGGAACAGCAGATCTTCGTCCGCGTCCATGGTCCTGCCTATGTGCTCCAGCGCAATGCCAAGGTTGGTGGCGCTGGCGATGGGCAGCTCGCCCAAAGTCGAAGGGTCATTGCCGAGCAGCAAGGAACGGCCGGCGGTATCAAAGCGCTGCGACATCAGCTTCGACAC
>JACZJV010000151.1 GCA_014860355.1 Burkholderiales bacterium | reverse complement strand
ATATTGCGTACTGCGAACGGTGCATAAATTCGCGCCGCTTGGACTACAATAGGAAAACCGTGAACGTAGGGAAAACGTAGAAAACTCGCCGAGTTTTGCCGAGCTTCTACGAGTGAGGGCGGGCCGTTAATACAACGATTTAGAGCTTAAAGTACAACTGAAAAACAGTGTTTCGGACGCAAGAGTTGCCGGGCCCGGCAGCGGAAGTTTCGCTCCGGGCCCTTTCATTTCGCCGGCGCGAGCCTCCTGCCCAAGCGGGGTGCCGTGTAATCGGTGCCCCCCGATAAGGCATCCAGCCGGGCCGGACAATTGGTTAAGGTTTCCCGCCCGTCGGTATAACAGCTCCATTTTGCGTATGAGAGTCCGTAATCCAGTCAGCAATACAGTACGCAAAATATATTGCAATAAGTCGTTACATATTGTATGTTACATCTTGTTTTTACAGTAGTTATACAAAAACATTAATCAGATAAATAGAACGCAAAATAATTGTGCAAAAAACTCCAGTTGTAGTTCATTACACGCAGCCGCATCAAATCGAGCCACTGCTTCCGCAGTTTCGGCTTGATGAATTGCGAGAGCGCACACGCATCGTAATGGAGCGCGCCTATCGCCTTTCCGGCGCAGCGCACCCTACGACCACTGCTACTTTGCGCGAACTGGTCCGCAACATGAATTCGTACTACTCGAACCGAATTGAGGGGCAAAGCACGCACCCGCTCAACATCGAGGCGGCGTTGCACAAAAACTTCTCCGAGAAGCCTGAGGTGGCGAAGCTACAGCGTATTGCGTTGGCCCACATCGAAGCTGAAAGAGAACTTGAGCAGCGAGTAAGCGCAGGCGAGCGGCCCTTGACTGCCCAGTTCTTGCTCACGGCGCACGCTGCCCTCTACAGCCGGCTCTCTAAGGAGGACCGCACAACACCGGAGGGCCGGGTCGTTGCGCCAGGCGAACTGCGCGCGGAGCAGGTGTCTGTGGGAAAGCACGAGCCGCCCTTATGGTCGGCAATACCTGAATTCCTGGCTCGACTGGAGCAAGCCTATTCTCAAACTCTGGCACTGGACGACATCCTGGTTTACGCCGCCGCGGCCCATCATCGGATGGCTTGGGTCCACCCGTTCTTGGACGGCAATGGTCGCGCGGTCAGGCTACAGACGCACTGCGCCCTTTTTCCGTTGAGCACCGGATTGTGGTCCATGAATCGTGGACTTGCGCGTAACCGCGAGCGGTACTATGAATTGCTGGACGCTGCAGACAATCATCGACAAGGTGATCTGGACGGACGGGGCAACTTGTCGGAAAAAGCCTTGTGGGACTGGTGCGCGTGGTTTGTATCTATCGCTGAGGACCAGGTGAGTTTTATGACCCGAATGCTCAATCTCGAAGAGATGAGATCGAGGATTGCGGCGTTGGTCTCCTTTCGGGCACAGTTCGATAAAGGAATTCGCATTGAGGCCGCGGCGCCGCTGTACTTCCTGTTTCTGGCCGGGGCCACACCGCGTGGCGAATTCATGCAGATGACTGGGTTGGGGGTACGCACCGCTAGCTCGCTCCTCTCACGGCTTATAGAAACAGGGCTGGTGCAAAGCACCAGCCGCGTGGCACCCGTGCGGCTGGCGTTTCCGCTCGACGCGCTACAATTTTTGCTTCCGGATTTGTATCCAGAAGCAGCTACACAGGTCTCTTAGGACGAAGCGGTCGCTTCCGGCCCCCCCGCCGAGCCGCCCGCAGGTCCCGATCGTGCGCGCATGAACCTGCGCGCGCTTCCCGGTTCGAACCAAACCCGGTTCGAACCAAACCTGCCCAGAATTCTGCATCAACGGCATCTTCCGGCCCCCCGCACAGTGCGTCCTCGCGGTGAAATGCGGCTTTTGCATGCTTTCACTATGTAGGTGTGACACCGTACAGAACCATTGCCGCACTTGCAGGGATAATCGATCGCGCGCAGTACGTCCCCAGACATCGCAAAGGTCCCCGTCCATGATGGGCGAACCGAAGGCATTGCATCGTGTTCGGCAAACACAATCTGGGGCAGGTGTTCAACCTGCATTCACTGCGCAGACACGGCCTCGCGGCCGCGGTCGCGCTATTGCCCGTACTCGCCCTGCAAAGCGTCGACCTGCGCGCTGAATTGCTCTTCCGCAGCGCAGAGCAGGTGAATGGCCAGCAGCGCTGGTCGGCTATCAGAAAGTACAGCGACCCCGCAGACACCGCCTATGCGCGTGTCTCCGCTGACGGTGCGCTCGTTCCGGTGCAGGAGGTCCGCGTCTTCGTCTCCGGCGAGATAACGCGCCAGGACGTGGACAGCGCAGGCGTGATGGCAGGCCTGCTCAAGGGCGGCAGGCAAAAAATAGCGGGCAACACCGTATGGCTGGCCAGCAATGGCGGAGATATCGATGCCGGAATGGAACTGGGGCGGGTGCTGCGTAGCCTGGGCGTATACACCGTCATCGGCAAGAATGACCAATGCCTGAGCGCCTGCGTTTTCGCATTCATGGGCGGAGAGCGGCGCAGCGTTTCCGGGCGGCTAGGGATTCATCGCCCCTATTTTCCGATCACCCAGGATACGGCCGATCGCGCAGCCCGCTTTCGCCATCTTGAGGGAACGCTGAAGGAATTCGTCGAGGAACTGGACTTTCCCGCGTCCCTGTATGAGGCGGTGATGCTGGTGCCCCCGGAATCCATGCAATTTGTCGCCCCGGCGGACTTGAGACGGTTTTATCTGGAGGGGATCAGCCCATTGTCCGAGGACATGGTGGATGCGGCCGCGGCAAAGCGCCTGGGCATGTCGATGTTCGACTACCTGCAGCGCAAGGCGAGGGCGCCCGCGTGCGCTTTTTTCGATGCCGCCGAGGGCCGATGCGAGGGCAAGGTGAAGGAAGCGGCGGCAGACGGCAGCGCGCTGGACGCTCCCGGGGACGCGCAGATTCCTGGAACTGCGTCAGAAGGCCGGGCGGTGCAGCGCGCCGCCGGGGGTGATCTAAGCCACGGTACATTGCGCGACTCCGTTCGCAGCGCACACGGATCTCTATAGTAGGTTTGTCGACTGGCGCGACAGGCGGGCAGCCTTAGGCTGCGGTGCAGCCCTTCGGCCGCGAACTCGCCGCTGCGCCCTGCGCCTGCGCGGGGCACGAGGTACCCTGGCGGATGATTATCATCGGGCTAAGCCAGATGCCCTGCGCTACAGGCGCAGCCGCGTACCTTATGCGCGGCGGCGTACAGGCTGAATGCATGGCGCAGGTGGGGGACAACTTTGCGGGACCGGGTCTGCTCGACCAGGGTGTCCTCGTCGCCAGGCCCTGTGTACGCCAGCGCACAGAATGAGCCGCCCTTTCGGCGTATCTAAGGGAAAGCCGTCGACAACAAGAGGTCGTTGTGCGCCGGCACGATAGCGGCGCTTGTAGTGCTGCCGGGGTTGGCCACGAAGTGCTTCCCCAACTCGCGCTGTTGGATGTATCCGAGGCACAATCGGCTCCGGGGCGCGTTCGCCACGCGCGGCGTGCGAATGCGGGATCCGGGGTCCGCAACAGGGGTGTATGCCGCGCAGCTGACGCAAAGGAGATATGGACATGAAACATGGCAACAAAGCATTGATTGCAACGCTGATGAGCGCCCTCATCCTGGGCCTGACTGGCTGCCCGCAGAAAGAAGGCCCGGCCGAGAAGGCCGGCAAGTCGGTCGACAATGCGATGGAAAAGGCCGGAGAAAAAATGGAGCAGGCCGGGAAAAACGTACAGGACGCGGCAAAGGGCGACAAGTAGTAAGCGTTGGCGACGCGCACCACACGGGAGTACCGGACTGAACAAGGATGTCCGTAGCCTGTCCCATGGATAGGTGGCGAGGTCTGCGCGCCCGCGTGCAAGCGCGCCGGAACCGGGAAGATCAGTTCGCAAGAATTTACTCTGTGCGTGCGTCAACGCACAGAACAGGCGGATGCGGCGGCGGAAAATCGAATTGTTACCCCCGCCAACCGCTTCCCTCCTCCTTTGTCGTTTGGCGGATTCCAGCCCCCGGAAATGTTCATTTCCGGGGGCTGATTTTCTTGTGCCGGACAAGCGCGACGGAATATGGGGAAGAATTTGAGATGAAACGAAGCAAAGGAGACAAAAGATGCCTATTCGACTCGATGAAGAAGGCGGCGGCAAGATGCTCGTCGTTCACGTCAGCGGGACGCTGGTAAAGGAGGACTACGCGCACTTTGTGCCGGAATTCGAACGGCTCCTCCGGGAGCACGGAAAACTGCGCCTGCTGTTCGATATGACCGGCTTGCAAGGTTGGGAAGCCGGCGCAGCCTGGGAAGATCTCAAGTTCGGCGTCAAACATTTCGCCGACATCGAGCGGCTCGCGATGGTCGGGGACAAGAAGTGGCAGCAAGGCATGGCGATGTTCTGCAAGCCCTTTACCAAGGCGGCGGTGCGCTACTTCGATCACGCCGACGCCGCCGGGGCGCGCAAGTGGCTCAGCGAAACGTAGCGGCGGGAAATCCGCACCGCGAAGCGGCGCATCCATGATGGATGTACAAGTGCTCATGGGATCCGCGGCCTGCTGCTGCCCGGCCTGAATCGTTCGGCGCGGCCGCCCGATGCCGGTATCCGGAATGCGGCGGATGCTTGCAAGGCGAGGTTTGGCCCGATGAAGCCGGGGGAATCGGCGTTGCCGCCGGACTGTGCGCGCAAACGCTAGTCCTGGGACCGGGCAGCGTCCGGACTGCGCGAAACGCTCACTCCGGTTTTGTCCACCCGCCCCCGAGCGCCTTGAACAGGCCGACCGAGGCCTGCAGCCGCGAGAAACGGACCTGCGCGTACTGGTCTTTTGCCTGGAATTGCGTGCGCTGGGCATCGAGCACCGTCAGCAGGTCATCGGCGCCCTCGCGGTAGCGGATTTCCGCGAGCCGGAGCGCACGCTGCGCCTGCACCAGGACCTGTTCCTGCAGAACTTCCTGGTCCGCGCCGCGGCTCGCGGCGGCAAGCGCGTTCTCGACGTCGGCGAGCGCGGCGAGGATGAACTTGCGGTAGTTCTCGACTAGTTCGCGCTCGCGCGATGCCGCCGCATCGACCTGCGCGCGCAGGCGGCCGCCGTCGAAAATCGGCTGGGACAGCGAGGCGCCGATTGCAATTGCGGCAGTGGGCGCGCTGAGGAAATTGAGCAGCACGTCGCTCGCGAGGCCAGCTGCACCGGTCAGCGATATGCCCGGCAGCAATGCGGCGCGCGCCGCGGCGACATTGGCGTTGGCGGCGGCGAGTTGCGCTTCGGCGCTGGCGAGATCGGGCCGGCGCAGGAGCAAGGCCGAAGGAATACCGGCGGCGATCCGCGGCACGACGACCGAAGAAACGCCCGAAGCCGCCGCATCGAACGCTTGCGGTTGCCTGCCCAGCAGTATCGCCAGTGCAAACAATGTCTGGCGCTCCTGCAACTCCAGCGGCGGAATTGCAGCGCGTTGCGCGAGGACCGCCGCCTGCTGGCGCGCGACATCGAGCGCCGAAGCAGCGCCGTTGCGCGCGCGCGAGTCCACCACCCTGAACACGCGCTCGGCGATGCCCAAATTCTCGTGCGCGATCGCAAGACGTGCGCGTAGCGACAGCACCTGGAAGTAGCCGCTGGCGACACCGGCGATGAGCGTGAGCCGGACGCTCTCCTGGTCGTAGCGCGTGGCGCGCAGCGAGGACTCGGCCGAACGCACTGCGGAGGAATTTCTTCCCCATAGATCGACTTCGTAGCTCGCAGTGAGCGTCGCGCCGCTCGTATCCGCGGGCTGCCAGCTGCCGCCCTCCACGCGCAACTCGCGGTGCGTGCTGTTGGCGCCCAAATTCAGGGCCGGGAAAAGCGTAGCGCCCGCAATGCGCACCTGTGCCTCGGCCTGGCGCACGCGCTCCACGGCGATCGCCATGTCGGGATTCGCGCCCAGCGCCGCATCGATCAGCCCCGAGAGCTCCGCCGAGCCGAAACTGCGCCACCAGTCCCGCGCCGGCGCAGCCGCATCCGGCGCGCCCGCTTCGGCCCACGCCGCCGGCATTTCGGGGGCCTGGGCCGGCGGATTGCCCGAAGTTGCGCAGGCGCCCAGCGCAAGCGTGGCCAGCGCGGCAAGGGCAATGGCGAACCGGCGCAGCATCGCGTCGCTCATGTCGCCAGTGCCACGATGGGATCCACCCGCGCGGCCTTGCGCGCCGGCATATAGCCGAATACGAGTCCGGTCACGAATGCGCAACCGAAAGCGAGCAGCACCGGGCCGATCGAGTACTTGACCGGCGTGCCGAACGCCGCAATGATCGCCGCCGCCGAAAGGCCGGCCGCCACGCCGATCGCGCCCCCGAGCAGCGACACCACCAGTGCCTCGGTGAGAAACTGCTGCAGGATGTTGCGCATGCGCGCGCCGGTGGCCATGCGTATGCCGATCTCGCGCGTGCGCTCGGTCACGCTCACCAGCATGATGTTCATCACGCCTATGCCCCCCACCAGCAGCGATATCGCCGCAACCGACCCCAGCAGGACCGTGAGCGTGTTCTGCGTGTCGGTGGCCGTATCGAGGATGGATGCCATGTTGCGGATGCGGAAATCGGTGCTCTGGTGCCGCGCCTCGAGCAGCGCCGAAACGGCATCCTGCGTCTCATCGATCAGGGCGACGTCGTCCACCGCAACGGTGATATTGCGCAGGAAGTGCTGGCCGAACAGGCGCAGCCCCCCGGTCGTGACCGGGACCATTACCACATCGTCCTGGTCCTGGCCTTGCGGCGAGGCGCCGCGCGCTGCCATCAGGCCGATGACCTGGAACATCACGTTGTTGAGCACGATGTATTGACCCAGGGGATCCACCTCCCCGGAAAACAGATTGTCTGCGACGGTCTGGCCGAGCACGGCCACTGCTGCATAGCTCTTCATGTCCTCGGTGGAAAAGAATATCCCCCGCGAGAGAGGCCAGTTGCGCGCGACCGGGAACGTGGCGGAGGTGCCGTTCGCCTGGGTCTGGTAGTCGGAATTGCCGAAGCGCGCGGTGACGCTCCCGCCCAGTTCGGGGACGGCGGCGAGCACGTTGGGCAGTTCGGCGATCATGTCGGCGTCCTCCGGCACCAGCGAGGCGACGGTCCCGCCCACGCCCCTGCGGTTCGGCTGGCCCGGACGGATGAGCAGCAGGTTCGTGCCCATGGCGCTGATCCGATCGAGCACGAGCTGCTTGGCGCCGTCGCCGATTGCGAGCATCGCGATCACGGAGGCGACGCCGATGACAATGCCGAGCAAAGTGAGTACCGTGCGGTAAAGGTTGGCGTGCAGGGCGCGCACCGCGGTCTTCGCCGCCTCGTAGGCGCCACCGACAAAGGAAGCGCCGGCCTCGTCGCGCGCCTGCCCGATGTCGGCAAGCGGCCGCACGCCGGACAATTGCGGGCCCGGATCGCTGACGATGCGCCCGTCGATGATTTCAATCACCCGCTTCGCCTGCGCGGCAATGTCGAGCGCATGCGTGATGAGGACGACCGTGTGCCCGCGGGCGGACAGATCCTGCAGCAAGGCCATGACTTCGATCCCGCTCTTGCTGTCGAGCGCGCCGGTGGGCTCGTCGGCGAGGACGATGCGCCCGCCGTTCATGAGCGCGCGGGCGATCGATACGCGCTGCTGCTGTCCCCCCGAGAGCTGGCTGGGCCGGTGGGTAAGCCGGTCGCCCAGACCGAGCGAGACTAGCAGCTCCTTGGCGCGCGCGTCGCGTTGCGCCGGCGGCATGCCCGAATAGACCGCCGGCACCTCGACGTTCTCGAGCGCGGACGCGGTGCCGATCAGGTTGTAGCTCTGGAATACGAATCCGAACGCCTCGCGCCGCAGCCGCGCCAGTTCGTCGCGCTCGAAGCCCGACACGTCCTCGCCCATGAAGCGGTAGCTGCCGGAGCTCGGGCGGTCGAGGCAGCCTATCATGTTCATCAGCGTGGTCTTGCCCGAGCCCGAAGCGCCCATGATCGCGAGAAACTCGCCGGCGTGGATTTTCAGACTGACCCCGTGCAGCACTTCGACGTCCAGTTCCCCGCTGCGGTAGGTCTTGACCACGTCCACCAGTTCGATCAGAGGAGCGTCTGGCGGATACACGGCGGGAGCGGGCTGCGCAGGCGGTGCAAGCACGCCCGAGCCCGGGTCGGATTTCAAGGGTGGCCTCTCCCCTGGGAGGCCGCGGGCGCGAGCGAACTGCTGTTCTGCGCCGGCGCGGCCACGGCGATTGCCTTGGTTCCGATCACCACCTTTTCGCCGGGCTCGAGGCCGGAGAGGATCTGCGCCGAGACGCGGTTCATCACGCCGACCTTCACTTCGCGATCCGCAATCCTGCCGCCCGCGTCGACCACGCTGAGCAGCGCGCGTCCCCTGGCGA
>JACZJV010000150.1 GCA_014860355.1 Burkholderiales bacterium | reverse complement strand
GATAGAGGTGAGCAGGATGGTCGCCATGCCCGAGCCGACCGCGAGATGCAGGACCTGCTCGCGCGGCAAGCCCTGGGCCTCGAACAGCATCACCAGCAGCGGCACCATGATGGCGCCGCCGCCTATGCCGAGCAGGCCGGCAAAAAAACCCACTGCCGCGCCGATCGCGGCATAGCCCAGCCACCATTCCATCACTTATAGCTCATAACGAAATGAGGGGGATATTTCCCCTCCTGCTCCCCTAGGTAAGTGGCCGTTTCGAAAATCTGAAACGACCACTTATTCCTTACCGCCCAGCAGCAGCCGGGCAAGTTCGACAAAACCCTCGCCGCTGCGCCGGTCGGTCACATAGGCCGGCGCCTCGTTCAGGCGTCCCCCGAAATCGACTACGTTCGCCACACCCACCGAATTGGAAAAAAACTTGAACATCGGCGCATCATTGGGCGAGTCGCCGATAAACAGGTACTGCGCCTCCTCGCGCGTGAGATCGATGCCGTAGCGCTCCTGCATCAGCGTGCGCGTCATACCCAGCTTGTCGTAATCGCCGAACCAGCCGTTGACGTGGATGGAGCTGATTTTCGCGGTCATGCCGGCCGCGCGCATCAGCGCCACGATGCGGTCCACGTCGGCGAGCGGCAATCGCGGCACGTCCTCGCAGTAGTCGATCGCGAGGTCGGCCTCGCGATAAATCTGGTCCGAGGCAAGCGCGCAGCCGGGCACCTCGTGCAGGATGCGCTCGCGCACGGCAGCCATTCTTTCGCGGTTGGCGGCGCGCGTCGCCGCGTCGAACAGGAAGCGCTGCTCCAGTTTCTTGCGTGCGGCGTCGTAATGAAAATAGAAAGCGCCATTCTCTCCCACCACCGCGTCCACCGGCCACATGCGTGCGATGTGGTCGCACCAGCCGGCTGGGCGACCCGTAATCGGAATCACCAGTTTTCCGCCGGCATGCAGCCGCTCGAGCGCGGTATAGGCGCACGCCGTGAGTTTGCCCTCAGTGGTGAGGGTGTCATCGATGTCGCAGAACACGCCACGAATCGCCTTCATTGTCGCAGCGGGCAGGGCGGCTAGCGGTTTCATCGCGCACCCGCCATGCGCTCGGCGACGCGCGAACGCTGCGCCGCGCTCATGTGCAGGCCGCACTTGGTGCGCCGCCAGAGCACGTCCTCTGCCGAGCGCGCCCATTCGTGCTCGGTCAGATAGTCGAGCTCGCGCTCGTACAATCCACCGCCGAAATTCTCGCCCAGGTCGCGCTCGGATTTCGCGTCATCGAGTATCTTCTGGCTCAGCGTGCCATGGCGGCGCAGCAAGCGCGCCAGCCAGTGCGGATCCAGCGCCGCGTAGCGCGAGCGGAACTCGCTCAGCACCGCCGCAAAATCGCGCCCGCCGAAATCGCCGCCCGGCAATGCCTCGGCATGGGTCCAGGACCGGTGCGCCGGGACCCAGCGCGCGAGCTTGTCCATCACGTGTTCCGCCAGCTTGCGGTAGGTGGTGATTTTGCCGCCGAAGATGGAAAGCAGCGGCGGACCTTGCTCATCGAGCAGCAGCTCGTAGTCGCGCGTGATGGCCGAGGGGTCTTCCCTGCCATCGTCGTACAGGGGGCGCACGCCGCTGTAGCTCCAGAGCACTTGTTCGGTGGTGATCGCGCGCGCGCTGTAGCGGCTCGCTGCTGCGCACAGATAGGCGAGCTCGTCG
>JACZJV010000149.1 GCA_014860355.1 Burkholderiales bacterium | reverse complement strand
GATCGGGACCTTGCCGCCGGTGACGGGCATCACACCGACCGTTCCAGGTGCGGTGACACCGCCGATCGGGACGCTGCCGCCGGTGACGGGTATCACACCGACCGCTCCAGGTGCGGTGACGCCGCCGATCGGGACCTTGCCGCCGGTGACGGGCATCACGCCGACCGTGCCCGGTGCCGTGACACCACCGATAGTCACGCTGCCGCCGGTGCCGGTCACACCGGTTATGCCTACCGTTCCCGGTGCGGTCGTGCCACCGATTGCGACTCTGCCTGGCGTTGCTCCTCCCGAAACCGGCAAGCAGGGTGCTGAACGGGACGCAGCATCGAAAGCAGTTACACCTTTGTCCATACCGCCTTGCCGTGACGTTCGCCCTGAAGACGCAAGCAAAGCCGGTCTGATGTCCGACTGCTATGCACTTCCGCCGCAAAATCAATCCACGGAACTGCCTTTGACCGCCGGGCGAGAGTTCATGGCAACGAGTGACTGGAATTTCTGGCTGGATACCGGTGGATCGCGCTTGCGCGATGAGCGGGACGGCATGGATACGAAGGGCAATTCAAATTACCTTTCGATCGGCCTGGACCGCGTGGTGAATAGCGACCTGGTTGCGGGATTGCAGCTATTTTTCACGCGTTCCGCCAGCAATAGTTTCGGCGGTGACCTGAGCACCGATTCAACGAGTTTTTCGGTGGGTCCCTATGTCTCTTACAGCGTGACGCAAAACTGGCTCATGTATGCGGCGCTCGGGATTGGCAGGGAGCGCGTCGGCACTCAGATTCTTAGCTTGAACGGCACCGCGGAAGCGAGCATGTACTCGCTGAACCTGCAGGCAGAGGGCCAGTACGCGCTCGGATCAGCGTATGCGCGTCCCAAGATCCAGTTGTCACACACCCATAATGCCGGAGATACGTATCAATTGCAGGGCGACATTCAGAACACGTCAGTGGCCATAGACATGCGCAATCCGAGCTTCGAATACGGGCTCGTTCAAACTGCGGTGGAAATCAATCGAACCTTCGATTTGGGATACAAAAGGCTGCTCATGCCCTACGTCGAGGCCGGTGTCTATTACGAATATGCCAGACCGCAGTCCGGCAAGCACCTGACCGGCGATCTGACCTACGCGGATTCCAGCCCCTGGGGTGGCGTGTTGCGCGCCGGCTTGCGCTCCTCGATCGGCAAATCGACTTTGGCTACGCTGGGGCTCGCGTACAAGAGCGTCGGAGTAAGCGAATTGTCCATTTGGGAGCTGAGGTTATTGGCTTCACAGTCGTTTTGATTGACGACCGTATCTGGCTGTTTCACTCACCAACGGTAGCCGTCGAGTAGCGAATGTTTTCGAGGCCTAAGCTTAGTGACAACTACGCCAATATCCATTTGTGGTTCTCGCTGCTGGGATTATCTGCACGGGAGAATTCCGTCAGCGTTGTGGGAGAATTCGGTACTGCTCCAATTCTCTTTGCCGGTCGCCGGCTACATCATCGGAGTGTGGGCGCTGCATTTGATTGGTGTCTCGTCTGGAGCGGCGTGCGTGGTGCCTGGCCGGTAATTGTTGGCGCCCTGCGCCAATTCATCCGCCGGAATCGCGCGAGTTACGCCAAATAGACGCGATATGCGCCTCCTTAAACGGCGCACTAGCGGACAGACCCTGGGTGTTGGTGTATCCGGATGTTTGTGCGAGGTCAGAATCGACCGTCGTGCGTAAGTTGCTCTGAGCAGCCCTCATCAACCAAATTCGCGAGGATCAAGGCCTACAGGGGTGGCCGGAAAGAATGGTTAGGTGACCGCGTTACACCTTCGCCACGCCCTTGCTTCCCCTTCTGTTGGAACGCGCGTATTATGTACACGATTCTGCACATTTAACGCGCCGCAATCTTTCGCTTTAAGAGGTCTGCAATGGGAATCTCCACCAACGACGTTGTTCCGCTCTCGCAGGCCCGCGCCAATTTTTCGGAGCTGGCTGAAGAGGTCAAGGCCGGCGCCGAAAAGATCATCACCAAGAACGGCGAAAGCTACGTGGCGCTGATCGACGCGCAGCGGCTGGACCATTACCACAGATTGGAGCGCGAACGCATTCACCTGCTGTTGATCGACGAGGCGGGGAAGGGGCTAGCCGACGTCGCCGCCGGCCGCGTGAAGGATGCCAGCAACGCGATCCGTTCGATCAAGCGCCGCCGCAGCGCGTAAGACGGGCGGAGCGGTCGCCGTGGCGAGGAAGCATGTCGTCAGGCTCACAGCGAATTTCGAGCGCGACCTCGCCGACATCGAGCGCTTTCTGGCCGAGGCCGAAGCGCCTCAGGCCTACGACGCCCTGCTCGACGAACTGCTGGACACCGTGATTCCGAACCTCGAAAAATTTCCCGGCATCGGACGACCGTTTCTGGCGAACGCGGCTCGCTCCGTGGAAACCACGAATGCGCTCGAAGCACTGCGCGCGAAGTTATCGGCGCTGACGCCGGACCCGGAAGCGTTGCGCGAATATATCCTCGACCACTATCTGGTGCTGTACGCGCAGGTCGGCGGGAATCTCTATCTGCTGGCGATCAGGCATCACCGCCAACTCTCGTTCGATTTCCAGTCGCACTGGGGCGGGATTTCGTCGCGACCGTAGTGCGATCGGACGCTGCATGGTGCGCGGCGAATTGTCCGGTTGAGTGTAGGTCGCGGTATAGGTGGTCGGTTCAGCCGCCTGCAAACCCAATATCGGCGCGGATTTGACGCCCATGCATCATCGGGGTGTGTTGTGCGATATCAGTCATCAAATATAGCCTGCTTTCCCCACGAATTCATGGAACATTGGCGTTTGTCGAAGTCCGACAATGTTCTCTGGATTCCGGCATGACTGTGTAATGTCCCGCGAAACCTTGCTTGCCTCACCGCCCCGGCCTGCGAGCGCCAGCGGCGCGATTCCCCCGGAGACCCCTCCCATCCATGCCTGCCGATCATGGCGCGCCCGTCACGCGCCTAGCCTTGGTTCTATCGTTTCCGTGACCCTGCAGGGAAGATGGCACAACTGCTGATCGGGTCATTCCCCGCATTATCCCTCGCCGAGGCGCGCATCGAGTGGCGAAATCAACGCGCCAGACGGTACAAGCGCGGCGAACCGCGCGACGCGCTGCGCCGCCGGCGCGAGGCTGCAGCTACGGGTAGTTTGACAAAAATCAAGACCAGTCCGGGGTACTGCTGATATAAATTGCAACAGCAGCCTTACGGTCTCGCGCAAAACTCTAGTTGGTTTGCGCGGAAATGGCAGATCACCCGATACATTTGGGCCGACTATAAGAAGATGGATGCCATGAACGAAGAAGTCGCGACACTTTCCGCGGCGCTCGCTTCCCTGAAAAGGGATGGCGCCGGATTGCACCAGGGCGAAATCGCCATAGACAGAAAAGGTGCCGAACCCCGGGTTTCGCTGAAGGAATTGACCAGCCGGTCGATGAAGGCGGCGATACTGGCATCGGCGCTAGCGGACATGGCCATGGTCCAGGCCCAGTGCGCAGCGTCCGCGGCCAAGGATCTGACACCCGGTTCGGCGCTCATCGCTTCGGAAGCGGCAGCGCGTACGGCAATCACGGCGGCAGCCGCGGCGGCGGCCATGGCGACTACGGCGGCAGAAGCCGCTTACGCCGCGGCGCGCGAACCCAAAGCGGGCGCATAGCGCTTCCTGCGTCGGGTCGGCTGCTTGCAAGCTAGGACGGGGTGCAGACCGCATCCCACATCATTTTCTCCGTGCTGCCTTGTGCCACCGCAATCCAGCCCTCGTGCTTGATGGCCGTGAAAACCGCTTCGCCTTTGCCCATATTCCCTGAGTAGTAGGCTACGGAATGAATGCGCACTTGCCCGAGAGCGCAGTCATATTCGTGCTTCGATTTGGCCGACATATAGGTCCTGCCCTGCACGGACCCGTCGACGCGTTGCGGTGACTTGTAATCGATCAGCGCGTAATCGATTCCGGTGATCGCTGTCGCAGCCTGAGGGGCGCGCGTGATGTACAGTACCCCATTGCCGACACTGCCCACCTCGGACCATTCCGATACTCTACTGCAACAGCAGACGGCTGGCAGAATCACCACCAAAATAGCGCCGCGCGGCATGAAGACTACTCTCGTTCAGACGTCGACTTCGTACTTTCCGAATTCAGCTGCACGAGTTCAGTCTATAGCATCTGCCTGCCGGTAAAAACCATGAAATATTAGTGGTTAAGCCCTGCGCACGCATGGCCGCCAGTGTGGCGGCCATGCGCTCAGGCGGCGAGCGCCGCAGGCGCGCTGATATCCCCGATTCTGCGCAATGCCCGCGCGATGCTGGCATTCTTGCTTTCTTCGCTGATTGCCAGCCCTTCGGCGTAGACGAACTCGACATCGCTGATGCCGATGAAGCCGAGAAAGTCGCGCACATAGGCGGTCTGCGTGTCGCGCGCCGTGCCCTGGTACAGTCCGCCGCGCGCGGCGAACACATAGGCTTTCTTGCCGCTGAGCAAGCCGACCGGACCCTGGTCGGTGTACTTGAAGGTGTGGCCTGCGCGGCCGATGTGATCGAAATACGCCTTGAGGGTCGAGGGCAGGCCGAAATTGTACAGGGGCAGGCCCAGCACGATGACGTCGGCGGCCTTCAGTTCCGCGATCAGCGCGTCCGAATAGTCCGCCGTCGCCTTTTGCTCGACGGTGCGCGCTTCCGGTTTGGCGCTAAACGCGCCAAAGCGCGCCGCATCCAGGTGCGGCACCGGTTCCCTGGCGAGGTCGCGCAGGGTAAGGCTCGCGCCGGGATTGGCCAGGCGCCAGGCGGCGACGAATTGCGCGGCGAGCTGGCTGGATTGCCCGCCGGTGGAGTAGATGCTGCTATTGATCTGGAGTAGCTTTTTCATGACGATTCCTTTCAGGTCGGCGCTGGGTGGTATATGGATGTACTCGTTCAGGCGTAGCTTGGCGCCGGTACTGCGGATGACGGCACCATTTGAGCATTTACCTATTCGATAAAAAAGCGGAAAATATAGACTGATATGATCGAATATATAGATATATGACCGCAGCTACGCGTATCAGCCTGGAGCAATGGCGCGCACTCACCGCCGTGGTCGACGCGGGCGGGTACGCCCAGGCGGCCGCGCTCATGCACAAGACGCAGTCGTCGGTGAGCTATGCGGTGCAGAAGATGGAATCGGTGCTGGGTGTAAAGCTGTTCAAGGTGGACGGCCGCAAGGCAGTGCTGACGCCGACCGGCCAGCTGCTGTACCGCCGCGCGCGCTATCTGCTCGAGGAGGCGGGCGGCCTCGAGCAAGCGGCAAAAAAGCTGTCTGCGGGATGGGAAGCCGAGATCCGCGTGGTGGTGGAAGCGATCTTTCCGACCTTCATCTTGCTGCGCTGCCTGGACCTGCTCGGCGATGAGAGCCCGCATACGCGCGTCGAAGTGATCGATTCGGTGATCAGCGGCAGCGCCGAAGCCCTGATGCAGGGCCGGGCCGACCTGGCGATAGCCGGTGGCATACCGCAGGGGTTTCTCGGCGACGCGCTGATGCAGGTGCGCTTTGTCCTGGTAGCGCATCCTGACCATGCGCTGCACCGGCTTGGGCGCAAAATTACCATGCAGGACCTGCGCGCGCAGCGCCAGCTGGTCGTGCGTGAGACCGGCTTGCGCCGCGACACCCGCGCCTCGGTCGAAGCCACGCAGCGCTGGACCGTGAGCAGCATGGCGACCTCGATAGAGGCCGCGCGCACCGGCTACGGCTACGCCTGGCTGCCGGAGGAAAAGCTGCGCGACCAGCTTGCGGCCGGGACCTTGAAGCCGCTGCCCCTGCGCGAGGGCGGCGAGCGCTACGCGCAGCTGTACCTGATATTTGCTGACCGCGATCACGCCGGTCCGGCGACCCTGAGGCTGGCGCAAATCGTACGCGAGCAAGTGGCGAAGGAATGCCGGCTGCACATGGCCGCTGGCGCTGCCCCGAAGCGCGCATCCCGATCCAAGCGCAGCGGCTAGCCGGGCGCAGACCCGGCCGACGCGCTCAGCGATTGCGGCGCAGCTGCGCTTCCTGTGGCGTCACGCCCAGTTCGAGCCGGCGCGAGCGACGCAGTACCGTTAGCGAGGTGCGCTGTCCGATCAGTGTTTCGTCCAGCAATTTGTGCAAGTCGTCGATCCCCGCGACGAGCCGGTCTCCAACCCTGACAATCACGTCGCCTGGTTCGATGCCGGCCAGCTGCGCCGGCCCCTGCGCCTGCACCGATTCCACGCGCAGTGCGGATTCGTTGGGCAGATCGAAAAAGCGCACGATGCGCCGGGGCAGCCGCACGGTGGCGCCGGCGAGCCCCAGGTAAGCCCTGCGCACGCGGCCGTGGCGCAACAGCTCGGCCACGACCCATTTGGCGGTGTCGATGGCAGTGGAAAAGCAGATTCCCTGCGCCATCGGGATGATGGCGGTATTCACGCCGATGACTTCGCCGCCGGAATCCACCAGGGGACCGCCGGAGTTGCCCGGATTGAGCGCGGCGTCGGTCTGGATCACATCGTCTATCAGCCGGCCGGTGGACGCGCGCAGGCTGCGT
This sequence comes from Burkholderiales bacterium, assembly GCA_014860355.1. GTDB lineage: Bacteria > Pseudomonadota > Gammaproteobacteria > Burkholderiales > SG8-39 > 2-12-FULL-64-23. The sequence goes on along the minus strand of JACZJV010000149.1, from coordinate 10,270 downwards.
CCCAGCGCGCTCACCACGCCCGCGGTTACCGTGTGCTGGTAACCATACGGATTGCCGATGGCGATGACGAGTTGCCCGACCTGCAGCCGCCGCGAACTGCCTAGCATGGCGCTGGCGAGGTGATTGCCGCCGATGCGCAACAGCGCGAGATCGGTATCGGGGTCGTCGCCCAGCAGATCCGCCTGGGCGCTGCTGCCATCGGCGAAGCTCACCTGGATGGCGCGCGCCGCGCCGACCACGTGGCTGTTGGTCAGTATCAGTCCGTCCGGCGTAAATACCAGGCCCGAACCGCTGCCGCGCGCCGGCGCCTGGCGCGCATATTCGCCATGGCCCTGCACTTCGATATGCACGACCGACGGACCCACGCGCTCCACGGCTGCCACCACGGCTCTGGAGTAGGCGTCGAGCAAAGGAGCGTCGTGCATCGGATTGCGCCCTTGCCGGGGTTCAGCGGCGGCGGGGTCGAGCACGAAAGCGGGGATTGCGCCCATTGCTTCAATCTGAGGCCGGGCGGGCACGAATTCAAGGGTGCGGCGCCCGGCGCGGATGCGCTGCGCCGCGCAGACAGCCCGCCATTGAACCGCTGCAGCGACTCTGCAGCGCTGCCCTGCGCTCATTGATCTAGGGGGTTTTCCAGCCCCCGCCCAGTACCTTGTACAAGGCCACCTGGTTCTGCACCTCCTGCGCCTGCACTTGCACCAGCGCCAGCTGCGTGACGAACAGCGCGCGTTGCGCGTCCAGCACATCGAGGTAATTGGCGACCCCGTTGCGATAGCGCAGATCCGCCAGTTTGAAGCGCACGGCTTCGGCATTCACCTGCGCCGCCTGCGCCCGCACCTGTACGCCCAGGGTGGCACGTCCGGCGAGCGCGTCCGAGACTTCGCGAAATGCCGTCTGGATCGCTTTTTCGTACTGCGCCACGGCAATTTCGCGATTGACATTGGCTAGCTCGAGATTGGCTTGATTGCGTCCCGCATCGAATATCGGCAGCAGCAGTTGCGGCGCGAACGACCAGGCGAAGGATCCGCTTTTGAACAGTCCGGACAGTTCGCTGCTCGCGCTACCCGCGCTGCCGGTCAGGGTGATCTGCGGAAAGAACGCGGCGCGGGCCGCGCCGATGTTGGCGTTGGCAGCGATCAATTGTTGCTCTGCCTGGCGCACGTCGGGCCGGCGCACGAGCACCTCGGAGGGCAGGCCCACCGGCAGTTCATTGATCAGTGTCTGGCCGGCAATGCTTTGGCCCGGCGGCAGATCCGCAGGCATGGATTGTCCCAGCAGCAGCACCAGAGCGTTTTCGTCGACGGCGCGCTGGCGCGTCAGCAAAGCCAGGGCGGCACGCGCGCCTTCGAACAGCGATTCGGCTTGCCGGTAGTCGAGTTCGGAGGCGGCGCCGGCATCGAATTTGAGCCTGGTGAGCTTGAGCGATTCCTCGCGGGTGAGGAGGGTGCTGCGCGTCACCGCGAGCAGTCCGTCGTCGGCCAGCATATTCAGATAGCTGCTGGCCACCGAGGAAATCAGCGCGATCTGCACGTTCTTGCGCGCCTCTTCCGTGCCCAGATACTGCGCCAGCGCAGCCGCGCTCAGGCTGCGCACGCGGCCGAAGAAATCCAGTTCGTAGGCGGGGACGACCAGGCCGGCGCTGTAGGTGCTGACGATGCTGCCGCCCGGGCCGGGCTGGCGCGAACCGGCGGCGCCGATGCCTAGCGTGGGCAACTCGTCCGAGCGCCGCAGCTGGTACTGTGCGCGCGCCTGTTCGATGTTGAGCACCGCCACGCGCAGGTCGCGGTTGTTGTTCAGCGCGACTTCGATCAGGCGCTTCAGGCGCGCGTCGCCGAAGTAGCTTTGCCATTCGATCTGGCTTGCGGCCGCGCCGCCCGGCGCCTGCGCGGCCGTCGCGCCCGGATAGTTCTGCGCTATGGGCGCTGCGGGGCGCTCGTAGCCGGGGATCATCGTCGTGCAGCCGGCCAGCATCAGCGCCAGCGCAAGTCCGCCCGTAGCGCAGGGCCGGCGCCGGCAGGTCATGATTGCGCTCCCGCGTCGGTGTCCGCAGCGTCTGGTGCAGCCGCGGCGCCCGCTGCGGCAGGCGACGCATCGTCCTCGTGCGCGTATTTGCGGCGTTGGCGTTCGCTGCCTTTGAAGAAGCTGCGTACGACGACGAAGAATATCGGCACCAGCAGTACCGCGAGCAACACCGAGGTGATCATGCCGCCGACGACGCCGGTACCGAGTACGCGCTGGCTGGACGAACCTGCGCCGGAACTGAGCACCATCGGCATCACACCGAGTATGAAGGCGAGCGAGGTCATCAGTATCGGCCGGAAGCGCAGATGCGCGGCAGCCCGTGCCGCTTCCGCCGCGCTCATGCCTTGCGCCTGCAGGTCCTTCGCGAACTCGATGATCAGAATCGCGTTCTTCGCCGACAAGCCGATGATGGTAATGAGCGCCACCTGGAAATAAACGTCGTTGGAGTAGCCGCGCGCGCTGACTCCGAGCAGCACGCCCAGCACGCCCAGCGGCACCACCAGCAGCACAGACAGCGGGATCGACCAGCTTTCGTACAGCGCCGAGAGGCACAGGAACACCGACAGGATGGCGAAGCCGTAGAGGATGAACGCCTGCGCACCGGCAAGTTTTTCTTCGCGCGACTGGCCGGTCCATTCGTAGCCGAAACCCGGCGGCAGTTTGGCCGCCAGCTGCTCCATCTCGGCCAGCGCGGCGCCGGTGCTGAAACCGGGTGCGGCGCTGCCGCTGATGCGCATCGCCGGGTAGCCGTTGTAGCGCACGGTCTGCATGGCGCCGGTCACCCAGGAGGTCGAGGCAAACGCCGACAGCGGGATCACCTTGCCTTCATTGCTGGTGGCGTTCAGGCGCAGCAGATCTTCGGGCGACATGCGCGCCGGCGCGTCGGCCTGCACCAGCACGCGCTGCAGGCGTCCCTGGTTGGGGAAGTCGTTGACATAGGCCGAGCCGAGCGCGGTCGAGATCGACGCGTTGATCGCATCGAAGCCGACGCCGAGCGCGTTGGCGCGGTCACGGTCTATGTTCAATTCCAGTTGCGGCGCATCTTCCAGGCCGTCGGGGCGCACCTGGGCCAGCACCTTGCTTTGCGCCGCCATGCCCAGCATCTGGTTGCGCGCGGCGAGCAGGGCCGCGTGCCCGTTGCCGCCCCGGTCCTGCAGGCGGAAGGCGAAACCCGACGAGGTCCCGAGTTCGGGGATCGGCGGCGGGCTGAGCGGAAAGATAAATGCGTCGCGTATACCCATCAGCGCGCCGAAGGCGCGTCCCGCGACGGCATCCGCCGAATGGCCCGGGCCTTTGCGCTCCGCCCAGTCCTTCAGCGTGACAAAGGCCAGCGCCGCGTTCTGGCCCTGGCCGGAAAAGCTGAAGCCCAGCACGCCGACCATGCTCTTCACCTCGGGTTGCTTGAGGATATAGCCTTCGACCTGCTCCATTACGGCGCGCGTGCGTTCCTGGGTGGCGCCGGGCGGAAGCTGGACATTGACCAGCATGATGCCCTGGTCCTCTGCGGGCAGGAAGGACGTGGGCAGTCTGAGGTAGAGGACGGTGGCGGCGGCGATGATCGCGAGGTAGATGATCAGGAAGCGCCCGCTGCGCCTGATTATGCGCGCGACCCAGCCTTCGTAGCCCTTGGCCGTGCGCGCGAAGCCGCGGTTGAACCAGCCGAAGAAGCCGCTCTTCGCGTGATGGTGGCCGGCTTGCACCGGCTTGAGCAGCGTGGCGCACAGCGCCGGGGTGAGCGACAGGGCCATGAACGCGGAAAAGCTGATCGAGGCCACCATCACGACGGAAAATTGCCGGTAGATATTGCCGATGGAACCGGAAAAGAACGCGAGCGGCACGAACACCGAAACCAGGGCCACGGTGATGCCGATGATTGCGCCCGAGATCTGCTGCATCGCCTTGCGCGTCGCCTGCAGGGGCGGCAGGCCTTCCTCGCTCATGATGCGCTCGACGTTCTCGACCACCACGATGGCATCGTCCACCACGATGCCGATCACCAGCACCATGCCGAACATCGTCAGCACATTGATCGAGAACCCCAGCGCGAGCAGTACGGCGAAGGTGCCCATCAGCGCGACCGGCACCACGATGGTCGGAATGACCGTGTAGCGGATGTTCTGCAGAAACAGAAACATCACCAGGAACACCAGGCCCACCGCCTGCAGCAGGGTCAGGGCGACCTCCGTGATGGATATCCTGACGAAGCGTGAACTGTCGTACGGAATGCTGTACTTCACACCCGGCGGGAACAGCCGCGACAGTTCGTCCATGCGCTTGTATACGGCCGCTGCGGTCGCAAGGGCGTTGCCGGTGGGCGTGAGCTGCACCCCGATGCCGGTGGACGGCTTGCCGTTGAGCCGCGCCGAGGTCGCGTAGGCCTGGGCGCCCAGTTCGATGCGCGCGACATCGCGCAGGCGCACGGTGGAGCCGTCGGTGTTGGCGCGCAGCACCGCATCGCCGAATTCCTCGACTGAGCTGAGCTGTCCTTTCACCACCACCGTGGCCGAGATGCCCTGGCCGGCGACGTTGGGCAGCTCGCCTATGGTGCCCGAAGATACCTGCGCGTTTTGCGCGCGGATGGCCGCCACCACATCAGAGGAGGACAGGTTGAATCCTTGCAGCCTGGCCGGGTCTATCCACACCCGCATCGCGCGTTCTGTGCCGAACAGCTGCGCCTGCCCGACGCCCGGAACGCGCTGGATTTCGGGCAGCACATTGCGCGAGGCGTAGTCGCCCAGCGCGATCGGGTCGTACTGCGGGTTGTCGGACGAAAGTATGGTGAACAGCAGGAAGTTCGAGCGCGACTTGTCCACGCGCACGCCTTGTTGCGTCACGACCGAGGGCAGTCGCGGCGCGGCGCGGGTCAGGCGGTTCTGCACATCCACCTGGGCAAGATCGGGATTGGTGCCGGGCTCGAAACTGAGTGTGATGGTGCCCAGCCCGTTCGCCTGGCTCACCGATTCCATGTACATCAAACCGGGCGAACCATTCATCTCGCGCTCGATGACGCTGAGCACGCTGTCCTCCAGCGTTTGCGCCGAGGCGCCAGGGTAGACGGTGGTTACGACGATGGAGGGCGGCGCAACCGACGGGTATTGCGAGACCGGCAGCTGCGTGATGGAGACGGCGCCGAGCACCAGGATGAACAGCGCGATTACCCACGCGAATACGGGGCGGTCAATGAAGAATTGGGCCATGTACGCTAGCCGCTTACTTGCCGGCGGCGGGTGCAGCCGCCTTCGGTGCGGCAGCGGCAGCGCTGCCGCTGTCCGCTTGTGCCGCCGCAGGCTGCCAGGGCACCGCCTTCACCGGGGCGCCTGGCTGCAGTTTCTGGAACCCGTCCACCATGACCTGCTCGCCGGCTTTCAGTCCCTCGAGCACGATCCACTTTCCGTCCTGAGCGGACCCGACCTTGACGGTGCGCGGCGATACCGTGCCGTCCGCGGCCACCACCATCACGCTGTCGCCGGTGCCAGAGCGCGTCACCGCCTGCTGCGGCAGCTCGATCACCTCGTTCGCCTGCGCCTGCTCGAGGCGCACACGCACGTACATGCCGGGCAGCAGCAAGCCGTCGGGGTTGGGAAGCTCGGCGCGCAGCAGGACCTGGCCGGTAGTGGGATCCACCGTCAGGTCTTCGAACAGCAGCTTTCCGGTTTTTGCATACTCCGTCCCGTCCTGCAGAACGACGCGCACACTGGTTGAATCGGCCGCGGCAGCGCGCTTGAGCGTGCCGCTTTTGATCGCCTTGCGCAGGCGCAGCAAATCAGCAGATGATTGCGTGAAGTTGACGTACATCGGATTGATCTGCTGCACCAAGGCGAGTTGCGTGGCCTCGCCTTGCCCCACGAGCGCGCCTTCGGTCACCAGCGCGCGGCCGATGCGCCCGGCGATCGGCGAGCTCACGCTGGCATAGCCGAGATTGATCTGCGCCGTCTGCACCGCGGCCTTGGCCGCCGCGACATCCGCTTCGGTTTGCTGCTGCGCTGCGATCGCGTTGATGTACTCCTGCTTGCTGACGGCGTTGGCTTCGACCAGCGGCTTGTAGCGCTCGGCCAGCGCGGCTGCCTGAGTCAGATTGGCGCGCGCGCGCGCCAGTGAGGCCTCGGCGCTGGCAGCGGCAGCGCGATAGGGTGCGTTGTCGATCTCGAACAAGCGCTGGCCGGCTTTGACGTCGCTGCCTTCGCGGAACAGTCTTTTCTGCAGAATTCCCGCCACCCGGGCGCGCACCTGCGCCACGCGCGAGGCTTCCAGGCGGCCTGGCAATTCGGTGACCAGTCCTATGGTTCGAGGGGCGACGGCAATGACTCCCACCTCGAGCGCCGGCCTGCCGCCGCCCGGCGCGGCCGGCTGCCCGCCAGGCTTGTTGCTGCATGCCGCAAGTGCGATCGCCAAAGTCAGGACCGCAAACACGGCGCCGCTGTCACGCAAATGCACGGTCTTGAAAACAAACTTGTTCAATGCAGCCATTGATTGCCTTCCGCGAAAAGCGCCTCGCATGGATGAGGCGCATACATCAAGAGGTACTGCCAGTTGAATTAGCGCATTATATATTCGGTGGACCTCTGCGTTCGCACCCGCTGGTGCGGCAGGCTGGCTGCATTCGTATTCTGCGGCCGCGGCCACGGAGGGCGGAAGCGGTGGGGCTGAAATGCGGGCTATGCGCCGGAAGTTGATAGTTATCAACAACCCCGGCTCAGCGCCTCGGTAAGCTTTTTGCTGCCGGACCGCCCGAAAATATAACGGGACGCGCAACTCCAGCCGCAGCCAGGTAGGTGTATGGAAGGATCGATGATGTTCCCGCAGGTCAGCTTCAGTGCCAAGGCCATACTCCTGGGCGAACGCATAGACCTGCGCAGCGGCTTTGCGGCCGAGGCGCTCGCCCGCAATCCGCTGACCGTTTCGGTCAAGGGCGGCGGGGTCGCCGTGCTGTTTCGCTACGGCGCCGTCGTCCTGTTCAACGTACCCCCAGCCGCGCAAGCCCCCTTCCTGGAGCAGGTGCTTGCGCTGGTGTCGAACCGCCACGAACAGCCGGAAACGGAGGAGGTTGCCGTGCGCATCGACCCGGAGGTCCTCGAAGGCGTCCAGGGCGGAGCCGTTTGTTTCGAATCCATGTCGGTCGAGCGCGTGCAGATCGCGGCCTCTGTGCTGAGCAAGAGCCTGGTGCTGGCCATGTACGAGTCGCGCGTCGCGCAGAATTTCGACCGCATCGAACCGCTGGCGCGCAATCTCGAACGCACCGGACGCATCGGCGGCAACTCGTCGGAGTTGCTCAAGCACATCGGTGCAATGCTGCGTTCTGAACAGATGATGGTAGGCAGCGTTGAAATCAGCGAGAAGCCGGACACGCTATGGGACCATCCGGATCTTGAGGGGCTCTATCTGCGCATCGAGGGCGAATTCGAAATCCGCGAAAGGTATGCGGTGCTGGAGCGCAAGCTGAATCTCATTTCGCGCACAGTCCAGACCGTGGCCGAGCTACTGCACAGCAAACGGTCCTTGCGGCTCGAATGGGCCATCGTGCTCCTGATCGTGTTCGAGGTGATGCTGACGCTCTACACCATGTCCACGGGCGGGAGTTAGCCCGCGTCAAAACGCGTGGCCCGCCGTGCGGCGGGTTTCATTTGACGAGATCGACCAGAGAAAATTTCAGTATTGACGATATGGCTTCTGGCCCGGGAGGCATGAGCGCATGTCCCCCGAGGGGGCTTTCACATCGAGGGATCGAGGCCGTCGGTCCGTATCGCATCGCCAACGCCAGGTCTCGCCCGCAAGCGCTGCATGTGGGGTTATTGCTTACGCGAATATACGGTATGGGCCGACTGGAGTTCGAGTGCAGGCGGCCGTAACGTTTGCTCCATCGAGTTTTCACAATAACGGAGGCCGGCGATGGAACAAATGGAAACGATGGAAACGATGGAACAGATGGAACAAGCTCTTGTTCTTTGCTCCAGGTGGGCCATGCTGGTCGATTCCACTGCGGCACAGTCCGCGATCGATCGCATCTCGAAACTCAACCTCCCGCGCCGCATCTGCCGCCCTCTCGATCGCGACCGCAGACGCGAGCAGGGCAAGAACGCCGAACTCGAGAAGTTCGACGCTGCCATCGAGGCTGCCATCGAGGCCGAAGCGGCGAGCGAGCTGGAACTGGCGGCAATCGAACCGGTGCATTGCAACGACTAGAGAAATGGCCCGGGCGGTGTCCGGTCCGACACGAAACCAGATTCCCCTACCATTTTCCGCAGGCGAACGCGCGCAAGGTTTCCACCAGGGTGTCGGGTAGGACCTGCCGCCACTCTCCCGGAGCGGTGACGGTGCCCAGCACCCCGCCTTCGCCCATGTTGGCGGAATGTAGACTGATCGAGAGCGTCCGCTTTCGATCGTTCGCGCAGTCATATTCGTCATGAATTTTTGTCGACCGATACGGCTTCATGCCCGCTATCTCTTTGGCTCTGGTGTAGTCGATCAAATGCCACATTCGTGCCGTACTTCCTGACTTGCGAATTGTTTGCGCATCGGCGTAGGTGGTAGCAAGTTCATTGCCGCCAACCTCGACCCACCCCGCCTGCGCAATACCGCTCGCCGCCCCCAGCAGCGCGAGCAGGGCAATCACGCGCATGACAGAGATTTCTGAACACATCGGCCAATTATGCGCTTGCCAAATGTCAGCACCATTTCGATCCCAGGCAGTGTGAGGGCAAAGCAGGCTTTGCTCCGCGCTGGCGCCAGCTCGACATGGCGTCGAATAGTCGTCAGCCATGCTCATGGCTTGATCCCTCGCACGCTTACCCTGCTGGCCGCAGTTCGTTTCCTGCGCGCATCGCCGAGGATTCAATTCCTGCACCCGTGAGAGCAGGGCAATGCGATGATTATATGGTGTAAAGGAGCTACCAAGGGTGGCCTGCGGCCGCCCTTGGTGCGTTGGTCTTTTCCCGTCCCGGGGCCTGTTCCGTGATGGCGAGCTGCATTCGGCACGAAACGTGCATAGCTAGGTTCAGCACTTTGCATTTTCGTGGGAAGGTCCAGATCATGACGACGACTGTTTCGCGCTTCGAAGAGGTTGTTTCGCGGTTTCGTCCCGCGCGGCCTGCGAATGCCGCCGCGCCAATTGCAGTGGACCCGAACGAGTTCTGGAGATTGCTCGCCTTGAAATCAATCGAGGGAGGCTACTTCAAGAGCGCCGATGATTTCGTGCAGTTCGTCGAGGCGTGCTTGCGGCATCTAAGCTTTGAACAGGTGGTTCAAGACCGCGGGTATGCCCTGGGCATCCGCAATCTGGCCGAAGCGATTGCACGCCGGTGGACACGCGGACGCGCGCCGAGATCGGCGCCTACCGCCGACGAAATCGCCGGACTATTGCAGTGCGAGTGGGTCACATCGGGTCAGTTCAAATTGCTGGGTTTGGCGAGCGATCGCGGCGATGCCAAAAAGAGAGCTTACTGATGCCGCGCCGACTCTATATCGCCTGGCGCCTGTACAGCGGCCTGAACTATTCCTGGCGCCTCGCCTGGCATAAATCGGCGTATCAGCCGAAGCTGTAACGCATCCGTCGCCGCCCTGGTTCAGGGAGATCGATTAATCGCCCCGAACTCCGACAAAGGTGGCCCGGGCGACATGGCCACCATTTCAGCCTTCCCTCAATCAGCGTGAAGAAAGCGCCAATATCGATAGGCTTGGCGACAAACGCGCGCATGCCGGAACCGCGCGTCTGAGCCCCGGTCAGGCGTTCGGCATAGCCGTCGTGGAGATTCACCGGCAGATCGGGACGCAGCGCTAACAGCGTACGCGCGAGATCGAGGCCGTTGAGCCGGGGCATGGCTAGGTCGGTCACCACGACATCGTATCTTCCAGGATCGGCCGCGTACGAATTCCGTGCGGGCGGCGAAATTCTGCGCCGCAACATACATAGTAAGCACGGGCTGTGGATCGATAGGCGTGGTTGCTGGAGACGCCGGCTCCGCCATGCAATGCTCTCTGAAATGGAATATTTCACGCAGGGTACTGTTTACCGGGGCAGAGCCGAAAGACAGCAGTCGGACAGGCTCACGGCTCATCTGCCGCCCATAATTCCACAGGAGGAGAAAACGATGAAACTGCATACCGCAATCCTTGCTACCAGCCTGGCACTTTCCAGCAGTGCCGCATTTGCGTTTCACTGCCCGGCCGATATGAAAAAGATCGACGCGGCGCTAGGCAGCAAGCCGAAACTGTCGGCGGCACAAATGACCGAAGTCAAGAAGCAGCGCGCAGA
>JACZJV010000148.1 GCA_014860355.1 Burkholderiales bacterium | reverse complement strand
CCCAGTTCTATGTGCCGCCTACGCCCGCCCTCCCCCACGCTGGGCAGGCTGAACACCTTGAGTCCGCGATACCTGGCCTCGACCGCTTCCATCAGCGGCGTGAGCGTGCTTTCGGCCGACTCGTACACCATGATCGACGCTTCGGTCTCCGCCAGCCGGTGAAACAGATGGGCGTAGCGATTGTCGAGCACCCATTCGACCATGGGCCAGGCCATGATCGGAAAGCCCGGGACGAAATGGTGCTCGCCCAGGGAAAAACCGCGTATGCGATTGTAGTCATTGGGTATGGTGAGCGCACCGCGCGGAAACTCACCCATCTTGAGGCGGTTTGCCGTGGTATCGGCGCCGAAACGGCCGCGGATCTCGGCTTCGGCCTCCGGGTGCAGCACCAGATCGACGCCCGCGGCAGCCGCGGCGCAGGCCCGGGTATGGTCGTCCGGCGTCGCGCCTATGCCGCCGAAGCTGAACACGATGTCCGCACCCGCGAGGGTGCGCCGCAGCGTAGCCGTGATCAGTCCGGGGTCGTCGCCCAGGTACTGGCACCAGGCGAGCGTGAGGCCGCGGCTGCGCAGTATCGAGATCAGCTGCGCCAGATGCTTGTCCTGGCGCTTTCCGCGCATGATCTCGTCGCCGATGATAATGGCGCCGATAGCCATCGCGCTCCTCCTTGTCATTGGATCGCGACCGGCTCGGCGCGCAGTTGCGCGAGCCGTGCCAGGCAATAGTGGATGAATGCCAGGCCGCCGTAGACCGGCGCGAAAAAACCGAGCAGGGGAATCATTCCGACAAACGCCAGCGCGACACCCAGCAGGAACAGTTCGCGCCGGTCGCGCTGGAACACGGTTTTCATCTCCCAGGCGGTGGCGTGCTCGGCCAGCGCATCGTAGCGAAATACGCGCTGGTTGAGGTAGCCGTACAGCGCTATGGGCAACAGCGGCCACAGCGGCGGGAAAAACCACAAGGGCAGCGACAGCGATACCAGCAGCGCGAGCCAGGCGAGCGCCGCGACGCTGTTCCACACGCTGCCGGCAAAGGTGCCGCCCTGGCGGCGCTCGAGTTGCGGGTAGCTGCGCTCGGCCACATGCGCGACCATCGCGGGCATGGAGAATATGCCGATGATCAGCACCGCCGTGACCAGTACCAGCGGAAGGAACAGCAACGCAAGCAGGATCCAGGCGAGATGCGTCGCAATGTAGGTCAGCGGCCAGACGCTGATGGCCCAGCCGATCACGGCCGATTGCTCGAACTGCAGCTGCAGCCAGGCCGCGGCCTGCGACCAGAACGCGAACGCCAGCCCCAGCCACACTACGAGCGCGATGAGCACCGGCCACAGCATCAGCAGCAGCATGCGCGGATGCAGCAGGCTGACGAACGCCCTGGTCAATGCCTTGGTGATCTCACCCACGCTTCAGGTCCCGTGTTCCACGCTTCATCTTTGCATACTTTGCCACATTTTCTGCAGCCGCTTCACCGATACCGGCACCGGGGTGCGCAATTCCTGCGCATATAGCGATACGCGCAGCTCCTCCAGCAGCCAGCGGAACTGGTCGAGCCGGGCATCGGCCACGCCCTGCTTCCTCTGCTTCAAGTCCTCGCGCAGCCAGGTCTGCCACAGCGGATTGAACTCGGCGCTGCAGCGCGCGTCGCGCGCGGGATCGGCGCGCAGCTTTTCCAGGCGCAGCGCCACCGCCTTGAGGTAGCGCGGCACATGCTGCAGGCGCTCCCACGCCGTGGCGGCGATAAAGTTCTTCGGCAGCAGCTGCGCGAGCTGTTCCTCGATTTCGCGCGCCGCCTGCGGCAGGTGCTTCAGTCCCTGCAGCTTCTTCTGCAGACCCTGATACTCGCCGAGGATGCCGCCCACCAGGCGGCAGATTTCCTGCGCGAGCAGCGACAGGCGCGTCTTCCCCTCGTCGCAGCGGCGCAGGAATTCAGCCTGCATCGTGGGCAGGGGCTCGGCCATGCAGGCGCGATCGTAAGTCACGCGCAGCAGCTGGTCCTTGAGCGAGGCCGCATCGCCAAAAGGCAGGAACTGCATGCCCATGTCGCGCAGCCCGGGCAGGTTCTTCTCCAGGTACCTGGTCTGCTCCTTCAGCTGCAGCATGAACAGCCGCCTGAGGCCGTCGCGGTGCAGCTCGCGCGCCCTGTGCGGCGAATCGAGCACTTCCAGATCCACGCTCTGGCCGCGATCGACCAGCGCCGGATAGCCGATGAGGGTCTGCGTACCCTGGCGGATTTCCATGATCTCCTGCAATTCGCCGAAATTCCAGCTGGTGATATCGGAGAGCGCGGCCTTCGGTTGGGCGATGGCGCTGAACTGCTCCCCGGCGCGCTCGCCCAGCTCGGCGCGCAAAGCCGCAAGGTTGCGGCCCATGGCGAGCTGCCGGCCGTGATCGTCGACTACGCGGAAGTTCATGGCCAGATGCGCGGGCAGGAGCTCGGGGCGAAACCCGTCCAGCGGCAGCGCGAGATTGAGTTCCTCGCGCGCGTAGCGGGCGATGGCCTCGGCGAGTGCGAGTTCCTCCTGCCGTTGCGGCAGCGCCGACGCCACATGGGCGGCGAAGCCTTCGGCGAACTCCGGCAAGGGTCCGAGCTTGTGGCGGATTCTCTGCGGCAGCGTCTTCGCCAGCAGCGCGACTTTCTCTTTGAGCAGGCCCGGCACCAGCCAGTCGCAGCGCCTGGCGGAGAGCTGGTTGAGCGCGATCAGGGGAACGCTGAGCGTGAGGCCGTCGCGCGCGTTACCGGGGTCGTGCAGGTATTCGAGCGCATAGTTGCGCGCGCCGATCATGAGCTCGTGCGGAAACTGCGCGGTGGTGATGCCGGCGGCTTCGTGCCGCATCAGGTCTTCGCGCTTGAGAAAAAGCAGATCCGGCTTGCCCGCTTCGGCTGCACGGCGCCAGTGCTCGAATGCGGCGCCGTTATGGATGCCCTCGGGAATGAGGCTGTCGTAAAAGGCGTAGATCAGTTCCTCGTCGACGAGCACGTCGGGTCGGCGCGACTTGTGTTCCAGCGTCTCGATGTCGCCGATGAGCTTGCGGTTGTGCAGGAAGAACGGCGCGCGCGTCTCGTACTCGCCCTCCACTAGCGCCTGGCGGATGAAAATCCGGCGCGCTTGCACCGGGTCGAGCGGACCGTAGTGTATGCGCCGGTTGGCGTAGAGCACGATGCCGTAGAGCGTCGCACGCTCGAACGCCGCGACGCGGGCGGGCTTTTTCTCCCAGTGCGGCTCGTACTGGTGGCGCCGGATCAGATGCGCGCCTATGCCCTCCAGCCACTCGGGCTCGATGCGGGCGACGCAGCGCGCATACAGGCGCGTGGTTTCGGTGATCTCCGCCGCCATGATCCAGCGTCCGGCTTTCCTGCCCACGCCCGAACCGGGATGGATCAGGAACTTGATGCCGCGCGCGCCGAGGTAATGCTCGCTGTCCTCCGACTTGCAGCCTATATTGCCCAGCAGTCCGGCGAGCAGGGCGCGGTGGATCTGCGCATAGCTCGCCTCCTTGCCCGACGGCTTCCAGCCGAGTTCGGCGACAAAGGTATGCAACTGGCTGTGGATGTCCAGCCACTCGCGCATGCGCTTGTAGGAGAGAAAATGCTCGCGGCACAAATCGGCCAGCTTGCGCCTGGATTTCTTGTGCGCCACCGCCTCCTGGTAGAACTTCCACAGCTTGAGAAAGGAGAGGAAATCGGATTTTTCATCGTCGAATTTGAGTTGCGCCGCGTCGGCTGCGCCCTGCCGCTCCAGCGGACGCTCGCGCGGGTCCTGCGACGAGAGCGCGGCAGCGATGATCAGTACCTCGGCCAGACTGTTCTCCGTCCGGGCAGCCAGGATCATGCGCGCTATGCAGGGGTCCAGCGGCAGCCGCGCGAGCTCTCGCCCGATCTCGGTCAACTCGTACGCCTCGTCCACCGCGCCGAGTTCGGTGAGCAGCCCATAGCCGTCGCTGACCGCTTTGGGCAGCGGTGGATCGAGAAACGGAAAATCCCCGACCTCGCCCAGTCCCAGGTACTTCATGCGCAGGATCACGCCCGCAAGCGAAGAGCGCAGGAGTTCGGGCTCGGTGTAGGCCGGGCGCGCCTTGAACCCGTCCTCGTCGTACAGGCGTATGCACACGCCGCTCGCCACGCGGCCGCAGCGCCCGGCGCGCTGGTTGGCGCTCGCCTGGGAGATCTTCTCCACCTGCAGCTGTTCGACCTTGCTGCGGTAGCTGTAGCGCTTGATGCGCGCCTCGCCCGGATCGACCACGTAGCGTATGCCCGGCACGGTGAGCGAAGTCTCGGCGACGTTGGTGGCGAGCACGATGCGCCGGCCCGTGTGCGGCTTGAACACGCGCTCCTGCTCCGCTGCCGACAGCCGCGCGTACAGCGGCAGGATTTCCCGCGTTTCCCTATGGGTCGGCGGATGGTGCTTTCTCAGCGCCTCGGCCGTCTCGCGGATCTCGCGCTCGCCCGGCAGGAACACCAGCACGTCGCCGGTTCCGCAGCGCGAGACTTCATCCACGGCGTCGACGATGGCATCGGCCAGATCCGGCGCGTCGTTCGTTCCCGGGCGCGGCGCCGCCGTCCCGGGGCGCGGCGCCCCGGCGCTTACCGGCTTCGCCACCGCGAGCGGCCGGTAGCGTATCTCCACCGGGTACAACCTCCCCGATACCTCGATCACGGGCGCCCCGCCGAAATGCCTGGAGAAGCGCTCTGCATCTATGGTTGCCGAGGTGACGACGAGCTTGAGATCGGGCCGGCGCGCCAGCAGCTGCCTGAGGTAGCCGAGCAGGAAATCGATGTTCAGGCTGCGCTCGTGCGCCTCGTCGATGATGATCGCGTCGTACTGGCGCAGTTCGCGGTCGCCCTGCGTCTCGGCGAGCAGTATGCCGTCGGTCATGAGCTTGATGCAGGAGCGCGGGCCGGTCTTGTCGTTGAAGCGGATCTTGTAGCCGACTACGCTGCCGAGTTCGGTCCTGAGTTCCAGCGCGATGCGCGCCGCGGTGGCGCGCGCGGCGATGCGCCGCGGCTGGGTGTGGCCGATCAGGCCGTTTATCCCGCGCCCGAGTTCGAGCAGGATCTTGGGCAGCTGCGTGGTCTTGCCCGATCCGGTCTCGCCGCAGACGATGAGCACCTGGTGTTCGCCGATCGCGCGCGCGATGTCAGCGCGCCGGGCGCTGACCGGCAGTTCTTCCGGGTACTCGATCTTCGGCAGCGCAGCGCGGCGCTGCTCGAGTTCGGCGGCGGAGTATCGGCGTTGCTGCGGATTCCCGCGCCTGCTGTTGGTTTGCTCCGGCTTCACCCCGCGCATTCTACCTGCTCTGGCGATGGCACCCGCGCAGGAATGCCCGCAATCCAGGACCAGCGGCGTCCGGGGCGGCCGTCGCTCGATCATACCGATCCGGGCGCTTGCGTCTCAGATTAGCCAACAGCGGCCCAGATGCGTTATCTTGAGTCCTGCGGGCTGCCGGGTTCATCTTCCGCTCGCCTTCGTTGGTTGGGAAGGTCATCGGCGGCTGACCCACGCGGCCCTAAATAAAATCTTTCGCTACGCAGGACGGCGAGGGCAATGAAACTTAACCAGGAGACGGACAGATGGCAAAAGCAATCCGGTACCACAAACAGGGCGGTCCAGAGGTTTTGCAGTTGGACGACGTGGAGGTTGGGGATCCGGCCAAGGGGCAGGTGCGCATCCGGCATACTGCAATAGGCGTCAATTTCGTCGATACCTACCAGCGCTCCGGGCTGTACCCGATGCAACTGCCGCAGACCGGAGGCAACGAGGGCGCGGGCGTAGTCGAGGCGGTGGGGCCGGGCGTGACGGATCTGAAACTGGGCGACCGGGTGACCTACACCGGCCTGGCGGGCTCCTACTGCGAGCAGCGCCTGGTGCCGGCCGATCGCATGGTGAAGCTGCCGCAAGGCATCACCGACGATCAGGCGGCCTCGATGCTGCTCAAGGGGCTTACGGTCCACTACCTCATTTTCAGCACCTACCAGGTGAAGAAGGGCGACACGGTGCTGTGGCACGCGGCCGCGGGCGGTGTCGGCCTGATTGCCTGCCAATGGCTGAAAGCGCTCGGCGTCACCACCATCGCGACGGCGGGCTCACCGGAGAAAATGGCGCTCGCCAAGGCGCACGGCGCCGATCACGTGATCAACTACAGCACGGAAAATTTCGTCGAGAAAGTCAGGGCGATCACCGACGGCAAGGGCGTGCCGGTGGTGTACGACGGTGTCGGCAAGTCGACCTGGGAGGGATCGCTCGATTGCCTGCGTCCGCGCGGGCTGATGGTGAGCTTCGGCAACGCCTCGGGCCCGGTGGCGCCGGTGAACCTGGGAATACTCTCGGCCAAGGGCTCGCTCTATGTCACGCGCCCTACGCTCGCCACGCATATCGCCACCCGTGCCGAACTCGTCGAGCGTTCAAACGCGCTGTTCGACGCGGTGCTGTCCGGCAAGGTGAAGATCGAGACCACGGCCCGCTACAAGCTCGCCGACGCCGCGCAGGCGCACCGCGACCTGGAATCGCGCAAGACCACCGGCTCGGTGATCCTGCAGCCTTAGCCCAGGGGAACGTTCCAGAACGCCACCCGCGCGCGGCGTTTCAAAAAAATAGTGCCGCTCGAGATCCATGAAGGTCGGCTGTCGAGTGTGGACCGGACGCCTGGAGCGGCAACTTCCATGTCTCGCCGGCGTCTCTCGATGGCCGAGAGTTACGCTACGCGAGTCGCACCTTTCGCTGCTTATCGAAAATCGCTACTCGCCCTATCGACCCGAAACGGAAGTAGACCGCTTTGAAAAGCGGCCACTCGACGCGTGAATTTCGCGGACACCAATAGTGCTGAACGCGATTACATCCCGGCTCGACTGGCTGCGGCATGTGCGAGGGCAGAGGGCGTACTGCAGCCGACGATCGCGGGTGCCTCGCGAATGAGTGCGTCGTTCTCCAGGGCGGCACCATGAACAGGGCAAAGTCTACGCGGCGGGTGATGTTGCTCTCAAGTACGGGGTCACCAACGTGCTGACTCCACACTGGCAGCCCCTGGCTCTCGCCCTCCTCGAGGTTGCTTCCGCGAACGACCGTCCACCGAGTATCGCTGGAAAACACCCGGCGGCACGCCTCCACCTGATCGTCAAGATCTGCAAAGCGGGTAATACGGGCGACCCATCCGAATACCTTCACAAGTGCTTTGAGCGTCCATGAGTACTTGTCATTGCCGTCACGCGTGATGTGCCACCCGCACGAGAAGACAAGGCGCGCCCCGGCGCGCGCGTGATCGAGTACTGCCTGCGCGGTCCCGGTCGAGTACTGATGGACGCCCCAGGGGACCAACGTTGTAAGCACCCCGTCACACCCTGCGACTGCCGTCTTGATCACTGCGGGGTCGTTCGTCGCTCCGGGAACGATCGTGATGCGCCCCTTGAACGCGTCGAGCTTGCCTACGCTGCGCTCACGGCACACACCGACGACCTCGTAGCCCCGGTCAAGTGCGTGCTGCACCATGTATCTGCCGAGCTTCCCGGATACTCCGACGATGCAAACTTTCATCTGATCCGTCCCCCGCTTCTACTTACCCGCCGAATAACGAAGTCGCTCCCACAAGTGGGGCTTGGCGTGGTCAGATTACGCCCAAGCCATTGCTTCCTCAACCAGAGCTCGGGGTCCGCCATTCGAGGACGCGAATCCACAGTCACGACCCGGAGCCGTCTCTGGCGAATTTCGAGAGCGATCGCTCGTGATGCCGTTGCCGCGATCTGGAACTCCCTCTACGCAACGGCAGCAGAAAAAGTCTGCGTGCCGTGGCCAGCCGCGATCCAGGCGTCGAAGCCGCCCTGCAGGGTCCGCACGCGTGCATAACCGCGTTCCATCAGCAAGCGTGCGGCCCGAGCGGCCCCCGCTTCATTGGGGCAGGTGCAAAAAATGATTATGTCCTGGTCTGGCGACGGCGCGGGCCTGAAATTCCGCGGGATTGCGCGCAACTCCACGGGCACTGCTCCCGGGATGGTCCTGGGATCAAATCTGCGGGCGGTGGTGGGTCGCAGGTCGACGATCAACGGTTGGGCTCCAGAACTCATCAGGGTGTGCAGCTCGTCGACGTCGATGCGCGCAGAACGAACCATGGCAAGCAGGCGCCGGCGCTTCCACCATTTCGTCGCCACGTAGCCGGCCGCGATCGCCGCGACGAGTACCAGCACACCCGTTCCCAGGCGCTCAGCCTGCGCCAGCAATACCGCAATCTGGGTGTGCATCAGATAGCCCGCGCCCAGGCCGGTAGCCGACCAGAGCATGGTGCCGATCCCGTCGAACAGCATGAAGGCGCGCCACCCGACGCGCATTGTGCCGGCGAGCGGCGGCGCCACCGTCGATAGCCCCGGTACGTACTTTGCAATGACCAGCAGACCCATGCCCCAGCGGTCAAAATTCGCGTGGGCCTGGTTCACGCAAATGTCAGGCGAAAGCGAGACACGGCAAAGCGTCTTCAGAACCCGATTGCCGTAGCTCCGCCCCGCGGCGTACCAGGCTGCGTCCCCGATGAGGCAAGCGAGCACGGCGGATCCGAAAAGCGCCGGTAGCGAGAGCTCGCCACGCGCGGCGATCGCTCCTGCAATGATGAGGGCGGGCATCGCCGGCAGGGGCAGTCCCAGCTGTTCCAGCAGCACCAACGCGAATACGATCAACAGGCCATACTGGCTGATGAGAGCGGCAAGTTCCTGCATCATGGGACGCCTCGATGTAGTTGGGTTGCAAGGGACTCGGTGAGATTCACGGACGGTAGCGCAGGGCAATTCAGCGGTTCTGGTTCGGCGCGGTCACCGACTGCGGCATAGGCGGGGCGGTCGTTCCGCCGCTGAGCGTATGCAGAAAGGCCTCCAGTTGCTGCAGCTCATTCGCCGCAAGTCGCAGCGGCTTTAGCTCGCTGTGGCCGGCCGGCGCCGCGGGCGCGCGACGGTAGTGATCGAGCACCTCGCGCAGCGTCGCCAACTGCCCGGCGTGCATGTAGGGCGCGCGTTGCGCGACATTGCGCAGCGAGGGCACCTTGAACGCGCGTTGCAGCGTGTGCGCGCCGGTCACCAGGTACTCCAGCTCGGCGCACTGCGCAGGGTTCGCGTCGCTCCAGCGGCTGCGGCAATTGAATTCATCGCGCAGCACCGTATCTGCCCCGGCCAGGCGCCCCGCGTCTGCCGGGAGGCGCGGGCGCACCGGCACGCCGGTGTTGTGGAACTCGTTGTTCGTGAGCAGCGGTCCGTTGTGGCACTGCGTGCAGTTCGCCTTGCCGATGAACAGCCGCAGGCCGGCGACTTCGTCGGGGCTCAAAGCGTTCTGCGGCGTACTTGTCGCCTGGCGCAATCCGTCAACGTAGCGGTCAAAGCGAGACGCCCGGTACTGGATGCGTCGCTCATAGGCGGCTATTGCCTTGCCGATATTCACGTAAATTCCGGTTACCGCGTCGCGCTGGGCGTCCGACAGCCCGGCCCAGGCCCTGGCGGCCGCCGCCTCGGGTACCGGACCGGCGATGGACGGGATGCGCTTCAGGTCCGGTATCGCGCCGAAAATCGCTTCGTATTCGGTGCGGTAATTCGCTGCGATTACGTGGGCGTACTGCGCGCGCGTGCCGCCGTGTTCGACCGGGCTTTCCAGCGGGCCGAGCGCCTGCGACCACTGGCTGTCCTTGCGGCCGTCCCAGAACAGGAAGGGGCTGTGCGCCGTGGCGGCGACGGTCATGGTGCGCCGGCTGGTCGTGCCGACGCCGGAGGCCAGCGGTGCGCCGTCCTGGAATTCGCGCTCCGGCAGATGACAGGTGGCGCACGACACCCGGCCGTTCGAGCTCAGGCGGGTGTCGAAGAAAAGGCTCTGGCCGAGGGCGACCGCCCGCGGATCGTCCGCCACACGGTTGCTCGGGTCCGGCGGCAGTGCATCCAGCGCGCGCAGCGAAAGCGACGATATCTGCTCGATTTCGGCGGGAGTCCAGAGATCGCGCTGTAGCGTATCCGCATGCACTGCGGTCAACAACGGGTACAGCGAAACAGCTGCTGCGATTTGCGTCCAGTGGATCTTCATGGTTGCGTCGCTCCGGGTCACAGATCGAGGTTGAACGTAACCGTGTCGGCACCCGCCACTCCGCGGATGGCGAGTTTGAATTCCCACCAGCCACCCATATTGAAACGCACGCCCTCGATATCGTACAGACCACCACCCAGATTCTTGGTAACTCTCGGTTTCGTCGGCAAGCCGTGGCCATGCTGCGGCATGCCGCCATCGACGAGGATATTTGCGCCGTCCACCGCCTGCCCGCGGGCGTCCACGATCGAGACGCGCATCGATTGCAGCTGCCGGGGACGCAGTGCCTGTTGCGGCTGCAGGGTCGCGACGTAGCGGCGCTCCGCCGAGACCCGGGGTCCTACCCCGAATTCACCGGCTGCCGGACGCGTGGCGCCGGTTCCAAACGCCATCGCCGCCACGTGGCTGCAGCCGGCGACGCTGATGGCCAGCATGGCCAAACCTGCGGCCGTGTAATACGGTAGACTTTTCATTTGAATCCTCCTTGAGTTTCGGTGCTTACGTTATGTGTCGCGTCGTCCATCGCCGCGATGGCTCACAAGATAAAGAACACCGCGTAACAGGGATTGAAGGAATCCACTAATGTTCTTGAATAAACCGGCTATCCGGGTGCGGGAGCGCAATTGACCGAGTACTCGGTCGAGTACCCCGAAGGGCGCGACGCGCCGCGGTGGTACTTGTGGGACGGGGGGTATCTCGCCGTCGGGCGCAGCAAAGGCGTCGTTCCGCCCCACGCGCATCACGCCATCCAGATCGTCATCAGCATCGACGGCATGGCGAGCATACGGGGTTCGCGCGGAGACTGGCGGTCCGGACGCGGCATCATCGTGCGCCCGGACGCCAGGCATTCCTACAATGGCCAAGGCTCGCTTGGCGCCATGTTGATGCTGGATCCGGAATCGACCGAAGGGACCTGGCTGCGCGCCGCGCTGATGGAGGAAATTACGCTCCTTCCGGACGCCGTCCTCGCTTCATGCGTGTCGGAGCTTCGAAAATTTTGCGAGCAGCCGTTTGCAAGCTTGGCAGTACCAGCGCTGATCCGGCACTGCGTTCAAGCATTATGCGCGGGCGAGCCGCCGACCCGGCAGCGCGATCCCCGGGTGACCAGAGTGTTGAATGCCATTCGCGAATCGGCCGACCTGCGCATGTCGCTGGAAGCCGCGGCGGCAATTGTCCACCTGTCGCCCAGTCGCTTTGCGCATCTGTTCAAGCAGCAGGTCGGACTGCCGTTTCGGCGCTATATGCTCTGGCGCAAGCTCACGCGGGCCACGCTCGCCATCGCGCGCGAACGCACCATTACGGCGGCTGCGCAGGCGGCGGACTTTGCTGATGCGGCGCATGTCACACGCACGTTTCATCAGATGTTCGGCATTCCCCCATCCACGATGTTGCGAGGCGACTTCTTCGAAATCGCCTCGCCTTTCGAATTAGGCCGCTAATTCGGCGGCGACCGACAAACTATCCTGCCACCCTGCCACATGGGCTGGCTGCTGCGGTGCGGATTGCCTGCGGTACGCGACACAGCAAACGTGTTGCGCCGGGCTCTAATCTGAGCGCATCCAGGGACAGCGAGTGCGCCGGGCAGGCTCCAGCCGACATGAGTCCGGTATGTGGGAAAACATCGAGCGGCCGGTCCTGGCCGGTTGTACTCTCTGACACCCGTCGCCTGCTGCAATTTCGGCGAGCGGCAGCTTTTCCAAAGCGCGAATCGTCACTCCGACCCAATGCGGTCAGTTACGGCTTGGTGGCTCAACGGCAGCAACGCAGCGATTGCGGTCACTGGCTGTGCTCGGCTGAGCTTCGTCACCGTGCGAAACGCCGGCCGTCGCCAATGTGACGAAATCATGGTATTCCCAGCCGCCGCCTGCCTTAAGCCGCAAGCGCGTTTGACATTAGTCAACAAACCATCGAAAACCTACCGCTTCATTAGTTTCGGTCTATTGACTCCCAGCCGATGTAGCGCGCAGCCTATGCTGTAAGTAATGAAAAATTAGCGGCCTAGGTAAGTATTCGTTCATTTCTCTGGGCGTACGGGCCCCATCTTTATCGGCACATCTGTGCTTCCCGTTTAGAAGGCGTCGCACCACCTCATGGTGCTGAGTCCAAAGGATAGGAGCAAGAAATGACCCATTCAACATACACCCCATTCAGCAAGGTGGCATCCATTTTGGCCGCGGTGAGCCTGTCGATGACATTCGTTTCAGGGGCCGCCACGGCTGACACCACCACCCATATCGTCAAGGTTCGCTGTCCCTCGCAGTCCATCAACAAGGCAATCGAGACATCACCCGACAAGGGCCGCGTGATCGTCTTGATCGAGGGCACTTGCCACGAGAACGTGACTATCCACCGAGGTGACGTCACGTTGCGAGGGAATGATCCCGGTTCGAGCAAGATCATAGGCGTTGAGGAAGCCGACCGCTACGATGAGAGTCCCGTCACGGTAGAGGCACCCGGCCGGATCGAAATCGAGAACATCACGCTGGCCGGCGGCACTTCTAGCGGTATCGCCGTGGTCGCCAGCAGAGTTGAACTCAGAAATTGCATTCTCGAGAATAACGGGTTAAACGGCGCATCGCTCATCGGTGGCGGGCTCCTGCGTATCGACAACTGCACCGCGCGCGACAACGTCAAGGCGGGCGTCTACGCGCAGGGCGGTGGGATTGCGGAAATCACCAACAGCACCATCGACTCCAATGGTACGAACGGCGTGGTGGTCGGTCGTGGCTCTCGGGCGCTCATCGGCAAGAACCTCATGAACGAGCCGGGCGCGACGACGATCAGAGGCAACGCGGAAGTCGCCGTGCTGGCGTCTGACAACGGTTCGGTAGACCTCGCCAACAGCGCCGTCGAATCTGCCGGACGCACAGCGGTGAGCGCACTGCGCTCGTCGTCGGTGTTGATGGAAAATTCCCGCGTCACTGCGACCGGCGACAGTTCCTGCGCGGTATTCATCGGGGACGGATCCGCGCTGAGTCTAAACGAAGGCAACACGTTGATCAGCGGCGCCGCGACCTTCAGCTGCGCCACCCTTTCGGTCCAGCGCAATTCCACCGCCCGCGTGTCCGGAAGCGGCAACACGATTGCGAACACGGGCCCCGGCAGCGCGCTCGAGGTCGGGTCGGTGTCGTCGCTGCGAATTGACCCGAGCGTGCCGGCTTCTGTGACCGTTGTCCGAGGCAACGTGCAGGCGTACAACCTCTCAACCGCCGATCTTCGCAGGGTCATCGTCTACGGCAACATCTGGGCTCGCGGTCCCACTTCCAACGTGCGCCTGCTCGGCAGCAGTAACGGTGCCGTGATCGTCAACGGTGACGTGTTCCCGAGTAACGACAGCGCCGCCGACATCAGCAACAACGGCAGCGTATTCATCAACGGCAACATCGACTGCACGAATGGCCAGAACGTGCGCGCGGATTTCCAATACTTCGGTTCCAGTGGTCACTACGTGAACTGCTCTTTCTGAACCGCTTTTTATGCCAACCAATAATTACATTCGCGATTGACCCCCTTTGCCATCGGGGAGCAGGCCGATATGGACGTAAATGGATCCGGCCCGCTCCTCTGAAAACCTGAGCGTCCATTGAAAGTCAGAAGCAGCCCCTCTGGGGTCTATGCTCCAACTTCCGCTACTGGCCGGTTGTACTCTCTGACATCCGTCGCCTGCTGAAATTTCGGCCAGCGGCAGCTTTTCCAAAGCGCGAATCGTCACTCCCGACCCGTTCCGGCCACCCGTACTGCTAGAAAGCGGTCTCTCGTTTCGAGCTAAGGTTTCACTCCCGCGATTAGTTGCGCCTCTCCCACTCGCAGGTCGTGATAACGCGGCCCGAATTTTGCGCGGAAAACCTCAATCATCTCATCGCTGCTATCGTGCGGACTCAACGATACCCACTGTGGCCCCGTTCTGGCAAGCAAGTCGATCTCGCGCTGCACGTCATCGGCGGTCGGACCACTATCAGACCCGTAAGTCGCCCAGCGCTGAATATCGACACCCGCCACAATTACGCGACCCTGCGGTATCGGATAATGCAATCCACCGACAACGCCGTATATCGGCTCCTCGAAGAGTAGCGTGCTGCGCGTGAGCAAATTGGAAAGCCCTTGGTGTCCGCAGCCTACGATCAGCACTATGCCCCTGCCCTCCACCCGGATTGCTAACGCCTGCTCGTCAACAGGACCCATGTTTATCCTTCCGGTAATTGGGCCAATCGTGGCAACACCAGGTGCGATGACCATCGGTTCGAGAACCGTAACCGGCTCAATGTCCGGATACGTCATTGGAATGGGTACGTAGACGCGCTTTCCCCGAAGATCGACGGGCTTACTATCCAGCGAAAACGTCCGTGAGAACATCGAAGTTTGCCCCCCTACGTGATCCGGGTGATTGTGTGAGATCACGATGGTGTCGATGTCGGCAAGTTTAATTCCCAGCTGCAGCATGTTCGCAACCAACGGGGACGGGTCGCTATTTTCAAGATTTCCACCGACATCGAACAAAATAGTGCTTTTGTCGGTGCGTACTAGATAGGACACTCCGGCCTCGCCGCGAAGCTTCAGGCTGGCGGTGTTCCAATCCACCAATGGAAGTATTTCGAGCGTGCGCGTTTCACCGACGTTACCCAGCTTGGATGCAAATCCCGTACTCCCCGGTTTCGCAGTATTCGGGCCACCAGCGGCGTCGGCCCAGTTCGAAGGCGCAGTGCCAGGCTGGGTGAGCGGAACCAAGGCAAAGAACGCAACAAGTATCAAGTGTCTTTTAAGTTTGGCCATCATGATCCCCTAAGGCTTTGTCGAGCAGCGCGCCGCCCTTTATCCTTCTTTGCGCCGATGCGATTTGCGACGCATGCCCAGAAAACTTAGCCCTTACTTTGGCTCAAACTGGATGACGCGGCATTCGGAGTCGCCAATGTTCTCCATTGAGTGTGATTCAACGGGTGGTAACGCAAAGGCACGACCGGCAGGGTTCGTGAAATCGCGCGAACTACCGTCTGGCCTATGCCAGCGCACCTTGCAATCATTGAGGTAGTACCCGCCGGAGGCTGGGTGTGAATGAAATTGGTCACGCTGACCCGGCTTCCAAGTTATCTCAATTACGAGATATTGATCGCTCTGCGCGAGTACTTTGTAGACGTCAGGTGACGCCTCGAACGAGCGAGAATTGCCTTGAGCGGCCACGAGGCCGGCCATGCCGAACGCGATCAACCCAAGCATAGTAAAACGAAAAACCTTAGTCTTGCTCGTAGTCATGAGTCACTCCTTTTTCATTAGATAGCGCTCTCTTGATTGGCAACCGATTAATTCTCACGTTATGAACGGTGCGGTGCTGCCCACCAATTTTTCTGTTTCCGCATTTCAGGTCGATAGCTAATGATGCTTTTCCTGACAAGTAGGATAGCGGCGGCCGCTCCACGAGGCGGATTGATTCTGTTATCGCTTCTTTAAGGTGCGCGTTTAAGATTAATAGTGAACCAAGAGGCTTTCCCATCACGATGTTGTGCATCAAAAACCAATCCCGCCCCGGTTGACGTAATCACATTCTTACCAAATGGTCCTTTATACCGAAGTTTATATTTCCCGCTTTCGTTGGCCACCTCGGCTTCCCGCTGAGACCAACCATGAACGCTATGCCAAACACGAAGGGTTGCCATTTCTTTGGTAATTTCTTCCACGATGAGAAAGAACTGAATCTGTCCCTTTGCGGTATCGAGTCCACTCCCTTCCCATTTTCCAGAGAAAGCCGCCAATTCCTTGGGCAGAGAAGGATCGGGCTGTACCATCTGAACATCCCCTGGCATAGACGGGGGAGCCGCCGTCGCCGGGATAGGAGCGGTGGCTAAGGACAGTGACAGTGCGACGACAACTACTGGAATCGCTATCAGACTGCGAATCACGAATAACGCTATATTGCTCATGGGGTTTCTCCCTTAACTCGTGCTCACAGACATCAATCTAGATCCCCGCGCCCAAGCGCGGGGGATCTGATTGTTTAGTCCAAGGTAGTTTCAATGATGAATTGACGGGGGCCACTCGGCTTTGAGACGTAGCTGTAGGTCTTACCGGCGACCGATTCGGCGGCGCCAGTGGCTACTGCGTAATAGCCGCGCCCGTTGGCAAGAAAGCCGGTAACCTTTCCATCTTTCATCGTCAAGGTGGTTTTCATTTCGGTGTTGACATAAACGGCTTTTCCACCAGCTGTGCGAGTGACTCCGAAACCGGCTTTACCAACGCCGTTGACTCCATCCCATTCCGTAAGATGCGTACCAGTCATTACTCCACCGTCTAACGCGCCACCTTCTACTTTGCAGGTGTATTCGCCTATTGAGATGGAGTGTCCTTGTCGATCACCAAGCAACTCTGGTGGACTGTTGCCGGTATTCATGCAGTGAACCTTGAAGGACACCGGCTTCTCCGCGAGCGCGCTCGCTGGGATTGCGGTCAGTCCTACCGATACCAATGCGACCAAAACGCTTGCCCCGGTAATTTCCAGCTTAATATTGAATGGCGATTTCATATTTGCCTCCGTTTCAATGTCGAAGGACAGCGCGCGTGGGCCCAGTAGTATGCAGATACGAACTCGGCTATGCGTACTGTTGTTCTTGCTTCTTGCAGAGTGGTACAGGAAGTACCGTAAGGGAGGGCTCTGTATCCCGAAAATGCAACTTGAACCTAGTCTAACTTCCCGCGCTAAGTCAGCAGAAAGGAGTTGCGCATTCCCTTATTTGAGAACGTGGGAATACTTGGCTTTTATCAGAAGCCTCTAGGCAGATATTGATAATTGTCAAAATCATTGCGGCTAGTTAGGCGGCCGAGCAACGGCAGCTTCTGTGGAGTCCGAACCGCCCATTGGATAAGCGGCCGCTTTGGGGAAGAATCGCCGAGGGCCGGTGCTGGCCGGGAGCACGTATTGAAATCCGTGCCAGAAAGCGGTCGCACGGTGTAGCTATGCGACCGCCGGGCGGGTGATTGCTAGATTTCGGTCTGTTCGGCGATCTCCAAGGCGTCATCTACCTCAATCCCGAGATACCTGACGGTGCTTTCCAGCTTCGAGTGCCCGAGCAGAAGCTGAACAGCCGGTAGATTCCTCGTCCGTTTGTAGATCAGCGTCGCCTTGGTCCGACGCATCGTATGGGTGCCGTATACCGTCGAATCCAGGCCGATCGCTGAGACCCACTGATGCGCAATACGGGCGTACTGTCGCGTAGAGACATGGGGCGAATCGGCGAGACGGCTTGGAAACAAACATTGCTCCGGATTCAGTCTCGCCTTTTCGATCCATGCGGCGGCAGCGGTGCGCGTAGGCTCTGTCAATTCAAACTGTACGGGTCGTTGAGTTTTTCGTTGCACGACCATCGCCCGGCCCAGTATTTGGTTACCGTGCGTGATGTCGCAAACGCGCAGGTTGACCAGGTCACAGCCACGTAGTTTGCTGTCGATTGCAAGATTGAACATCGCCAGATCTCGAACCAGTCCCTCGTTTTGGAGGTGAATACGGATGGCCCAGATATCCTTGGGTTTGAGGGGCGGCTTTTGACCAACCAGCTTGCCTTTGTTCCAGGGTTCCCTAAATTAAGAGGATTCCATGCCAGACTCCTTCGTTGTTGATCGGAGTCTGATTATTCTCCCTCTGGGCGAAGGGCGGCTTTTGGACAGCATGCCGAGTGCGTACAATCGGCCACAACCGGCCGGTGGCGATTCTTCTCCGAACCGGCCATTCATACAGCGTAGTCGCGCTGAAGCGGTCCTTGGAACCACAGTCCTCTTGCGTTGAAGGTTGACCGTGCAGCGGACCCAGGATGGATAGTTCGGCACTAAGCAACGCGCCATCGGCGCAATCAATTCCTGTTTGCATTGAGCACCCCACTCAGCTCGTGTATTGAATAGATTTGCAGGAAAGCGTAATCTCGTTTTGCGGAACAAGAAAGAACAATAACGGATCGGCTTGGGGGGGGGCCGAGTCCTAAACACAATTTCGGGCCGCAGCGCCCACTCTTCTTGGTACAAATCTGTACCACCCTGCAAAGCAGCGAACGAACCGCACGCGGAGGCGGTTTCATATTTGTCTCTTAAAAAGACGCCTGCG
Organism: Burkholderiales bacterium; assembly: GCA_014860355.1. Classification (GTDB taxonomy): domain Bacteria; phylum Pseudomonadota; class Gammaproteobacteria; order Burkholderiales; family SG8-39; genus 2-12-FULL-64-23. The sequence continues at coordinate 52,016 of JACZJV010000148.1, read as the reverse complement.
CGTGCTGTCTATCCACGCTTAATTGGAGGCAATATGAACATCGGAAACAGCCTGAAGCTGCAAATGGCAAGCGTAGGTTTGAGGTGGTCCGGTTTGTTAGGACAGGTTGATTATCTGTAACAAGACAAGGAGGAATGGACATGTACCTACGTGTATCGACGACCCAGGCGGATCCATCAAAAACGGATGCGGCGGTAAAGGAATTGAATGACTCTGTGCGTAATGAGCTCAAGAAGGTGCAGGGGCTAGCAGCGTGCTATTCGGCTTGGAACGAAGACGGCAGTGGTGTCACGGTTGCCATCTACGAGAGCCGGGAGCAAGCGGAAGGCGCGGCCGACCACGTTCGAGCTATCTGGTCAACGATGGGAAGCATGCTGACCGCGCCTCCCAGCATCAAGGAGTATGAGAACGTTATCGATTTAAAAGCGTAACTCATGGATGTAAGAGCCGGCGGCTTGAGATTGGCGGCAAGCCGCCGCCATCGATACCGCGCGCGAATAGTGGCAGAATCGAAGTAGCTGTCGCCTTCGTACAACCGCACACTGAGGGCTCCACCATGATCAAGCTCTACCAGTTCGCACCCGCGTTCGGATTGGCGAATGCCAGTCCCTTCTGCATGAAGATGGAGACGTACCTGCGCATGGCCGGCCTACCGTACGAACTTGTGAACAGTGGCAACGTGATGAAGGCGCCCAAGCGCAAGCTGCCCTACATCGACGATGGCGGCGCTGTCGTGGCCGACACTACCTTCATTATCGAATACCTCAAGTGCAAGTACGGCGATCCACTGGACGCTTCTCTTTCACCGCCAGACCGCGCACTGGCCACCGCCTTCCAGCGCCTGCTGGAAGAAAACCTCTATTGGGCGGTCGCGCACACACGCTGGGCGCAGGAAGACGGCTGGGCGCTGACCAAGTCAGCCTTCTTCGGCGGGTTGCCCGTTCCTTTGCGCTGGGTTGTACCGCCGCTCGCGCGCCGTGGCATGCTATCCGAGATGCACGGCCACGGCATGGGCCGCCACAGCCCGCAGGAGATTCACGCGATTGGCTGCCGTGACGTCACGGCGGTTGCGGACTTTCTCGCCGATAAGCCCTACATGCTCGGTGAGCAGCCCAGCTCGCTCGATGCAACTGCCTACGCCTTCATGGCCAACCTGCTGTGGGCGCCTGTGGATTCGCCGATCCGGCACCATGCGCAGGGCCGGCCCAATCTCGACGCCTATTGCCAGCGGATGAAGGCGCGTTACTACGCCTGAGCCGCCGAGCGGTAAGCTTAGCCCCGAGTAGCAGCTTTCTGGAAACCACACGGAGGGCCGCTCCCAATTTTCGCCAGTGACAGGTCAGGGTCGGGAGTACGCATTTGTCGGAACGGAAAGCTGCCGCTCAGCCTAAATTCGTGACCAAGGGTCGGTGACGGATCTACACCGGCCGCAGGTAGCACTCAGAGTCAACTACAGCAATGGCCGATCAAGAGCCTTCAGGTAACTCATTCTGATGGTCGGCGATGAGCCGTACGCCGGCAATTCATTGGCGTCGTGTTACGTTCGGCCCAGCGGCGGGGCCTGGTCGATAGCACGCCGTGTATAGCCGGACCGTTTGACCGAGAGTTGCCCCTCGCGAGGCGATCGGGTTGTTATCCGTCGCCGGCTCACTTCCAAAGAAAGCCGCGTCGGCGTAAAGTCTGGGGCGCCGGTTGCGGAGCACGAGCCTCGTACGCCGGTGGAAACCGGAACCTTCGGCACCGCCATGCGGATGAGCCCGGCCTACGACCGGCCGGTGAAGTTCTGGCTGCAGGAGTGAGCGTCGCGTTCCGGCCGATGAGCGCGCCGGCGCAATCAGGGAGGAGCGCAGCATGAGGATTTCCGTCGATGACCTGTTGCTCGCGCGTGCCGCCCATTGGGAGACCAGCGCGCCGGACAGGGTGTTTCTCACGCAAGCGCACAACGGCGGCAAAACTACCGATTACACCTGGCGCCAGACCATGGACCAGGTGCGGCGCGTGGCGCGCCACCTTGCAGACCTGAATCTGCCGCCGCGCAGCCAGATTGCCATCGTAGGCAAGAACAGCGCGCACTGGATCATGGCCGACCTCGCCATCTGGATGGCGGGGCACGTCTCGGTCCCCTTGTATGCGACCTTGTCGTCGCAAACCGCGCGTAGCATCCTCGAACACAGCGAATCGCGTCTGCTCTTCGTCGGCAAGCTGGACGACTGGCCGGGCATCAAGGCCGGCGTTCCTGCCGGGATGCCCGTGATCGAACTACCCCTGGCGCCGGATACGGGCGCGCTCAAGTGGCAGGACGTGCTCGCCCGGTCGGCGCCGCTTGCGCAGATCCCGCAGCGCGATCCGGACGAACTCGCCACGATCATCTACACCTCGGGCACGACCGGCAGTCCCAAGGGCGTGATGCTCAGTTTCGCCGGGATGGTCGCGGCGATGGTCGCGGACACCGTGCTCGATGTCAGGACCTCCGACCGCTATCTGTCCTACCTGCCGCTCGCGCACAGCTACGAGCGCTACGCGGGCGAGGGCATCGGCATCTTTTTCGGCTTGCACCTGTATTTTGCCGAGTCGCTAGAGAGCTTCATGCAGGACCTGCAGCGCGCGCGGCCGACGCTGTTTTGTTCGGTGCCGCGCTTGTGGATGAAATTCCAGTCGGGCGTGCATGCGAAGATGCCGCCGCAGAAGCTGAAGACACTGCTGTCGATTCCCATCGTGAGCCGGCTGGTGCGCCGCAAGATCCTCGCGGGGCTGGGCCTGGACCAGGTCCGGTACGCCTTCTCCGGCGCGGCGCCGCTTGCGCCGGACGTGATCGACTGGTATCGCCGGCTCGGCCTCGAACTGCTCGAAGGCTACGGCATGTCGGAAAATCACTCCTATTCGCACGCATCGGAGTCGGCTGACGCCCGCAGCGGCTACGTCGGTCGGTCGCGTCCGGGTGTCGAAACGCGCTTGAGCGAGGACGGTGAGGTGCTCGTGAAAAGCCCCGGGATGATGATGGGCTATTTCAAAGCCCCCGAACTGACCGCCGAAGTCGTAACGGCGGACGGGTTCCTGCGCACCGGCGATCGCGGCGAACTTGACGCGCAAGGGCGGCTGCGCATCACCGGGCGCATCAAGGAATTGTTCAAGACCAGCAAGGGACGCTATGTCGCCCCTGCGCCGATCGAGAATCAGCTGCTGAGTTCCGGCCTGCTCGATCAGTGCAGCGTGACGGGGTCGGGTTTCCCGCAGCCGCATGCGGTTGGCGTGCTCGCGGAGAATCTGCGGGGACTGCTCGACGCGGGGCGGGTGCAGCAGGCGGAGCTGACGCAAAAACTGCAGGCGCTGCTCGATGAAGTCAACCGCAAACTCGAATCGCACGAGCGGCTGCAGTTCATCGCCGTCGCGAGAGACGTGTGGGCGATCGAAAACGAATTCCTCACGCCGACCATGAAACTGCGCCGCGCGCGCATCGAGGAGCGCTACGGGCCATTTGCGCAGGGCTGGTACGCGGCCGGGCAAAGCGTAGTCTGGGAGTAGATTGCCCTGCTCCGCTGCGCAGGGCAGCGCGGGATTGCGGGCCCGCGGGTCTTGGCAAAGCGCTGGTCGATCGTTGTTAGGCGTCATTTTTCCCTTGGCGCCGGAGTACCACATGGGTGGCTTTCTCCGACGCAACGAACTGAACGCATTCGTATCCCAGAGCGCGCACGTCAATCCCCTCGAACAGTCGCTCGCCCCCGCCCAGCAGGACCGGCGAGATAGCGAAGTGCAGCTCATCGATAAGGCCCGTACGAAGATATTGCTGGATAGTGTTAGTTCCGCCGCCAATGCGCACATCCATTCCGTTGGCTGCGTCGCGCGCCCGGTCAAGCGCCTCGTGAATACCGCCCGTGACGAAGTAGAATGTCGTTCCGCCTTCCATCTGGATGGGCGGGCGCGCATGATGAGTCAGGATGAAAGTTGGAACGTGATAGGGTGGGCTGTCCCCCCACCAGCCTTTCCAGTTCATGTCGGGCCAGGAACCGCGAATCGGTCCGAACATGTTTCTTCCGAGAATCCAGGCGCCGACATTCTTGAAGCCCCGCGCAGCGAAGTCGTCATCGATCCCCGTTGTGCCTCCGTCGGCGCCAAATAGGGTCCGTTGGAGCGTACGTGTCGGGACTAACCACTGGTGCAACTCTGTCCCGCCCACGCCGAGCGGATTCCTGATGTCCTGATTCGGACCAGCGCCGTATCCGTCAAGCGAGATGGTAAAGCACTCAACTCGGACGCGCGTCATTTTCATGCCCTCCTTTCTATTGACGCCTAACGAATAGGCTTTTATCCGCCATGCTGGCGCACGGCGGATAAAAGCCTATTCGATGCAAGCATACACCCACACTGCTTCACAGGCTGCTTTCAGGCAAATCCGCCAGCGGCAGGTCGCGGCCGATTGTACTCATTGATCATCCGCACCCTAGGCCGCCCTTCGCCTCCAGGGAGCACGGCGCGACGGCGCCTGCGCATCTTCCCTACCGCCGCAAGGCGACGGCCAGCTTCTCAAGAATCAACGCAGCGTGAGCCAGGTGCTGCCTGACATTCCGGCCAATCGACTGTTCAAAACTGGCAAGTTCTCCAGCGCTTGCGCGAGCCGCCTTCAACTCCCGATAATCCGTGGCAACAGCATCTCGCGGCGCGTGCGGTTCGACTTCGGATTCCGTGTATCGCGCCCGTGAACTTCCTGGCTTAGGCGCGCAGCGCAATCGGATCGAAGATCGCGTCGACGTAACAGGCCATTCATCGAATCGGTTCGTTACGCCGCCGGATTGCTCGGGCCACACCGGATCAACCACGGTTCTGCGCACCGCGGCACCTGATTCGCAGGCACATCGCGTATACTGACTCATGCGAAAGAGACTGTGCACCTGCGGCGCCGAAGCCGATGTGCGTCGCGGCACCCGCCGCCTGGCCGACGGGCGTGACGAAATCGTCTACCGGATGATCTGTCCCGTCTGCGGGCAGCTCGGCCCCGCAATTGCGGCCGAAGGCAAGGATGAGGCGGGCGCCATCGCCGAAGCCCTTACGGCGTGGAATGAAATGATCGCGCGCGTGCGTCCGCTGGAAGACTGAATTCGGACGTCTGATTTCCTGCTAGCCGGCTGTGCGGCAAACGCCGGTCCGCCCCTGCTACTTCGCCGCCTCCACCGCGCGACGCGCCATGACCGTGATCAGGTGCGCGCGGTACTCGGCGCTGGCGTGCATGTCCGAATTTAGCTGATCCGCCGGCACGCTGATGCCGGCAAGCGCATCGGGCGACCATTTCGCGGCCAGCGCCTGTTCCATTGCCCCGACGCGGAACACGCAGGATGCAGCGCCGGTGACCGCCACGCGCACGCCGCTTGCGCTTGCGGCGGCCATCACGCCGACGATGGCGTAGCGCGAGGCCGGGTTCCTGAATTTGACGTAGGCAGCGCGCCGGGGGACGGGAAAGCTCACCGACACGATGATCTCGCCCGTTTGCAGCGCGGTTTCGAACATGCCCGTGAAGAAATCGTCCGCGGCGATGTTGCGCTTGTTGGTATGGACGGTGGCGTTCAGGCCCAGCACCGCGGCCGGATAATCGGCCACGGGGTCGTTGTGCGCGAGCGAACCGCCGATGGTGCCCATATTGCGCACCATGCGGTCGCCGATACTGCCGGCGAGGCTGGCCAGGGCAGGAATCTTCGCCTGCACCTCTTTGGATCTGGCGACTTCGGCGTGCCGCGTCATCGCGCCGACGGTGATGCCGGCGCCATCGACGCGGATGCCGGTCAATTCCCCGATGCCGCCGAGATCGATCAGGTCGGTGGGCGCAGACAAGCGCAGCTTCATCGCGGCGATCAGGCTCTGGCCGCCGGCGAGCAGCCTGACGTCGCCGCCTTCGGCCAGCGCCGCCGCAGCCTCGGCTACGCTCTTCGGATTTCGATAATTGAATGGGTGCACGCTCAATGTCCTCGGGCCTGCCCTGGGGTCTTCCTGTCAGAGCCGGCGGCGGTCACGGCGCGGGCGTGCGCATGTACGCGGCGCCCGCTTTCACGGCCTTGACGATGTTGTGATAGCCGGTGCAGCGGCACAGATTGCCGTCGAGCTCGGCGCGTATGGTTTCCTCCGAAGGGTTCGGATGATTGTTCACCAGATCGATCGCGCTCATCACCATGCCGGGGGTGCAAAAACCGCATTGCAGACCGTGGTGCTCGCGAAACGCCTCCTGCATCGGGTGCAGCCTGCCCTCGTCCCCGGCCAGGCCTTCGATGGTGAGGATGTCGGCGCCTTCGGCCTGGACCGCCAGGACGTTGCAGCTCTTGACCGCCAGCCCGTTCATGTGGATGGTGCAGGCGCCGCACTGCCCGGTATCGCAACCCACGTGGGTGCCGGTGAGGCGCAGCTGCTCGCGGATGAAAGCGACCAGCAGGGTGCGCGACTCCACCTCGGCGCTGACCGTCTCACCGTTCACCTTCATCGAAATTTTCATGCAAGCCTCCCGAGCTGAAGCATACTGCCGGCGCAGGGTCGAAATCCTAGACCATGCGATGCCTTGAATCAACCGCAATCGACTGAAGCGCTCGCAGCTGAAGCGCTCGCTTGACCGGTGCTGGAACGAGGAATAACCTTGGACGCAGTACGCAGGGGATGCATTTTAGGTTGATGGCCCTGGCCCGAGCGCGGCGTTGACGTCTGCCGCGGCAATCGCGGTCAAAATCGGCAGAGGTGTGCAATGGACAGTGTAGATCTCGAAGTATTGCGCAGCGCGACGACCTGGTTCAAGGCCGGCCATGCGGTAATTCTGGCCACCGTGGTCAAGACCTGGGGTTCGGCGCCGCGCCCGCTGGGTGCGATGCTCGCCATCCGCGACGACGGCCAGGTGTCGGGCTCGGTGTCGGGCGGTTGCGTCGAGGACGACCTGATCGAGCGCGTGCAAAAGCAGCAGCTCGCCGGGGACAAACCCGAGGTCGTCACCTACGGCGTGAGCAAGGAGCAGGCCGATCGCTTCCGCCTGCCCTGCGGCGGCACGCTGCAACTGGTGCTCGAGCCGGTCAAGGCCAGCGCCGGCCTGGACGAGCTGCTCGGCATCATCGAGCGCCACGAACTGGTGGCGCGCTATCTCGACCTCGAGACCGGCATCTCGCGCCTGGAGCGCGGGCGCTGGTCGGACGCGCTCGAATTCGACGCCAAGGTGCTGAAGACCGTACACGGCCCGCGCTGGCGCCTGCTGCTCATCGGCGCCGCCCAGCTGTCGCGTTACCTGGCGCAGATGGCGCAGGCCCTGGACTACCAGGTAACGGTGTGCGATCCGCGCGACGAGTATGCCGACGCCTGGGACCTCGCCGACATGCGCATCGATCGGCGCTATCCCGATGATGTGGTGCAGGCGCTGAATCTGGACGCGCACAGCGCGGTGGTCGCCCTCACCCACGATCCCAAGCTCGACGATATCGCGCTGCTCGAGGCGCTCAAGTCCCCCGCCTTCTACGTCGGCGCCCTCGGATCGAAAACCAACAACGACAAGCGCCGGAAGCGTCTGGCCGAATTCGACCTCTCTGCGGGCGAGATCGCGCGCCTGCACGGCCCGGTCGGGCTCAGGATCGGCAGCCGGACTCCGCCCGAGATCGCAGTGGCGATACTCGCCGAGATGACGGCAGTGCGCCGCGGCGTGCAAGTCCCGCAGAGCGTCGAGCCGCGCAAAGCCACGGTCGAAGCCGGGTGCGGCGTGCCGCAGAATTGAACCGGGGCTTTTTCCGCGCCCAGCCGATGGCCGCGAACATCTGCGGCATTCTGCTTGCCGCCGGGGCGTCGAAGCGCTTTGGCTCGGACAAGCTGCTGCATCCTCTTTCCGGCCAAACCCCGGTCGCGGTGGCCGCGCTCGCCAGGCTGCGCGCAGCCATCCCGCACGTCATCGCTGTGGTGCGTCCGGGCGCGACCGCTTTGGAGAACCTGTTGAGCGACGCCGGCGCGACGGTCATCCTCTGCGCCAATGCCGATGATGGAATGGGCGCCAGTCTGGCTACCGCAGTGAGCGCCTCGGGCGAGGTCGCCGGCTGGGTCGTCGCCCTGGCCGATATGCCCTACATCCGGCCTGAAACCATAGTCAAAATCGGCGCGAGCCTGGCAGCCGGCGCGAACATCGTCGCCCCCGCCTACCGCGGCAAGCGTGGCCACCCGGTGGGACTGTCGGCGCAATTTCGGACACAGCTGCAGGCCCTGCGCGGCGACGAGGGCGCGCGCGAGCTGCTCAGGCAAAATGCGAACGTCCTCACGCTGATCGAAGTCGACGACCCCGGCGTCTGCCGCGACATCGATACGCCGGTCGATTTGCTGCAAGATCGCTAAGAGGGCGCTTCTTCCGGTCGCGCCAGGCCTGTCCGCATCCACCAACCCAGCAGACGACAATCGAGGGAAGATTCGCGTCATTGCTTGAAGTTCGAACAGTGACCATTGCGCGTACAGGCGTTTTCTGAGCAAGGCGGGTTGTCAGTGCGCAGAAGCGGCAGGCAAAGCGGCTGGTCGCAGGAAAACTTCGACCTTGTGCGCCGAGAGCAGTTTGCTGAAAAGCGGCCCTGCATCTCGTCGCGCTTCAGCAGGCGCGGGATCTTCGCCTGCTCCCCGGTATGGACACCCTGCGCAATTGCTTTCCGATCGAGCGCGTGCCCCATACGATGTCCCTCTGCAATTCCTGGCCGGCGACCCATCCCTTGGTGCGCCAGCACACAGACTGCACGCGCATCGACGCATATTCTTCAGAACTGGGAATCTATCCGTATCAGGAGGTGCGTCATGAAGTGGGCGGGAATGTATTTTGTTGGGTTCGTCATCCTGATCGGCGGCGTTCTCGCCGCGCTCTGGAAACTCGGCGTTCTGCAGAACATAGAGACAAGCTGGATAGTGATCGGCGTAGCGATCCTGATCGGCCTGGGCATCATGATCTCGGTCGCCAACAGCGGGATCAAGGAAAATATCCAGATCGACCGGAAGTAAGCGCGAACCGGCCCCGAACGTCTTTCAGGCACCTGGCTTGCCGTCGCCAAGGTCCCGGTATTGCGACTCGCTGATTTCGAGGCATTCCGGCCATGCGCAGGAAGTCGCTGGAGCGAGCCTGCCCGCGAAGCTTGGCATACGCGCGCAAGCTCGCCCACGATGGTGCGCCGGCCATGTGCTTGCGCGCCACCTTGTTTCGCGACGCCGGTGTCGTCGAATCAGGCCCTAATAATGGAACTCGGCGATGACCAGATGCTTGTCCTTCGCCGGCCAGTTCTGCACGGTGATCGTTTCGTCGTTGAAGCGCGCGGGCACCGGGCGCAGCGGCCCTGCGGGCAGCAGCAGTTTGCCGCTTGAGCCGCCGGGTACGCCTTTGTTGATCCCGGGCGGCACCTGCCCGTCGAGCAGGAAGGTGTCGCGGCCATGGCCGAAATAGCCTCGCGGCCGGCTCATCACGACCACGCTGCCCGCATTCGCGTCGCCTTTGGCAAAGTCTGCCGGCCGCAGGTGCACGATATCGCTGGAGCGCGGAAACGGCGAGCGGTAGATATGGGTAGGCGCATGGCCAGGCGCCTGAACCACGAATTCATAGTAGGCGCCCGGCTTCGCCTTGAACGGGCCCCACAGTCCGTCGGCTGCCGTGGTTCTGCCATGCACGGCGGCCCCGCTGCGCACGCCGGTCGCAGCCGAGACTTCATAAATCTCCACTCTGGCACCGGTCGCGGGCAGGTTGGTGGGTACGCTGCCCTGCATGACGTTCACCTTGCCGTTCAGCACTACCTCGGCTTCGGGCACGATGTCCGTGCGCGCCGGCGTATGGCCGGTGATGAAGCGATACATCTGGGCGAACGCGGGGGCGCTGAAAGCGGTCTCGCGATGGTCGATGCCGGGGATCACCACGTTTTCCGCGCCCTTGAGCTCGGGGCCGTCGTAGCCGACGCCGGTGGCGCGGCCGGGCTTGCCCAGAAACGCGCCATCGGGCTGCGCGTACTTGTCGTTGTTGTCGCTGCGTATGGTCATGAAGCGCACGCCGGCGACCACCTCGTCGGGTCCCGCGTTGAGCTGCGTCAGGAACGCGCCCTTGCCGTTGAATTCGCTGTCGCGGGTTTCCTGCCAGTCGGATACGCCGTGGTTGGGCGTGCCGCCGAGGATGGCGTGCGATACGTAGGGCGCGCCGCCGCCGTTCTTGAGGTAATTGCGTATCGCGTTGCCGCCGCGCGAACTGCCGATGAGCACCACCTTGTCGCGGCCGCTGCGCTTGCGCACCTGCGCCACTGCGCGCGCGAGTTCCGCCATCTGCTCGGCCGCGGAGGATCGAAACGCCTGCGCCTTGGAGTCCACGCTGCGCGCCAGCGGATACGAAAGATCGACCGCGTGCAGCAGCTTGCGCTCATAGCCATTCGATTCGAAGCGCCACAGGGTGGTGTGCCACAGCGCCGCGGTATCGCCGTTGCCGTGTACGAATACGACGGGCGGGGCCAGGTCAGCCGGCCGGATCGCGGCGCAGGCCGCCAGCAACAGCACTATGGGCAGCGCACGGGCGCGTCGCAGCAGGTTTGTCATGACTTTCTCCCCAGGCGGTGTGGTGGCAGAGCATGGCAATATACCCCAGCTTCGAAAGCGCGGGTGCACATCACCGCTTATACTGTCAGGAACCAATTCGAACCGATTTTCCGGAGCTCGAGACCATGCAGCTGCGCGTTGCCGCCGCCGTGACCATGCTGATTGCGGCACATTGCGCCCCGGCGGCCATGCCGCTCGATGTAAGGGGCGCGCCCACGCTTGCGCCGATGCTGGCGCAGGTCACGCCGGCCGTGGTCAATATCTCGGTGGTCACGCGCGCGCCAATGGAGGACAACCCGCTGTTTCGCGACCCCCTGTTCCGGCGATTCTTCAACATTCCGGACCGCCCGTCGCGCGCGGAGCAAAGCGCCGGCTCCGGGGTGATCGTCGACCGCGCGCGCGGCTATGTGCTCACCAACAATCACGTGATTGACAATGCGCAGGAAGTGGTGGTGACGCTCAAGGACAGGCGCACGCTCAAGGCGGAGCTGGTCGGCACCGACCCGGGCACCGACATCGCCGTGCTCAAAATCGACGCGCGCGATCTGGCCGAGCTCAAATTCGGCGATTCCGACGCCATGAACGTGGGCGACTTCGTCGTCGCCATCGGCAATCCCTTCGGCATCGGCCAGACGGTCACCTCGGGCATCGTCAGCGCGCTCGGACGCACCGGCCTGGGCATAGAAGGCTACGAGGATTTCATCCAGACCGACGCCTCGATCAATCCGGGCAACTCGGGCGGGGCGCTGGTGAACCTCGCGGGCGAACTGGTCGGCATCAATACCGCCATCCTCGGCCCTTCAGGGAGCAGCGTCGGCATAGGCTTCGCCGTGCCTTCGAACATGGTGCGCAGCGTGATGGCCCAGATCATCCGTTTCGGCGAAGTGCGCCGCGGCCGCGTCGGCGTGGTCACCCAGGACATGACGCACGAGCTGGCGCAGTCGCTGGCCGCGAAATCGGCCGAGGGCGCCGTGGTAGTCAAGGTCGAGCCGGGCTCGCCCGCGGAACAGGCCGGCCTGAGGCCGCGCGATATCGTGACCGAAGTCAATGGCAGACCGGTGCGCGGTTCGGCCGATTTGCGCAACCGCATGGGGCTCGTCCCCGTGGGCGAAACGGTGGATCTGCGCGTACAGCGGGGCGCGCGCGCGCTCCCGCTGCGCCTGCGCATCGGGGAACTCCATACCATGACCGAGATTCCGGGCGAGGCGGTGCCGCAGCTCGCCGGCGTGCGCGTGTCCAACATCGAGCCGGGGATGCCTGCGTATGGCGAGGTGCAAGGCGCCATCGTCACGCGCATCGAAGCCGGCTCGCCGGGTGCGAAGACGGGCTTGCGTCCGGGCGACGTGCTCTACGCCGTCAACCGCCGCAGGGTGCGCTCGGTGGCGGAACTGCTCGCCGCATTGACCAAGGCCGACAGACCGATGCGCATCCTGCTGCTGCGCGGAGACTCGCGCCTGACCCTTACCATACGTTGAAGACACGCCACCCCAACAGGAACCGACATGAACGCCGAAACCGCTGAATCCACATTGCCCGTCGGCCACGCCGACATCGCCGCCGCCGCCGCCCGCCTGCAGGGACAGGCGCTGCGCACGCCGGTGATGACTTCGCGCACAGTGGACGCGCGCACCGGCGCCCGGGTGTATTTCAAATGCGAAAATTTCCAGCGCATGGGCGCGTTCAAGTTCCGCGGCGCCTACAACGCGCTGGCGCAGCTGACGCCGGAACAAAAGCGCGGCGGCGTGCTCGCCTACTCCTCGGGCAATCACGCCCAGGCGGTGGCGCTGGCCGGATCGCTGCTCGGCGTCAAGACCGTGATCGTCATGCCGCTGGATGCGCCGCAAGTGAAGCTCGAGGCCACGCGCAGCTACGGCGCCGAAGTCATCACCTATGACCCGAAGACCGCAAGCCGCGAAGAACTGGCGGCGAGCATCGCACGGGAGCGCGGCATGGCAGTCATCCCCCCCTACAATCATGCGCAGGTCGTCGCCGGTCAGGGAACGGCGGCAAAGGAATTGATCGAGGAATCAGGTCCGCTGGACTATCTGCTTGCACCCTGCGGCGGCGGCGGCTTGCTCTCGGGCTGCGCCGTAGCCGCCAGCCACTGGTCGCCGGGCTGCAAGGTGATCGGCGTCGAACCCGAGGCGGGCGACGATGCCACGCGCTCGTTCCACTCGAAGACGCTGCAGACCTGCCACAACCCCGACACCATCGCCGACGGCGCGCGCACGCCCTCGCTAGGCAGCATCACCTACCCGCTGGTGCTGCATTACGTGCACGACATGGTCACGGTGAGCGATGCCGGGCTGCTGCGCAGCATGTTCTGGATCTGGGAGCGCATGAAAATCGTGATCGAGCCCACCGGCGCCCTCGCCGCTGCAGCCCTGCTCGAGGGCCGGCTCGAGGGCCGGCATGATCTGCGCGGCCGGCGCGTGGGCGTGGTCATCTCCGGCGGCAACGCCGACATCAAGGCGCTCTGCCGCCTGATCTAGCTGTACAGGGCCGGGAACGATGCCCTCCGCAGCCACGGCCGAATTCCGCTTCTACGCGGAACTGAATGATTTCCTGCCGCCCGGGCGGCGCCACGCCGGCTTCGATTACAGCGTTGCCGGGACGCGTTCGGTCAAGGATGCGATCGAGTCGATCGGCGTGCCGCATACCGAAGTCGACCTGATCCTGGTCGACGGCCGGTCCGTGGGCTTCGAGCGCGTGCTGCGCGGCGGCGAGCGCGTAGCCGTGTATCCGGTGTTCGAACTGCTGGACATTGCGCCGCTAGAGCACCTGCGAGCGCAGCCGCTGCGCGAACCGCGCTTCGTGCTCGATGCGCATCTGGGCAAGCTCGCCCGGCACCTGCGCATGGCGGGCTTCGACTGCCTCTACCGCAACGACTACCGCGACAGCGAACTCATCACTGCGTCTGTGGCCGAGCACCGCATCATCCTCACGCGCGACAAGGGCCTGCTCAAGCAGCGCCTGGTCACGCACGGCTACTTCGTGCGCGAAACCGGTTCGGAGGCGCAATTGTGCGAGGTGGTGCGCGCGCTGCAGTTGCAGCCGCGCTTGCGCCCGTTCACGCGCTGCCGCGAATGCAATACGGAGTTGCAGGATGTGCCCAAGGCCGAGGTGCTGGAGCGCCTGCCGGAGAAAGTGCGCGGCGTCTATGCGCGCTTCCAGCTTTGCTCGGGCTGCCAGCGCATCTACTGGGAAGGCAGCCACTACGCGCGGCTGCGACGGCTGCTGGACCGGGCCGCACCAGCCGCCGCGAATTCCGGCGGACGCTGATCAGGCGCCCTTGCCTTTCAACGGGCAGGTATTGACGCCGATCAAGGCGTAAAGCGGGCAGAAATTGACCACGCCGGTCAAAAGCGGCACCAGGCCGACCAGCCCCCACCAGCGGGCATTGCCTTCCAGAATCAGGATCAGGCTGAGCAAGCCCAATCCGGCAACGATGCGCAAAACCTTGTCCACGCCGCCTACATTTGCTTTCATGTATCCCTCCTCATTGGTTGAATCAATCAGACCGCAATTCTAGCCGGGCGGCGCAGCCGCGTATGTAACCGAAGTTACGCAAGGACCGGACACCGGCGCAGCGAAACCTCGGCCCGCGCCATACGTTAGCCGCCATGCGCGCTACGCACAACGCAAACCGGTGTATTCTCGCAAATATAGCTTGCAGGAGGCGCCATGGAGAATTCACCCACCGCGAAGTTGTACGCCACCCTGGAACGCCAACGGTCGGCCTTTGCCGTACAGATGAATCCGGACATCGCAGTGCGCCGGGACCGCCTCGCGCGGCTCGCGGCCATGGGTGAAAAGCACGCCGCGCAGATTGCCGAAGCGATCAGCGCCGACTTCGGCCACCGCTCCGCCCACGAAACGCAGATGGCCGAACTGCTGGTGGTGGGCGCATCGGTCCGTCACGCGCAGAGCCACCTCAAAACCTGGATGAAGACGCGGCGCGTACCCACGGCCCTGCACTACCGCCCGGGGAGCAACCGCCTGCTGCGCCAGCCGCTGGGTGTGGTCGGCATCGTGGCGCCATGGAATTATCCCTATCTGCTCGCGCTCGGGCCCGCGGTCGCGGCCCTCGCTGCCGGCAACCGGGTCATGATCAAGCCCTCCGAGCTGGTTCCGGGCTTTTGCGCACTGCTGCAGCGCATCGTGGGCGAGTTCTTCGCCGCGGACGAGATGGCCGTGGTGACCGGCGACGCGCAGACCGGGAAAAGCTTTACCGAGCTGCCCTTCGACCATCTGTTCTTTACCGGTTCCACTGCCGTCGGAAAGCTGGTGGCGCAGGCCGCGGCGAAAAACCTCACCCCCGTTACGCTGGAACTGGGCGGCAAGTCGCCGGCCATACTCGATCCTTCCAGCGATCTTGCCGTCGCGGTGCCGCGCCTCGCATTCGGCAAGCTGCTCAACGCCGGCCAGACCTGCATCGCACCCGACTACGCCTTCGTCCCGAACGAGCGCATCGACGCCTTCGTCGAACTGATGCAGCGCGCAGTCGCGCAGATGTACCCGCGCCTTGCCGCCAATCCGGACTACACCAGCATCGTCAACGAGCGGCATTTCGCCCGCCTGCAGGGCTTGCTCGAAGATGCCAGGGCCAAGGGCGCGCGCATCGTCGCGATCAACCCCGCCGGCGAGTCCTTCGATCCGGCCCGCCGCAAGCAGCCGCCGGTGCTGGTGCTCGACGTGAAGCCGGAAATGAAGCTGATGCAGGAAGAGATTTTCGGTCCCATCCTGCCGGTGCTGGGCTACGACCGGATCGACGAAGCCATCGCCTACGTCAATCGCCACGACCGGCCGCTGGCCCTGTACTGGTTCGGCACCGACGGCGCGAGCCGCGACAAGGTGCTAGAGCAGACGATATCCGGCGGGGTCACGCTCAACGACTGCATCTGGCACATCGCGCAAGAGGACCAGCCCTTCGGCGGAGTCGGCCCCAGCGGCATGGGTTCCTACCATGGAGAATGGGGTTTTCGCACCTTCAGCAAGGAAAAACCGGTGTTCATCCAGCCGCGGCTCAACGGCATGTTCCTGATGTACCCGCCTTTCGGCAAGACCTTCGAGCGCATGCTGGCCCTGCTCAAGCGCATCACCTGATGCTGGCGCGGCTCGGGCTGCACCGTATTATGTCGTTTTGATACATACGGTTGCCGGATTTATCTGATTCGCGTATGCGGTTTCCGGCAAGCGCGATTGCACATGGTAAAATCGCGCTTCCTCCATTGCGCAAGCTTAGCCCCATGTCCTCGCTCAACAATGATCTGGCCGGCACCGACAGCGAAATGTGGCAGGCGATCCAGGCGGAGAACCAGCGCCAGGAACAGCATATCGAGCTGATCGCCTCGGAGAACTACGTCAGCCGCGCCGTGCTCCAGGCGCAGGGCTCGCAGCTCACCAACAAGTACGCGGAAGGCTATCCGGGCAAGCGCTACTACGGCGGCTGCGCCCAGGTGGACGTCGCGGAAAATCTGGCGATAGCGCGCGCGAAGCAGCTGTTCGGCGCTGAATATGCCAACGTGCAGCCGCACTCGGGCTCGCAGGCGAACCAGGCGGTGTATATCGCGGCGCTCAAGCCCGGGGACACCATCCTCGGCATGTCGCTCGCCCACGGCGGCCATCTTACCCACGGCTCGCCGGTCAATCTCTCGGGCAAGCTCTATCGCGTGGTTTCCTACGGTCTGGACGCGAAGGAAGTGATCGACTTCGACGAGGTCGCGCGTCTTGCGCGCGAGCACAAGCCGCGCATGATCGTCACCGGCGCCTCCGCCTATTCGCGCGCGATCGACTGGAAGCGCTTCCGCGCCATCGCCGACGAGGTCGGCGCCGTGCTGATGGCGGACGTGGCGCACTACGCCGGGCTCATCGCCACCGGCCTGTACCCGAGCCCGATCGGCATCGCCGATTTCGTCACCAGCACCACGCACAAGACGCTGCGCGGACCGCGCGGCGGCCTGATACTCGCCGGCGCCGAGCAGGAGAAGGCGATCAACTCGGCCGTGTTCCCGGGACTGCAGGGCGGACCGCTGATGCACGTCATCGCGGCCAAGGCAGTCGCTTTCAAGGAGGCGCTGGCCCCGGAGTTCAAGAGCTACCAGGCGCAGGTCATCGCCAACGCCCGGGCCATGGCGCGCGTGCTGCAGGAGCGCGGCGTGCGCATCGTCTCCGGCGGCACCGATTGCCATATGTTCCTGGTGGACCTGCGCGCGAAGAACATCACCGGCCGTGACGCCGAGGACGCTCTCGGACGCGCGCACATGACCGTCAACAAGAACGCGATTCCGAACGATCCGGAAAAGCCCACCGTGACCAGCGGCATTCGCATCGGCAGCCCCGCGATCACCACGCGCGGTTTCGGCATCGCGGAATCCGAACAGCTCGCCAAGCTGATCGCCGATGTGCTCGAGGCGCCGCAAAGCGTAGCGGTGCAACAGCGCGTGCTCGCGCAGACCCGGGAGCTGTGCCGGCGGTTTCCCGTTTATGGCGACGGGAAGGCCGCCAGCCCGGACGCCGCGCCTAGTGTCGCCGCAACATCG
This sequence comes from Burkholderiales bacterium, assembly GCA_014860355.1. Taxonomy (GTDB): domain Bacteria; phylum Pseudomonadota; class Gammaproteobacteria; order Burkholderiales; family SG8-39; genus 2-12-FULL-64-23. Next base: position 34,938 of record JACZJV010000148.1, on the reverse strand, counting down.
TGAAATGCCCTTTCTGCAAAGCCGAGGATACCGCGGTCATCGACTCGCGTTTGTCCGAGGACGCCGCCAGCGTGCGCCGCCGGCGCCAGTGCAAGGACTGCGGCAAACGCTTCACCACCTACGAACGGGTGGAACTCGCCATGCCCACGGTGATCAAGTCGAACGGCTACCGTACCGCCTATGATCGCGAGAAGATCCGCACCGGCTTCATGCGCGCGCTGCACAAGCGCCCGGTGCCGACCGACAACGTCGACGACGCGATCAACCGCGTCGAGGCGCGCATCCTCGCCCTGGGCGAGCGCGAGATCAAGTCGCGCACCATCGGCGAGCTGGTTATGCGCGAACTCAAAAAAATGGACGACGTCGCCTACATCCGTTTCGCCTCGGTATACGAGGACTTTCAGCGCGTCGACGATTTCCGCGACGCCATTTTGCAGGTCAAGCGCCCGGGCCGCAAAGCCCGGCGCTAGGGCCGCCCCGGGCCCCGGCGACTTTTGCCCCTGACGCGCTGCCTGCATGTTCAGCCCCGTCGATCAGCAGCACATGGCCGAAGCGCTGCGCCTGGCGGAAAAGGGGCTGTACACCGCGACGCCCAATCCGCGCGTCGGCTGCGTGATCGTGCGCGAAGGCCAGGCGGTAGGTGCCGGATGGCATGAAAAGACCGGAGGTCCGCACGCGGAAATTCTGGCGCTGCGCGCAGCAGGCGCAGCTGCGCGCGGCGCCACCGCCTACGTCTCGCTGGAACCCTGCAGCCACCACGGACGCACGCCGCCCTGCGTCGATGCGCTGATCGCAGCCGGGGTCGCGCGCGTGGTCGCGGCGATGCAGGATCCGAACCCGAGCGTTGCCGGCAGCGGCTACGCCGCCTTGCGCGCCGCGGGTATCCAGGTCGAGTCCGGCCTGATGCAGGATGAAGCGCAGGCGCTCAACCCAGGCTTCATCGCGCGCATGAGCCGCGGCCGGCCATGGGTGCGCCTGAAAATCGCGGCGAGCCTCGATGGCAGGACCGCGCTCGCCAACGGCCAGAGCCAGTGGATCACCGGGCCGCAAGCGCGCCGCGACGGCCACGCCTGGCGCGCGCGCGCCTGCGCCGTGCTCACCGGCATCGGCACGGTCAGGGACGACGACCCGCAGTTGAACGTGCGCGATGTCCAAACCCCGCGCCAGCCGCTCAAGGTGGTGGTGGACAGCCGCATGGAATTGCCGCTGTCGGCGAAGCTGCTCGGCAGCGGCAAGGTGCTTGTCGCCGCCGCCGTACGCGACGACGCCGGCATCGCCGCCCTGCAGGAGCAGGGCGCCGAGGTGGTGGTGCTGCCGAATGCGCGCGGCAAGGTGGAATTGACCGAACTCATGCGCGAACTCGCGCGCCGCGAAATCAACGAAGTGCATGTCGAGGCCGGATTCAAGCTGAACGGCTCCCTGCTCGGCGCAGGACTGGCCGATGAACTGCTGCTCTATCTGGCGCCCGGCATACTCGGCGATGGCGCACGCGGCATGTTCAGCCTCCCTGCGCTGGCGGACCTTGCGCACAGGCGGCTGGTACAATTCACCGATGTGCAGACCATAGGCGGCGACCTACGCATACTCGCGCGGGTGCTGAACTAACCATGTTTACCGGCATCGTCACCTCCATCGGAAAAATCACCAGGGCCGCGCCGCGCGATCAGGGACTGCGTCTGGCCATAGACGCGGGCATGCTCGATCTTTCGGACGTGAGCGTGGGCGACAGCATCGCCGTAAACGGCGTTTGCCTCACCGTCATCGCCTTGCACGATGACCGATTCGAAGTGGACGTGTCGCAGGAGACCATCAACTGCACCGTCGGGCTGGACGGGCCCAACGAAGTGAATCTGGAGAAATCGCTGCGCCTCTCCGACCGCCTGGGCGGCCACCTGATGTCCGGCCATGTCGACGGCGTGGGCGAGGTTGCGCGCTTCGAGGCCGCGGGTGAGAGCTTCCTGCTCGCCATACGCGCACCGCAGGAGCTGGCCAAGTACATCGCGCGCAAGGGCTCGATCACCGTAAACGGCGTCAGCCTCACGGTCAACCGCGTGGATGGCACCGACTTTGAAATCAACCTGATCCCGCACACCATGGCGGTGACCAACCTGAACAGGCTCGCAGCCGGCAGCCGTGTCAACCTCGAGGTGGACCTGATCGCGCGCTATATTGAACGGTTGCAGCACTACGGCGCCTAGCGCAATCGGCGCTCGGCGAAATCGTTGCGCGCGCCGGCACAAGGACTCAGCCCTGCCCGGGCCCGCCCGGCGAATGCGCAGGTCGCACACTTTATAGGCCATGATGAATAAGCTCCGCCATTTGCTGGCCGCGATCGTCGCCGGCGCACTGATCGCCACGCTGGCCTTTCTTTACGACAAGACGCAAGCGGTCGACCTGCGAGTACGCAACGACATAGCCGCGCTGCTCGACACCCTGCGCGACATCGACGCACGCTGGGATATAGACGTTCTGCGCGAGCGCAGCGAGCTGGACCCGAACCTGCTGGCGGCGCCCGATCGCACGGCAACGGCGAGAAAGGCGCTGGCCAGCCTGGGCGCCATCGCGCCGCAAGCCGACAGCGCTGCCTTGCGGGAGGGTCTGGCCGAACTCAGCAAGGCAGTGCTGGAAAAGGCCGTCCTCGTGGAAAAGCACAAGAGCGAGAGCGCGAGCACCAAGATCGCGCTGCAAGCGGCGCTCTCGGCTGCGGCTGCGCTCGGCGGCCAGGCAGGCGCGCCGCATAGCGGCGACCCGCGGCAAAGGGGGCTCGAGCAGGCGGCGCGCGAGCTCGCGGCGGCGGCGCTGCAGTATTACTGGCTGGGCAGAACGGCCGCGCCCGTGAACCTGGCAGTGGCCGCGGGCGCCGTACGCGAACTGGCGGCCGGTGAGCCCGAACGCGAACAGGCGAACGCAATCGAGGGCGCGGTGCAGGCGCTGCTCAAGCACAAACCGGCGGAGCAGGAACTGTACGCCAAGGTCGCGGCGCTCTCCTCCGGCCCGCGCCTGGACAAGATGAGCTTTTCGTTCAACCGCGAACTAGAGGCGACGATGCAGGAAAAGGAACTGTTTCGCGTGTACCTGCTGGCGTACGCCGCGGCGCTCCTGATCGGCGTCGGCTATCTGGGCGTGCGGCTCAAGGCGGCGAACGAGAGCCTGGAGCAGCGCGTGATCGAACGCACGCGCGAGCTGTCGGAGGCGCTGCGCCACCTGAAGGAATCCGAGGCGCAGCTGATCCAGTCGGAGAAAATGTCCTCGCTGGGTCAGATGGTCGCCGGCGTCGCCCATGAGATCAATACGCCGCTCGCCTACGTGCAGAACAGCCTGAGCATCGTCGACGACCGCCTGCCGCAGATCAATGCCACGATCATGGATTGCGAGCGGCTGCTGGCGCTGCTCGGCGCGGGCAAGGTCGACCCCGATGCGTTGAACCGGCAGTATTCGCGCACCACTGCGCTGCTGGGCAGGCTCAAACAGCGGCGCGTGCTGACCGAGCTCACCGGGCTGGTCAAGGACGGGCTCTTCGGCACCGGCGAGATGGCCGAGATCGTCGGCAATCTCAAGGATTTCAGCCGCCTCGATCGCAGCAAGGTGACCAGCTTCAACCTCAACGACGGCCTTGCGAGCTCGCTCGGACTGGCGCGTCACATGCTCAGGTCGATCAATGTGAGCAGGCGCTTCGGCGAGATACCGGAGATCGTTTGCGCGCCGTCGCAGATCAACCAGGTATTTCTGAACCTGATCACCAATGCGGCGCAGGCGCTGGCGCCGACAAACGGCGAAATCACGCTCACCAGCCGCGCCGACGGCGAGGGCGTCGCGGTCGAGATCGCGGACAACGGCAAAGGGATAGACCCCGAGATCCTGCCGAAGATTTTCGATCCCTTTTTCACCACCAAGGAAGCCGGCAAAGGCACCGGTCTCGGACTGTCGATTTCCTATAAGATCGTGAAGCAGCACGGCGGCCGCATCGATGTCGCCTCCGAAGTCGGCAAAAGCACCAGGTTCACCGTGTGGCTGCCGCTCAAGCCTCCGGCGGAAACCGAACCACTGGTCTGATACTTCGTGACGCATCCGCACAAAATTGGCAAATACGAGATTCAGGGCGTGCTCGGGCGCGGCGCCATGGGCGCGGTCTACAAGGGTTTCGACCCGGCGATCTCGCGCGCGGTCGCGGTCAAGACGATCGCCAAGTCCTCGCTCCACGACGACGAACTGCAGCATCTTCTTGCGCGCTTCCGCCATGAAGCGCAGGCGGTGGGCCGGCTTGCCCATCCGCGCATCGTGCAGATCTACGACTACGGCGAGGATGAGGAGCATGCCTACATCGTGATGGAGCTGGTACACGGCAAGACCCTGCACCAGCACCTGCAGCAGCACGCGAATTACGACCTGCGCGAAATCGGCGAAATCATCCACCAGGTGCTAGACGGGCTGGGTCACGCGCACGCGGCGGGCGTGGTGCACCGGGACATGAAGCCGGCCAACATCATGCTGAACAGCGACGGCCAGATCAAGATCAGCGACTTCGGCATTGCGCATACCGAAGCCTCGGATCTGACGCAGCACGGCGACGTGCTGGGCACGCCGCACTACATGGCGCCGGAACAGTTTCTCGGTCTGCCCATCGGCATACCCGCCGACCTGTACGCGGTCGGCGTGATCGCCTACAACCTGCTGACGGGCGCCAAACCGTTCGTGGGCACCCCCGCGGTCGTGATGCAGCAAGCGCTTAACCAGCGCGCCACGGACCCCTCCACACTCAATCCCGCGCTGACGCCGCTGGTGGACCAGGTATTGCAGCGGGCGCTGTCGAAGAAGCCCGAAGACCGGTACCAGAGCGCGCGCGAATTCGCCGTGGCGTTCCAACTTTCAATAGAGGACAGCCTCGCGCAGGAGCCGCCGCCGACTGTCATCAGGCCTCTGGGAGCTGGCCTGCTCAATGCCGCGCAGCTGATCAGGAGCAACGCCGGGGCACCGGCGGCATCGCGGGAGACGAATGCCCCCGCGGAGGCCGCCGCCAGCGCGGTCAGCCTCGACAGCAGCGTGCGCAAGGCGCGCATGCTGGTGGTGGACGACGAAGAGCGGATTCTGTCGGCGCTGAAATCGATGTTCCGCGCGCGCTACCACGTGTTCGCCACCACGGACGGCAACAAGGCGCTCGAATTCATGAAGAAATACCACATGCACGTGGTCGTCAGCGACCAGCGCATGCCGATCATGCCCGGCGCCGAACTGCTGCGCCGGGCGAGCGAGATTTCGCCTGCCAGCGTGCGCATCCTGCTCACCGGCTACTCCGACCTCGCGTCCATCGTCGGCTCGGTCAACGACGGCCAGGTCTACCGCTTCGTCAGCAAACCCTGGAACAACGAGGAACTGCAGCAAACCGTGGCCGAAGCGGTGACTATCGGGCTCGAGCTTGCCGAGGCCAAATCCGCTGCGGTGGATCTGCCGCAGAATATGGACGCGGGCGTATTGGTGATCGGCAATGACCAGGAAATCTTCCGCTTCACCAAGGAACTGGTCGGCGGCCGCTGCCCGGTCCTATACGCGAACGGAGTCGATTCCGCGCTCAGTGCGATGCAGGCGCAGGAGGTTGCGCTGGTGGTGGCTGATGTCGAGGCCGGCAGCGAGGACCTCACCGGGATGCTGAAGCTGATGAAGCAGGTGAATCCGCAGATCCTGAGCATCGTGATTACCGACGCTTCGGACGCCAATCTGGTGATCCGCCTCATCAACGAGGCGCAGATCTTCCGCTTCCTCAACAAGCCGGTGAACGTAAAACAGCTCAAGCAGCACGTCGAGTCGGCGCTGCTGCGCTATCTCGAGTTCCGGCAAACGCCGCAACTATTGCAGCAGCATCGGGTACAGGAGTCGGCCGAGGTGCGCGACTCCTCGGTCGGCAAGACGATACTCGCCAGCCTTGCACAACTGCGCGGCCGCTGGTTCGGTGCGGGCAGGAAGCAGTAGCGATATGTGACGGCTCGAACCGCGCCCCGCCCTATTGCACAGACACGATGTTGCGCGGGCGAAAACTCGTGCACGCTTGCGCGGACGGCGTCCCGTCCGCGCGGATCGTTGATTGCGCACGGATGAAAAGCGCATCCGTGCGCAATCAACGATCTTGTATCAAACCCCAATCCCGGTTTGGTGTTAACCGGAACCGTGTTCTCCAAACGGATGCGCTATTCATCCGTTTGGAGAACACGGTTGGCGCGCGCAGCGCGCAAATCCGCTCTTTGCTTACCCCGACACGTATATGGACGCGGATTCTTCGACCTCCCGTCTCAAGAACAACCGTTCAGGGATATTTCGGAGTTAAACCTTGCTTTTTCGCCGCGCCGGCTTGCTCGGCAGCTTGGCCGGCTTGTGCGGACCCCAGACGCGGCTGTAGTAGGTATCGGCCAGCTGCAATGCGCCTACCGGATTGTGCGCGAGCACCCGGTCCTTGGTCACCAGGGTGGTGACCAGCCCCTGGGACTGGCGGATGAACAGGCTGTCATGCCCCACGCACAGTCCCATTATGACGTTCAGCTCGCAGCCCGCGCGGTTGAGCAGTTCCGCCTGAGACACCGGGTTGCACATGGGCTCGAAGTTTCCCGGACGGATTTTCTCGGCATCCGCGAGGCCTATGTCCTCCTTCGGCACGCCGCCGTTCTTGCAGGCCACCGAGCTCACCTCCAGGCCGTGGCTCTCGAGTATGGCGCTGAACACGCGGGCAAGATCGACAAAGCTGATGCACATGGCGATGCCCACCTTGGTGAATCCCATTTTCTTCGCAAACTGGCAGATTTCCTCCACCCGCGTCCACTTGCAGTAGCCTTCGCTCTCGACCACCGCCGCGGTGTGCGCGATACGCTGGGTGTACGGATCCAGATACGGCTCCCACGCGGCGGCGACGCCCTCGGGATCCACCTTCGACGGGCAGTATGCCGGACCGCGTGCCTCGCCCTCCCCCTGACGGCATGCGCGCACCGTGCTCGGGCAATAGGCGCAGCCCGGGGTTTCGTAGCCGGGGATGTCGTTGTCCATCTGGGGTTCTCCGCGTGAATAAACGATAAGTAAATCGAGCGCCGCCTCCGCTTCGGTTTCGGCGCCGGCGCGCCCCGCGCGCTGTAGTCGCCAGAATACGCCGCTTGGGGCCGCAGTTCAATGCGCGGTGTACTGCATAAACCGGGGAATTCGCCGCGCAGCAATGGTACGGGCGCGCCAAAATGGCGATGAACGCGGGATGTCCTATGGTATAAAATCCTGCCGATCCGTACCGAAACGTCCTGCGCACCCAGAGACATGGTCAAACTGCCGAAGTCGATCGACGAAACCGCCGCGCTGCTGGCACGCGCCGACTACGTGGCCGAGCGCAGCCTCGCCACCGCCCTGTTCCTTGCCTTGAAGATGGAACGTCCGCTGTTTCTCGAAGGCGAAGCGGGCGTGGGCAAGACCGAAATCGCCAAGGTGCTCGCGAGCACCCTAGAGCGCCGACTGGTGCGGCTGCAGTGCTACGAAGGACTGGACATCTCCTCTGCCGTGTATGAATGGAACTACCCGCGGCAGATGATAGAAATCCGCCTCGCCGAGGCCAGCGCAAAAGTGCACCAGGCCTCGAGCCAGGCCGAGCGCAGGAAACTCAGCCAGGATATCTTTTCCGAACAATTCCTGATCAAGCGGCCCTTGCTGCAGGCACTCGAAGCGAGCGAGGGCGCGGCCCCGGTACTGCTGATCGACGAGCTCGACCGTACCGACGAGCCGTTCGAGGCCTATCTGCTGGAAGTGTTGTCCGACTACCAGGTGAGCATTCCGGAGCTGGGCACGATCAAGGCGGTCAAGCCGCCCATCGTGATCATCACCTCCAACCGCACGCGCGAAATCCACGATGCGGTCAAGCGCCGCTGCCTGTATCACTGGGTGGATTATCCGGATGCGGCGCGCGAGCTGGACATCCTGCGGCGCAAGGTGCCCGGCGCGGCCGAACGCCTGTCGCGGGAGATCGTCGCGTTCGTGCAGCGGCTGCGCAAGAAGGATTTGTTCAAGCTGCCCGGCGTCGCCGAAACCATAGACTGGACCAATGCGCTGATGGCACTGGACAAGCTGGCCCTCGATGCGGACACGGTCAACGACACCCTCGGCGCCCTGCTCAAGTACCAGGACGATATCGGCCGCGTGCGCGGGAGCGAGGCCGAGCGCCTGCTGTCCGAAGTCAAAGCCGAGGTGGCGACCGCCTGAGCCGGAGCCGCGCGCAAAGTCATGGAATCTCCCGCGTTCATCAAGCGATTGTTCCGCGCTGCCGCCGCAACGGACAGCAAGGCGGACCGGCACACGCGCAAGACCGTGGCCCTGTGCCATGCCCTGCTGTCCGAACGCGGCGAGGCCTCCGGCGCCGCGCTCGCGCGTGAGGCGCTCCAGGCCTACGGCCTGCTCGCGGGCCCGGCGCTGAGGGCGTTTTTCGATGTCCTCGCGCAGGAATTCTCGCCCGAGCCCGACGCCGTCGAGGATGCGGCCCGCGCCTACCGGCAGGACCCCTCGCAGGCGAATCTGATCCGCCTGCAGCACGGGATCGAAGCGCCGCGCCAGGAGTTGTTCCGCCGACTCAACCAGGCCACGGGCGGAACGGCCGCGCTGGTCGAAATGCGCCGGCGTGTGTTGCGCGAACTGCGCGAGCAGCCGCAATGGGCGGGCATCGACGCCGATCTGGCCCACCTGCTCGGCTCCTGGTTCAACCGCGGATTCCTGTCGCTGCAGCGCATCGACTGGCGCACGCCGGCGCTGGTGCTGGAAAAGCTCATGCAGTACGAAGCGGTGCACGAGATCCAGGGTTGGAAGGACCTGCGCCGCCGGCTCGAGTCCGACCGCCGCTGCTACGCTTTTTTCCACCCCGCCCTGCCCGACGAACCCATTATTTTCATAGAGGTCGCGCTGACCAAGGGCGTGAGCGGCCAGGTGCAACCCCTGCTCGACCCGGGCTCGCCGGTAGTCGATGCCGGCAGCGCGGACACGGCCATTTTCTATTCCATCACCAACTGCCAGGAGGGGCTACGCGGCATCTCTTTCGGCAATTTTCTGATCAAGCAGGTGGCGGAGGATCTCGGCCGCGAATTCCCGCGCCTCAAGACTTTCGCCACGCTCTCGCCGATACCGGGATTCCGCAGGTGGCTCGCCGACGCCGCCGCCACGCACCCCGGGCTGGCCGAGCTCATCGACGCATTGGCCGCGGAAGACTGGTACGAGGCCGCCGCGCCAGGCGCGCGTGTTCGCACCGAATTGATGCGGCTTTGCGCGTATTACCTGCAGCAGGTCAAACACCACGGGGAACCGGTCGATGCGGTAGCGCGTTTCCACCTGGGCAACGGCGCGCGCATGGAACGCCTCAACTGGCTCGCCGACACTTCCGGGACCGGCATGGCGCGCTCGGCCGGCATGATGGTCAATTACGTCTACCGCCTCAAGGATGTCGAGCGCAATCACGAGGCCTATGCGAAAGAGCACCTGGTCGTAGCCTCGCCGGGACTGTCGCTGCTCGCGCGCGCAAGCCTGCTCGCGCGCCAGCGCGCCGGGCGCGGAGAATGAGCGCAGGCGCGGCCCCGCCGCCGTAATTCGTCACATGGCTGCGGGCAAACTGGCGGAAAACATAATGCACTTCGCGCGCGTGCTGCGCGCGGCGGGTTTGCCCATCGGCCCCGACCGGGTCATCGATGCGCTGCAGGCGCTGCAGACCGCGGGCATAGCGCGGCGCGAGGATTTCTACTGGACGCTGTGCGCAGTATTCCTGTCCAAGCGCGAGCAGCAGGACTTGTTCGATCAGGCCTTCCACATTTTCTGGCGCGACCCGCAGCTGCTCGAGCGCGCCCTGGGCCTGCTGCTGCCGCAGACCCCCGGCCCCTCCGGCCAGGCCGGGCAGACCGAGACCAGCCAGCGCCTGGCGGACGCGCTGCGCCCGAAACGCGGAGAGTCGCAGGGCACGGAGCAGCCCATAGGCATCGACGCCGGCCTTGCTTCCACGCAGAACGAACTGCTGCAGCACGCCGACTTCGAAAGCATGAGCGGTGCCGAACTCGCGCAGGCGAAAAAAATGATTGCGCGCCTGCGCCTGCCCATACCGCAGGCGCAGACCCGCCGCTTTCGCCCGGACGCCCGCGGCGCCGGCATCGACCTGCGCGCGACGCTGCGCGCGAGCCTCAGGGGCGGGGCGCAGATCATCGCGCTCAGGCGCCGCTCGCGCATTACGCGGCATCCGCCGCTGGTGGTGCTGTGCGACATCTCGGGCTCGATGAGCCGCTACTCGCGCATGTTCCTGCATTTCCTGCACGCCATTACCAACGACCGCGACCGCGTGCACGCGCTCGTGTTCGGCACCAGGCTCACCAACATCACCCGCCACCTGCGCAACCGCGACGTGGATATCGCGATGAACCGCGTGGCTGCGGCGATCCAGGACTGGGCCGGAGGCACGCGCATCGGCGTATGCCTGGAGGAATTCAACCGCAAATGGTCGCGGCGCCTGCTCGGCCAGAACGCGGTGGTGCTGTTGATATCGGACGGCCTGGACCGCGACATCGGCGCCGGCCTGGGCGCCGAGATGGAGCGCCTGCACAAGTCCTGCCGCAAGCTGGTCTGGCTCAACCCGCTGCTGCGCTACGAGGGCTTCCAGCCGCGGCCCTCCGGGGTGCGCGCGATGCTGCCGCACGTGGATGCCTTCATGCCGGTGCACAACATCGCGAGCCTGGTCGACCTCGCGCGCGAACTGGAACAGGGCAAGTGGCAGCGCCATCCCGGCAAAGTGGCGGTCTGACTGGCGGGAATCGGAACGAATGGAAATGACGGGCGAACAAGTCATCCCGGCGGCGCAAGCCGAAGTCTGGCGCGCCCTGAACGATCCAGAGGTGCTGAAATCCTGCATTGCGGGCTGCGAGTCGATAGAACGGCGGAGCGACACCGAGTACGCCGTGGCGACCATGGCGGCGATCGGTCCGGTCAGGGCGAGGTTTCGCGGCAAGCTGCTGCTTGCCGACCTCGACCCGCCGAATTCGTACTCGCTTTCCTTCGACGGACAGGGCGGCGCAGCCGGATTCGGCAAAGGCACGGCCAGGGTGTCGCTCGCAGCCGAGGGAGCGGCTACGCGCTTGCGCTATGCGGTGCAGGCCCAGGTGGGGGGTAAGCTGGCGCAGATCGGCTCGCGCCTGATCGACGGTGTGGCGAAGAAAATGGCCGATGACTTCTTCGCCGCCTTCGGCCAGCAGATCGGCGCGGCGGCCCCCGCAGCCGCATTAGCGCCGGCCGGGAGGACGCAGGCGAAATCGCCGCTGTGGTGGGTGATCGCCGTCCTCGCGATCATGTTCCTGCTCGCCCGCTACAGCTGAGCCGGAGAGCGCTCCAGCAACAGGCGCGCCGCGCACAGGTCCTCCAGCGCGGTACCGACCGATTTGAACACGGTGATCTCCTGCGCGCTGCGCCGTCCCGGATGGGCGCCGGCGATTAGTTGCGCCAATTCAGCGCGCACATCCTCGCGTGCGAGCGCGCCGCTCGCCAGCGGCTGCAGCAGATCGCCCGCCTCCTTCAAGGCACCGGCATAGGTATCGACGAATATCTCGGCGCGCGCAATCAGCTCGTCGTCGGCTTCACGCATCTGCGGGGTGTAGCCGCCGACCAGATCCACGTGCGTGCCGGGGCGCAGCAGGCTGCCGCGAAGCACGGGATCGGTGGCGGTGGTGGCACAGCTGACGATATCGGCCTGCGCCAGCCCCGGAGCCAGATCGGTGAGCGCCTGCGCCGGCAGGCCTGCGGCGCATAATTGCTCCGAGAGCGCCTGCGCGCGCGCGTGGCTGCGGCCCCAGAGCATCAGCCTTGCGATCGGCCGCAGCGCGCAGTGCGCCTGCGCCATATGCGGCGCAAGCGCGCCGGTACCCACGACCAGCAGCGTGGCGCTGTCCCTGCGTGCCAGAAAAGTCGACGCGAGCGCCGAAGCGGCCGCGGTGCGCCGCAGCGTGAGCGCTTCTCCGTCGATGAGCGCACGCGGATGCCCGGTGGCGGCGTCGAGCAATACGTACAGCGCCGATACCGTGGCGAGGCCGCGCTCGCGATTGCGCGGGAATACGGTAACCAGTTTCACGCCCAGATCTTCGCCTGGGCGCCAGGCCGGCATCAGCAGCAGCCGGTCGCCCGCGCCGGTGACATCGTGCACATGGCGCAGGGGTGCAACGCAACCCGCGCGAAACGCCTCGCGCAGGGCCGCGGCCAGCAGTCGGTAATCGAGCGCCGCGTGAACCTGCGCGGCTGAAAAGTACGGCAGCTGCATGGCCGAGTATCTCACACGCCATTCCGGCATTGCCGAAACGGCCACCCGCTACATGCGGCAGCCGCGCGACGGCGATGCGCTGCCGCCGCAAGGGCTCAGGCGTGTTTCAATTGGTCGCTGTCGATCGGCAGTTTGCGCACGCGCTTGCCGGTCGCTGCGAAAATCGCATTGGTGAGCGCAGGCGCAAGAGGCGGCAGGCCCGGCTCGCCCATGCCGCCGGGAAGCTCGGTGCTCGCGGCGATATGCACCTCCACCCTGGGCATCTCGTCGATGCGCAACACCGGATAGTCGTGAAAATTCGACTGCTCGACCCTGCCGTCCTTGAAGCTGATCCTGCCGTAGAGCGCGGCGCTCAAGCCGTAGACGACGGCGCTTTCCACCTGGCGCCTCACGATCTCCGGATTGACGGTCATGCCGCAGTCCACCGCGCCGACGATGCGATGCACCTTCACCTTGCCGTCCTTGCCTACCGACACCTCGGCCACCTCGGCGACATAGCTGCCGAACGATTGCGCCACGGCGATGCCGCGGTGCACGCCGGCCGGCAGCGGCTTGCCCCATTCCGCTTTTTGCGCGGCGAGCTCGAGTACCCCCTTGTAGCGCGGCTGCTTGGAGAGCAGTTCGCGGCGAAACTCGTACGGGTCCATGGCTGCGGCCACCGCCATCTCGTCGACGAAGCTCTCGAGGAAAAAGAGGTTTTGCGAATGCCCGACCGAGCGCCAGAACCAGACCTGCACGCCGGGCTCGCGCCGCGCGTATTCGACGCGCAGATTGGGAATATCGTAGGGGCAGTCCTTGATGCCTTCGACCGCCATCTGATCGACGCCGTCGGGCGGCAGTTTCATGAAGCCCGAGGCTTCCATGATCGAGGGCGAGGCGACACTGGCCGATAAGGAAACCGCCTTGCCCCTGGAATCGAGTCCGCCGACAAAGCGCGTGACCGAGGCCGGGCGGTAGAAATAGGCCTTCATGTCGTCTTCGCGCGTGTAGACCAGCTGCACCGGCTTGCCCGAGATCTTCGACAGCAGGGTCGCGTCCACGGTGAAATCCGGGGCGAAGCGCCGGCCGAAGCCGCCGCCCAGATACATGGTGTGCACCTTGACTTTGCCGGGCGCGATGCCTCCTACCTTGCCTAGTATGCCCTGCGAGGGACCCTGCGACTGGGTGCCGGCCCAGACTTCGATTTCGTCCGGCTTGACCCATACCGTGGCGTTCATCGGTTCCATGCAGGCGTGGGCGAGATAAGGCGCTTCGTAGACGGCCTGCAGCCGTTTCGCCACCGACAGGCCGACATCGCCTGCGCTGCGGCCCACCGCCCCGCCCTTGCCAGCCCCCTCCGTGAGCATTCTGGATACGCCTTCCGAGGATAGCGCCGCGTTGGGCCCGTCGTCCCATTTGATCTCCAGCGCGTCGCGTCCCTGCTTGGCAGCCCAGAAACCCTCGGCGAGCACGGCAACGCCGCCCGGAATCTGCACTACCTGCCTCACCCCCGGGATGGCCTTGGCCTTGGCATCGTCCACGGATACCACCTTGCCGCCTGGCACCGGCGGGCGCGCCATCACGGCGGTGAGCATGCCGGGCAGGCGCACGTCCAGCCCGAACTTTGCCGTTCCGTTCACCTTGGCCGGGGTATCGAGGCGCTTCATGCTGGTGCCCAGAATCCTGAAGTCCTTCGCGTTCTTCAGTTTCACCTCGGCGGGAACGGCCAGTTTGGCCGCCGCATGGGCAAGCCGGCCGTAGGAGAGCTTCTTGCCGCTCTTATGCACCACCATGCCTTTCTCGGTGCGGCAATCCGAAGGCTTGGATTTCCATTTCCCTGCAGCAGCAGCGACCAGCATCGCGCGCGCAGCAGCCCCGGCTTTGCGCATCGGCTCCCAGTGCCCGCGCACTGAAGTCGAGCCGCCGGTCGCTTGCATGCCGAATATCGGGTTGTTGAACGCCGGATCGGCCGGCGCCTGCTTCACTTCGATCGAGGACCAGTCGGCATCGAGTTCCTCCGCCACCAGCATGGGAATCGCAGTGTGCACGCCCTGGCCCATTTCGGACAGGCCGCAGACCACCGTGATCCGGCCGTTGGATGCAATGCGGATATAGGCGTTGGGGCTGAACACGCTGGCCGCCTCGGCAAAGCGCGCGGCACCCGGCAGGGTGAAGCCGAGTATCAGCCCGCCCCCGGCCAACACTGAAGTCTTGAGGAAATCGCGGCGCGATGCATTGTAGATTGCGCTCATGTCCGGCCTCCTTTGCTCATCGCCTGCGCCGCGTCATTTATCGCCGCGCGTATCTGGTTATAAGTGCCGCAGCGGCAGATGTTGCCGCTCATCGCCGCATCGATATCCGCGTCGCTGGGCTTTTTGTTCTTCGCCAGCAGCGCGGTCGCGCTCATGATCTGGCCGCTCTGGCAGTAGCCGCACTGCGGCACGTCGTGCTTGACCCAGGCGGCCTGCACCACCTTGCCCACGGAATTGGCGGCGATGGCCTCGATGGTCACCACCTTTTTTCCCGCTGCCGCGGACAGAGGGACCGAGCAGGAACGCACCGGCTCGCCGTCCAGATGAACGGTGCAGGCACCACACAGCGCCACGCCACAGCCGAATTTGGTGCCGGTCATGCCTAGCGTGTCGCGCAGCACCCACAAGAGCGGCTTGTCCGGACTGTCCTTGACTTTGATCTTCTTGCCATTGATGCTCAGCGATATCATTTTCCCTCCTTCCTGTTTCGGCGGTACCCCCGTTGTTGCGCACGATTAGCAAGGCGCGCGCGCGGACGCCATCGACTCCTGCCAGAGAAAAAGCATCCCCCGGTCCCTAGAACACGATTACTCCGCGCGCATTGCGACCGGCCTCGAGGTCGGCAAACGCCTGCGCCGCCTCGTCGATGCGGTAGGTGCGCGTGATGAGTTCGTCGAGTTTGAGTTTCTTCGCCTGGTACAGCGCAATCAGCCGCGGGAAATCCTCGCGCGGCCGCGCCGAGCCGTAATAGCTGCCGGTCAGGGTTTTCTCCTCGAAAGTGATCGAGGCCGTCTTCAGCGAGGTGTTGTCCTCGCCGCGCGCCACCCCCACCACCAGCGCGGTGCCGCCCTTGCGCACTGCGCGGAACGCCTGTTCCACCATCTTGCCCAGGCCTATGCACTCGAAGGCGTAATCGGCGCCTCCGCCGGTCAGTTTTTTCACCGCCTTGACCAGATTTTCCTCCTTGCCGGCGTTGAGCGTATGCGTGGCACCGAACTGCCTGGCCAGTTCCAGTTTGTTGTCCGCCATGTCCACGGCGATGATGACGCCGGCGCCGGCGATGGCGCAGCCCTGGATCACGTTGAGGCCGACCCCGCCCGCGCCGATCACCAGCACGCTGGACCCCGGCTCCACCTTGGCAGTATTGAATACCGCGCCCACGCCGGTCATCACGCCGCAGCTGATCAGCGCCGCCTGCGGGAGTGGCATGCCGGGCGCGATTTTCACCAAGTTGTTCACGTGCAGGGTGGCGTATTCGGCCATCACCCCGCAGGCGGAAAAGATGTTGAGCGGCTTGCCCGCGGCGTCGCGCGTGCGCAGGCTGCCGTCGGGCAGGGAGATGATCGCCTTCGCGCCGACATCGCACAGGTGCGGACGGCCGGTAACGCAGTAGCGGCATTTGCCGCACATGTTGACGAAAGAACTGATCGCCGTGTCTCCCAGGGCGAACTCTGTCACGCCTTCGCCGACTTCGACCACGGTGCCCGCGCCCTCGTGGCCGAGGATCAGCGGCAGCGGCATGCCGATGGTGCCATTGATGGCGGACAGGTCGCTATGACATACGCCGCAGGCGCCCAGCCTGATCATCACCTCGCCGCGTTGCGGCGAATCGACTTCGATCTCTTCGACCACGACCGGAACATTGTTCTCGCGGCAGATCACGGCTCTTGCCTTGCGTCCCATGCTGGCTCCTGTTTTGGTTTGCAATGCCGGGCATTATGCAACTTCGCCCAAGAATTCGCCAAGCTGCCGGTCGCGCCCGCCCAAATAGCGATGGCTATGGCCGTACGCGCCGTAATCCGGCACAATATGGCAGCGCGCACTGCCAGCCAGGGAGCGCCAAGACTGGAAATCGATCCCACCAAACGAGGAGATAAAAACTATGCAACGTCGTTCCTTTCTGAAAAAAGCCGGCCTGGGTCTGGCCGCAGGCGCGGTCGCCGCGCCGGCCGTAGTACGGGCACAATCGCCCAATGTTTCCTGGCGCATGACCGGAAGCTGGCCCAAGAGCCTAGAAACCCTCTACGGCGGCATGGAGGAAATCTCCAAACGCGTCGCAGACGCGACAGGCGGCAAATTCGTCATCAAGGTGTTTGCGGCCGGCGAGATCGTAGGCGGGCTGCAGGTACTGGACGCGGTACAGAACGGCACGGTCGAATGCGGCCATACCGCGACCTATTACAACTTCGGCAAAGATCCCACGTTTGCGCTTTCCTGCGCCGTCCCCTTCGGCATGAACTCGCGCGGCCAGAACGCATGGATGTATCACGGCGGCGGCCTGGAGCTGATGCGCGAGTTCTACAAGGAATACAACGTCATGCAGTTCCCCGCCGGCAATACCGGCACGCAGATGGGCGGCTGGTTCCGCAGGGAAATCAATACCGTCGCCGATCTCAAGGGCCTGAAGTTCCGCATGGGCGGCTACGCCGGCAAGGTGCTGACCAAGCTGGGCGTGGTGCCGCAGATGATTGCCGGCGGCGACATCTACCCCTCGCTGGAAAAAGGCACGATCGACGCAGCGGAGTGGGTCGGCCCCTATGACGACGAGAAGCTCGGGTTCTACAAGGTGGCGAAGTTCTACTACTATCCGGGCTGGTGGGAAGCGGGTCCCGAGCTCGACCTGCTGGTGAACATCAAGGCCTGGGAAGCCCTGCCCAAGGAATACCAGGCGATCCTCGACGCGGCCTGCGCCGCAGCGAACATCTCGATGATGGCCAAGTACGACGCGCTCAACCCGCCCGCGCTGAAACGGCTGATCGCAAACGGGGTCAAGCTGCGGCCGTTCTCGAACGAAATCATGGCAGCCTGCTGGAAGGCCGCGAACGAAGTCTACGAGGAAACCCGGGCCACGAACCCGAAGTTCAAGAAGGTCTACGATGCCATGGTGAAGTTCCGCACCGACCATGTGCAGTGGTTCTCCATCGCCGAGAACCGCATGGACAACTTCATGTCGGCGACGGAGCGTATGTCCCAGCGCGCGCCGAAGAAAAAGTAGTGATGTGGGGGGGGCGAAGCCTGGACCGGGCTTCGTCCCTGCCTGTACAGAAGAAACCCCGCCTGCGCGGGGTTTTTTTGCCCGATTGAAAGATCGGCGCACCCCGGCCAACTTCGCCAGCAGACGCCCTGGTTCTATTTCCCGCCGGGCGCTCTCTTTGCGGCGTCGCCCTCGACTGCGTCCTTCATGCCTGCGCCGACAGCGCCCTTCGCATCTGCATCGGCCGGGGCTGCGTCCTGCGCATCGGACGGCCGCTCAGCCTCGGCATCATTGCCCAACGCGTTTTCAAGCGCGTTTTCCAAGGCGTCCTGACCTGTGGCGGCCGGCCCAAAACTCGCATCGGGCACCATGATTTCCAGCCTGTCAGTGTCTATCGCCGCCTTCTTCACCATGCCGCCGCCGACGATATCGGGCACCGCAATTACCAGCCCGACCATCAGCACCTGGATCAGTACGAAGGGCACTGCGCCCCAGTAGATCTGCATCGTGGTCACTTTGGCAATCACCTTGCCGCTGAGCCGGTCGACGTAGTCCTTGGCCGGGGCCACGCTGCGCAGATAGAACAGGGAGAAGCCGAAAGGCGGATGCATGAACGAGGTCTGCATATTGATCGCCAGCAGCACGCCGAACCAGATGAGGTCGATTCCGAGCTTCTCCGCCACCGGTCCGAGCAGGGGGATGATGATGAACGCCAGCTCGAAAAAATCGAGGAAGAACGCCAGCACGAACACCAGGATGTTCACCACGATGAGGAAGCCGAGCTGGCCGCCCGGAAGCCCGAGCAGCAGGTGCTCCACCCAAATGTGGCCGTCCACGCCATAGAAGGTCAGGCTGAACACACGCGCGCCGACCAGGATGAACACGACGAAGGAGGTCAGCTTCGCCGTCGCATCCATCGCCTGGCGCAACAGCGGAAACGAAAGGCGCCGGCGCGCCAGCGCCATGGCGAGCGCGCCGGTAGCGCCCATCGCCCCGCCCTCGGTGGGTGTCGCCACGCCGAGGAAGATCGTACCCAGCACGAGAAAAATCAGCCCCAGCGGCGGAATCAGGACGAAGGTCACG
This sequence comes from Burkholderiales bacterium, assembly GCA_014860355.1. Lineage (GTDB taxonomy): Bacteria > Pseudomonadota > Gammaproteobacteria > Burkholderiales > SG8-39 > 2-12-FULL-64-23. The sequence goes on along the minus strand of JACZJV010000148.1, from coordinate 16,367 downwards.
CGCGCTGCGATCTTCGACAGCAGGCCCAGCTTGAGCACATGGTTGACCACGGCGGCGAAAAAGGCGACTGCGACGCCGACGGCAGTCGACACCACCAGCACTTCGTCCAGGGGCGCATCGGGCGGGTAATGGTACTTGGAAAACGCCACCGAAACGACCACTGCAACAATCAGGAGCACGACCAGCGAGGGCACGCCGCTGCTGCCATCGGGCTCGGTAAAGGTGCGTGCCGCCTTGGGCAGGGCCGGCGCCCATGCGGGTTTGAACAGGGCGATGCCCGCGACATAGGAGACGTACAGGCCGGTGAGCACCATCCCCGGCAGAAAAGCGCCGGCGTACATATCGCCCACGGATTTGCCCAGCTGGTCCGCCATGACGATCAGCACCAGCGAGGGCGGGATGATCTGCGCCAGCGTCCCGGACGCCGCGATTGCGCCGCAGGCCAGGCGCCGGTCGTAGCCGTAGCGCAGCATGATGGGCAGCGAAATCAGTCCCATCGAAATCACCGAGGCGGCCACCACGCCGGTGGTCGCGGCAAGCAGCGCACCCACCAAAACCACCGCGAAAGCGAGGCCGCCGCGCATGGGGCCGAACAGCTGGCCGATGGTGTCGAGCAGGTCTTCGGCCATGCCGCTGCGCTCCAGTACCAGGCCCATGAAGGTGAAGAACGGCACCGCGAGCAGGGTATCGTAGGACATCACCGCCCAGATGCGCTGCGGCAGCGCTTGGAACAGCGAGGGATGCAGCAATCCCAGTTCGACGCCGATGAGGCCGAACAGGACCCCGTTGGCTGCCAGCGCGAAAGCGACCGGATAGCCGAGCAGCAGAAACACCACCAGCGCCCCGAACATCAGCGGCGCCATGTTGTTCGTCAATAGTTCGATCATGCGGTTTCACCCCGCTCTTTGCGCAGCGCCTCCGCCAGCTGCTCTTCGAGGCTCGGGCCTTCGTCCTTGTCGGTCGGGTCCGGAATCAGGCCGCGCAGAAATGCGATGCGCTTGATCAGCTCCGAGAACCCCTGCAGGATCAGCAGAAAGAATCCGACCGGGAGCATCAGACGTGCCGGCCACACGGTGAGGCCGCCGGCGTTGCTCGAAACCTCGTTCAGTTCCCAGGCCTGGACAAACACCGGCCAGGACATCCACATGATGGCGATCGCCATCGGCAAGAGGAAAAGCAGCGTCCCCAGAATGTCGATCCAGGCGCGCCCGCGCTTGGACAGGTGCGAACTGATTACGTCGATGCGCACATGCTGGTTGTGCAGCAGCGTATAGCCCGCGCAAAACAGAAACACCGCGGAAAACAGGTACCACTGGATTTCCAGCCAGGCGTTCGAGCTCCTGTCGAAGGCGTAGCGCATGGTCGCGTTGCCGGCGCTGACCAGCACCGCGACCAGTATCAGCCAGTAGCTCAGGTGGCCGACACGCTCGTTCAGGCCGTCGATAAGGCCGGATATTCTGAGAAGAATTTTCACTTTACCTCTCTTGCTGGGTAACAAGACGAGGAGTCACGCCTCCCCGCACCTTTGATTCGGCGGCCTGTAGGCAATTTCCCTGGGCGCTCTTCTTCTAAACGACAAAACCTGACTGCGGTGTCTGCGCCCCGGACCGACCGGCCTCGCCGGGGGGATTATATGGGATATCGCCCTGCTGCCTACGGTGAATTGAACTGCCTGTCGGTCCGGTGCGCGGGGTGAATGCAAAGGCCGGCACGCCGCGCCCTTACTCTGCGGCGCAGCGCTCAGTTGCCGGCGATGGTCATGCGCTCGATCAGGATGGAGCCGCAGCGGCGCGAACCGCGCGTCAGTTCGTCCTTGCCCACTGCCGCGATGCCCTTGAACATGTCGCGCAGATTGCCGGCGATGGTGATCTCTTCCACCGGGTAGCGGATCACCCCGCCTTCCACCCAATAGCCCGCAGCGCCGCGCGAATAGTCGCCCGTGACCATGTTGATGCCCTGCCCCATCAGGTCGGTGACAAACAGTCCGCGGCCCATTTTCTTCAGCAGTCCGGGCAGATCGAGATCCCCGCTTTGCAGTATCAGGTTGTGATTGCCGCCGGCGTTGCCGGTGCTCTTCATGCCGAGCTTGCGCGCCGAATAGGTGCCGAGGAAATAGCCCTGCAGCATGCCGTCCTTCACCACGTCGCGCGCGCGCGTGGCGACGCCGTCGTCGTCGAAGTAGCCGCTAGCCAGGCCCTTTTTCAGATGCGGCCTCTCCTTGATCTGCACCAGCGGCGAGAACACCTGCCGGCCCAGGCTGTCGAGCAGGAAAGAGGTCTTGCGATAGAGGCTGCCGCCGCTCACCGCGCCGACAAAGTTTGCCAGCAGGCCGCTCGCCACGGGCGCTTCGAACAGCACCGGCACTTTCATCGTCTTGAGCTTGCGGCTGCCGAGGCGCGCCAGGGCGCGCTGCCCGGCATAGCGCCCGATTGCATCGCCGGCGGGCAGATCGCGCGCGTCGCGCGCTTCGGCGTACCAGTCGTCGCGCTGCATCGACCCCGCCTGCTCGGCGATCACCGCGCAGGACAGGTAATGGCGTGTAGTCGGATAGCCTGCGGCAAAGCCGTTGGAGTTGGCGACCATGAACTGGTGGTGCTGGGTCGAGACGCCCGCGCCTTCGGAATTGACTATGCGCCGGTCGAGGGCGAAGGCCGCGGCCTCGCAGGCGCGCGCGCGTTCTATCGCCTCGTCCACGGGCAGGTCCCAGGGATGGAACAGGTCGAGGTCGTGGATTTCGCGCGCCATCAGCTCGGGTTCGGCCAGGCCGGCGCAGTCGTCGCTCGCGGTAAATCGCGCGATGCTGACTGCGGCCGCCACGGTATCCCTGAGCGCCCTGGGCGAGAAATCCGAGGTGCTGGCAAAGCCCTTGCGCTGGCCCAGGTAGGCGGTTACGCCTATGCTCTTGTTGCGGTTGTATTCGATGGTCTCGACCTCGCCCTTGCGCACCACCGCCGTCTGCCCGTAGCCTTCGGACACATCGCATTCACATGCGCTTGCCCCCTGTGTGGCGGCCTGATGCAACAAGTCCGCGGCGACCTGCCTGAGCGTGGCGGGCGCATAGGTGAAGCGCGCCGTCGTCCTCGCCTTCGTGTTTGAACCTGTTTTCATAGAACCATGGCCATAGTGTAGTCGTGCGATCCGTAAAAACCATTATCATAGCAGGTCGAACCTACCGCACCCGGCCCCATGCAAGACGAACCCGCCAGCAAGACACGCAGGAAAAAGGACATGCTCGCGCTGCAGGAGCTGGGTGAGCAGCTGGTCGGGCTGAACGAACAGCAACTCGAGACCATGCAACTGCCGCAATCCCTGCTGGAAGCAGTGCAGGAGGCCAGGCGCCTCAGCAAACACGAGGCGCGACGGCGGCAGATGCAATATATCGGCCGCCTGATGCGCGAGATCGACGCCGCACCCCTGCGCGACAGGCTGGAGCAGTGGCAGGGGCAGGGCCGCGAGCACACGGCGCAGTTGCACGCGCTGGAGCGCTGGCGCGAGGAACTCCTCGCCGGCGACCCCGCCCTGGAGCAGTTCCTGCGCGAATACCCCGGTGCGGACAGCCAGAAGCTGCGCACCCTGATCCGCAACGCGCGGCGCGAACAAGGCGCAGGCCTGCCGCCCAGGAGCTATCGCGAACTGTTCCGCGCACTGCGCGAAATGACTGCAAAGGAGCCGGTGGCCGACAGCTGATCCCGGAGTGCGTTGCGCAATGTCCGCAACGCCCCCGATTCAGCGCGCCGGCAGCCAGACTGAACATATGCAAAGCAATCCGGACACACTGTTGATCGGCCTGGTTTCCATCAGCGACCGCGCCTCGGCCGGCGTGTACAGGGACGAGGGTATTCCAGCGCTCGAAGACTGGTTCGGCAAGGCCATCGCCAGTCCGTCCTGGCGCGTGGAAACACGCCTGATCCCGGACGAGCAGGCGCTGATCGAGAACGCGCTGACCGAACTCGTCGATGAGGCAGGCTGTCAGCTCGTACTCACGACGGGCGGCACCGGCCCGGCAGAGCGCGACGTCACGCCCGAGGCCACGCTCGCCGTTGCGCACAAGCTCATGCCCGGCTTCGGCGAGCAGATGCGCAGGATCAGCCTGGAGTTCGTACCGACCGCGATACTGTCGCGCCAGGTCGCGGTGATCCGCTACCGCCGCGCAGCCGGCGTACCCGCTGCAGGCTGTCTCATCATCAACCTGCCGGGCCAGCCCAAGTCGATCAGGGAAACCCTGGAAGGGCTCAAGGACAAGGAAGGCAGGCAGATCGTCCCGGGGATATTCGCCGCAGTTCCCTATTGCATCGACCTCATCGGCGGACCGTACATCGAGACCCGCGAGGAGGTGATCAAGGCGTTCCGCCCGAAATCCGCAATCCGTGCGAACAAGAATCTGTAACAAAACGAGGGGATACCTCCCCTCGTGCTCCCCTAAATCGGCCCGTACCAAAATGACTTTTGTTACGGGCTCTAAGGACAAACCGCTTTGAACGCAGATCAGCTGGAAACCCTGGAAATCGAGACCGCGCCCAATCCCGGCGCCAGCATCATCTGGCTGCACGGCCTCGGGGCCGACGGCAACGACTTCGCGCCCCTGGCCGATGAAATCGAACTGCCCCTTGCCGTGCGCTACATCTTCCCGCATGCTCCGATGATGCCGGTGAGCATCAACGGCGGCTATGTAATGCGCGCCTGGTACGACATCAGCGATGCCGCCATACGGCGCGAGGACGAGGACGGCGTGCGCGACTCGCAACAGCGCGTGGAAGCCTTGCTCGCGCGGGAAAAATCCCGCGGCGTCGGCGCCAACCGCATCGTGCTCGCCGGCTTCTCCCAGGGTGGGGCAATCGCGCTGCAGACGGGGCTCAGGCACGCCGAGCGCCTGGCGGGGATTATGGCCCTCTCGACCTATGTGCCGCTGGCGGAAAAGCTCGCGGCCGAGGCGAGCCCGGCGAACCGCGAGGTATCGATTTTCATGGCGCACGGCACGGCCGATCCGATGATAGCGTTTGCCCGCGCCCGGGAATCGCGCGACTTGCTGCTGCAGCAAGGCTATACGCTCGAATGGCACGAGTACCGGATGCAGCATGCGGTATGCCCGCAGGAAATCGCCGACATCGGCAGCTGGCTCAGGCGCGTGCTCGCCTGAACCCGGCGCCCCCGGGCATTGCCTTGCGGTCGCGCCTCAGCGCGCCCGGCGCGCGGCTTCGTAGAGCGGCATCACGCTGGGCAACAGCGCCTGGATCTCCTGCACGCGGTTCGATTCGGCCGGGTGGCTGCTCAGAAACTCGGGGGTACCCCCGCCGCTGTTGGCTTTCATCATCTTCTGCCACAGCGACACGCCGGCGCCCGGATCGTAGCCGGCGCGCGCGCTGAGTTCCAGGCCGATGCGGTCGGCCTCGCGCTCGTCGGCGCGGCTGAAGCGGGTCGCGATCAGGGCCTGATAGGCGACGCCCGCGAGGTCCGCCGAACTCTGCCCCAGGCCCAGCAGCGCCGCGCCGATGCCGATCGCCGTCTGCGCCGCGAGCGCCTGCGAAACCTGCTCGCGCGAATGCTCGCGCAGCGCGTGCGCGACCTCGTGCCCCATCACGACCGCGATCTCGCCGTCGTTCAATCCGAGCTGCTGGATCAGGCCCGAATAAAACATGATCTTGCCCCCGGGCATGCAGAACGCGTTGAGTTCCTTGCTGCTGATCACGTTGACCTCCCACTTCCAGCCCGGGGCGTCGCGACGGAACACCGCGGTCTGCGGCTCGATGCGCGCGGCCACCGCGCGCACGCGCGCAAGCATCGCGGCATCCAGGTTCAGCGTTTTCTTCTTGGCCGATTCCGACAGCAGCTTGGAATAGCTCTGCGAGGCCATCTGGTCGAGTTCCTGCGACGAAACCAGCAGCAACTGCTTGCGCTCTGCGCCGACCACGCCGCCCGTAGTGGTCGTCTGGCAGCCGCCCAGCCCCGCGGCAATGCTCAGGCCTAGCGCAAGTACAAGGATACCCCGGGCCATAGCTGACATTCCTCCGGCGCAGCCGGCGCTCAATGCACCAGCTGATTGATTTCGATGATGGGCAGCAGGATGGCGAGCACGATCAGCAGCACTACCCCGCCCATCACCAGAATCATAATCGGCTCGAGCAGGGTCAGGAACACCGCCAGGCGCCGCTCCAGCGACTGGGTTTCGAGCTGTGCGGCGCGCTGCAGCATCTGCTCCAGCTTGCCGCTCACTTCCCCGCTCGCGACCAGATGCACCATCAGCGGCGGAAATACTTTCGTCGCGCCGAGCGCGCGCGCCAGGCTCTCGCCTTCGCGCACGCGCTCGATCGCGCCTTCGATGGCAGCGCGCATCACCGTGTTGGTCATCACGCGCGCGCCCGAATTGAGCGCCGAGAGCAGCGGCACGCCGCCGCCCACGAGGATGGCGAGCGTGCTGGCGAAACGCGAGGTGTTGACGCTGCGTATCAGCGACCCCAGCCAGGGCATGCCTAAGAGCGCGGCGTCCCAGCTGCGCCGGGGCGCGTCGCGGCGCAGCGCGAGGCGCAGCGCTGCGACAGTACCGATGAGGGCGACCGCAATATAAGGCCAGGCCGCGCGCAGGAAATCCGATAGCCAGATAAGCGCGCGCGTGAGCACCGGCAGGCTCTGCCGCGATTGCTGAAACACCTGCACTATCTGCGGCACGACGAACACCAGGAGGCCGGTTACGATACTGACCGCGACCAGCGAAACCAGGATGGGATAGAGCAGCGCAAGTCCGGTCTTCTGCTTCATCGCCTGGCGCGCATCGAGGTAGTCGGCCAGGTGCTGCAGCACGGTCGGCAAGGCCCCCGATTCCTCGCCGCCGTGCACCAGCGCGCGGTAGAAATCGGGAAAACTTTTGTCGTAGCTGCCCAGGGCGCCGGCGAGGGAGAGTCCGGCGTTGATTTCGGATTTGACGCCGCCGAGGACCTCGCGCGTCATCGGCTCGGAGCTCTCCTCGATCAGCGCGCTGAAGGACTGCTCCATGGTCAGGCCGGAGGCGAGCAAAGTCGCCAGCTGCCTGGTCACCAGGCTCAGCTCGTCCGAGGAGATGCCGCGCGCCCAGGGCTGGCGCGCGCGTTCGCGCGCACGCACCAGGTCGACCACGGAGGGCAGCAGTCCCTGCGCGCGCAACTGCGTACGCGCCTGGCGCGGCGTGTCGGCCTGCACCACCCCCGATACCGTGCGCCCGGCCGCATCCAGCGCCTCGTAGTGGAAGGATTCCATGGCGCTATTCGCGCGTCACGCGCACCACCTCTTCGAGGCTGATCGCGCCCTCGGCGGCCCAGCGCATGCCGTCTTCGCGCAGCGAGCGCATGCCCTGCGCAAGGGCATGATCGCGCAACACCTGCTCGGATGCACGGTCGTGAACCAGGCGGCGCAGCCCGTCGTCGACGCTCAGCAGTTCATAGATCCCGGTGCGGCCGCGATAGCCCGAGTGGTTGCAGGCGGGGCAACCCTGCGCGGTGTAAAAACTTCCCGCCCGCGGCTCGAACCCCAGCGCCTGCAACTGCGATCCGTCTGCGGAAAACGGCTTGCGGCATTCGAGGCAAAGCCGGCGCACCAGCCGCTGCGCGACCACCCCGATCAGGCTGGTGGCGAGCAGGAAGGGCTCCACCCCCATGTCGACCAGCCGCGTGACGGCGCTCACCGAATCGTTGGTGTGCAGGGTGGCGAACACCAGATGTCCGGTCAGGCTCGCCTGCACCGCAATCTGCGCCGTTTCCAGATCGCGGATCTCGCCGATCATGACTACGTCCGGGTCCTGGCGCAAAATGGTGCGCAGCGCGCGCGCGAAACTCATTTCGATGCGGGTGTTGATCTGGGTCTGGCTGATGCCGTCGAGGTCGTACTCGATCGGGTCCTCCACCGTCATGATGTTGAGCGCCTTGGGATCCAGCCGCGAGAGCGAGGCATAGAGCGTCGTGGTCTTGCCCGATCCGGTCGGGCCGGTGACGAGTATGATGCCGTGCGGCTCGCGGATGAGCTTGTCCATGTACGCGAGCGTAGGGCTGTCCATGCCCAGCTTGGTGAGATCCAGCCTTCCGGCCTGCTTGTCGAGCAGGCGCAGCACCACGCGCTCGCCGTGCCCCGTCGGGATCGTCGACACCCTGACATCGATCGGTTTGCCCGCCACCCTGAGGGTTATGCGCCCGTCCTGCGGCAGGCGCTTCTCGGCGATGTCGAGCTGCGCCATGATCTTGATGCGCGACACGATGGCGCCGTGCAGCGCACGCGCCGGTTCGATCAGGTCGCGCAGGGTGCCGTCTATGCGCAGGCGCACCACCGAGCGCGTTTCGAAAGGCTCGACGTGGATGTCGGAGGCGCCTTCGCGCAGCGCCTGGGTAAACAAGGCGTTGATCAAACGGATCAGCGGCGCGTCGTTCTGGCTTTCGAGCAGATCCTCGACCCTGGGGATGTCCTGCAGCAGCCTGGACAGATCCAGGTCCTGCGCCAGGTCGTCAGCCAGGGCGGCCGCACCGGCGTCGGCAGCGTTATAGAGGCTGGAAATGAGCTCGTCGAACTCCTCGGCACCGATGCGCCTCGCCTGCAAGGGCACGCCCAGCGCGCGGCGCACTTCGGCCAGCGCGCCCGCCTGGGCGCCGCTGCGCACCGCCACCTGCGCCAGGCCGTCGGCCAGATCGGTGACGACTACGCCTTTGGATTTGGCGAAGGCGTAGGGAACAACCGGTCTGGAACTCATTTCGGCGGGTCTATTCCGGGCGTTTCCGGCATCCCCGGCGCCGCGGTCTCGCGCGGCGGCAGGCTGGGTACTCCGAGATCGGGAATCGCGATGATCGGCGGGAGTTTCGATTTGATCTGCTCGCCGAGAATGTAGTCATAGCGGTTGTTCGACAGCGCGTTGGCCTTCTGCGGATCGCGCAGCAGCGTCGGGCGCAGGAATACCATCAGGTTGGTCTTGTTGCGCGAGCGCGTGTTGTACCTGAACAGCCCGCCGATCAGCGGCAGATCCCCGAGCCCCGGAATTTTTTCGACGCCGTCCTTGACCGAGTCCTGAATCAGGCCGCCTATCACCACGATCTGGCCGTCATCGACCAGTACCGTCGATTCGACGGCGCGCTTGTTGGTGATCACACCGGCGGGATTGGTATTGTCCTGGACGCTGGATACCTCCTGGTAGATCTGCAGGCGCACCGCGCCGCCTTCGGAGATCTGCGGCTTGATGCGCAGCGTGAGTCCCACGTCCTTGCGCTCCACGGTCTGAAACGGCGTCGGCGTGGTGGCCGCGGCCGAAACGGCGTAGGAGCCGGTGAGGAAGGGAACGTTCTGACCGATCACGATTTTCGCCTCCTCGTTGTCCAGGGTCAGCAGCGTGGGCGTGGACAGGATGTTGGCGTTGGCGTCGGTTTCCAGCGCGCGCACCAGCATGCCGATGTTGACGATCTCGGCGCCGCCGATTCCGGGGAGCTTGATCGTGCCCTTGATCACGCCTACGTTCAGGCCGCGGCCTACCGTGGTCGGGTTCCCCGCAATCCCGATTATGTTGGTGCCGGCGCCGCCGAAATTGGTGCCGCCGACCACCTGCGTGCCCGACTGGCCATAGCCGGTGAGGTCCTGCCACTGGACGCCGAATTCCGCAGCCTTGTCGGCGGTGAGCTCGGCGATCAGCGCTTCGACATACACCTGCGCGCGGCGCACGTCGAGCTTCTCCACCACCGCGCGCAGATTGTTGTAGACCGCGTCGGGCGCAGTGATGATGATCGCGTTGGTGGCGGCATCGGCCTGGATGATGCCGGGCGTCGACGCACTCGCCTGCGCCGGCGCCTGTTGCGTCCCCTGTCCCAGCGGCGTCGCACTCAGAGGCTGGGCGGCCGTACGCGTCTGCCCCGAGGAGGATTCCCCGCTGTAGATCGCGCGCAGGACCTCCGCCAGCTTCACCGCCTCCGCGTTTTTCAGGTAGATGACGTGAATATTGCCGCCGGCGCTGGTGGGCGAATCGAGCATCGCCGCCAACTGGCGCACCCGCTGCAGTTTCGCCGGATCGCCGGCACGCGCGAGCACGCTGTTGGAACGCGCATCCGCGGCTATCGTGAACCGGCTGGTCGGATCGGCCGCCTGCGCCGGCTCGGTGAGCAGGCGGGTAATGGTCTGCGCCACGTCGATAGCCGAGGCGTACTGAAGCTTGACGACGACCGAATCGCCATCGGTAGGCTGATCGACCGCCTCGATGATTTTTTCGATGCGCTGCAGATTGCTCGCGTAATCGGTCACCACCAGCGTATTGTTGCCCGGGTAGGCGGTGACGCTGTTATTGGGGCTGATCAGCGGGCGCAGCACCGGCATCAGCTGCGCCGCCGACTCGTGTTGCAGCCTGAACACCTGTGTCTGGACGGTATCCCCGCCTGCGCGCGGCCGCTGCTGCGGCCCGGAAGTGGGGCTGCGATGCATTTTGGCCTCGATCTCCGGGACGATCATGACCATGCCCTTCTCCTCGACCGCGGCAAAGCCCTGCAGGCGCATGGCCGACAGGAACACCTGATAGACCAGCGACCTGGACATCGGTTTGGCGGAGACGATATTGACCGTGCCCTTGACGCGCGGGTCGAGAATGAAATTCTTTCCGGTGATCTCGCTCACCGCCTTCACCACGCCTTCGATGTCGGCGTTGACGAAGTTGAGCGTGACGACATCGGGCCCGCTCGGGCGGACAGCCGCCTTGGCAGCGGCGCTTGCACTTGCGTCCGTATCCGCGGACCACGCCTGTCCGGCGCAAGCGAGCACGGCCGCCCACACAATTCCGGTTCGCAACCAGCAATTCTTCATAGGTAATCCTCGGCAGCGCCCCGAATATACGATGGCGATATCATTCGAAACCACGGGTTCTAGTCATTGTCACCGCGCCGCGCGGCCTTTCCGCCTCGCGAAGCAGCCTGTTGTGCGGCCGCGGATGCCGCAGCGTTTGCGGCGGTGGGTCGAGCGGTTTGCGCAGCAACGGGCGCGGTTCCCGTCCTTTGCGGCCATGCGAGGGATTCGCGCACGCCGCGGCGTTCCAGGATGACGTGATCGGCATGGACCTCGGCGAGGCGGATGCCGGGGGCCACGTCCTCGCCCTCCTGGACCGCCAGGATCTGCTTTGCCTCGAGCTGCACCACCGCGTAGCCGCGCCGCCCGGCCGTGGCCGCCACGACGCCGAGAAGTTTGATCGCAATCCCGGTAGGTGCGGCGACCGCCTGGGTGCGCGGCACGGTGCCGAAAACCGCTCCGGCGGAAGCCACGTTGCCGCTTTGCGCCGCGGCGGGCTCGATGCGCTGCTCGGCGCGCGGCGCAAACCACACCCAGGTCCAGTACGCCAGCACTGCGCCGAGCAGCGCTACCGTGACCAGGGTGAGCAAGGATATCAGGGCCGACTGCGCAAGACCGGATCGAGCAAACGAAAGCGCCTGCATTCTTAGTCAATCGCCATTCGCGCACTGAAAAAATAGTCTGGGCCGGGCGCAGTAATCGGCCGGATACATCGGGTGAAGCATTATATAATGGAACCGTCGCAAGCACGCCGCTCGGATGCATCGTCTGGTGCCTGGCTTGCGGCATTATATAGTGGAAGCGCCGGCTTCCGAGACGCGGGCGCAGCAAATTTTGACAAGGATGAATTGGCGATGCTGATCGGGGTTCGCGGGCAACGTGGATTCACCTTGCTCGAAGTAATGGTAGTCGTCGTCATACTCGGCATACTCGCCGCCCTGGTGGTGCCGAAGATCATCAGCCGCCCGGACGAGGCGCGGGTGATTGCGGCGAAACAGGACATCGCGAGCCTGATGCAGGCACTCAAGCTCTACCGCCTGGACAATCAGCGCTATCCGACCACCGAGCAGGGACTGCAGGCGCTGGTCGTAAAGCCGACCACCACGCCGATTCCGCCCAACTGGAAGCAGGGCGGCTACGTCGAGCGGCTGCCCAGGGATCCCTGGGGCAATCCCTATCAGTACCTGAACCCGGGAGTGCAGGCCGAGATCGATGTTTTCAGCTACGGCGGCGACGGCACCCCTGGCGGCGAGGGCAACGATGCCGACATCGGCTCCTGGAATCTCTGAGAGGCCATTTCAGAATTGCCGAAATGGCCGCTGATTTGGGGGAGCATGAGGGGATTGTGCCCATTTCGAAATGAACTCTAAGGCGGCAACAAGACCATGAAGAGCGTGATCATTTCGGAGCCAAACCGGGGCTTCACGCTCATCGAAATGCTCGTGGTGCTGATGATCATGGGCCTGTTTATCGGACTGGTCAGCACCATCACGCGGCCCGACGATCGCGCCGTGCTCAGGCTGGAAGCCGAGCGCCTGTCGCAACTCCTGGACTTCGCCGCCACCGAAGCGCGGCTGAGCGGAAGGTCCATAGCCTGGACCGCAGACGAATCGAGCTACCGCTTCTGGCGCTATGGCGACGATGCTGCCTGGTCGGAGATCCGCGACGGCGAACTGCTGCGCGCGCGTACCCTGCCGCAAGGCGTGGCCATTTCCGGCTTTCGCGTCGAAAACATGCGGCCGCAAGGCCCCATGCGCCTGGAGTTCACCCCGCAGGGCTCGTCTCTGGCTTTCACCATCGGCATCTCGATCGGGCCGGAGCGCTACGCGGTCACCGGATCCCCGGTCGGGGAGGTGCGCGTGATGCCGGGGGACGGAAGATTCGATGACGCAGTGGCAATGCGACAAGAAGCCGCGGAATGATGAATTTTGCAACGCTCTATCCGGGAGGGAATGAGGGGACCTGTCCTCTCATTTTCAAATGAGAACCGGGCGCAAAGGCTTTACGCTGGTCGAGGTGCTGGTCGCACTGGCGATCGTTTCGATCGCGCTGCTGTCGGCGCTGCGCGCGGCCGGCCAGGGCACGAACAACGTGGGCGAACTGCGCTCGCGCCTGCTCGCGGGCTGGGTTGCGGAAAATCTGCTGGCCGAGCATCGCGCGCGCGCGGACTGGCTGCCGCTGGGCATACAGCGCGGCACGGCGCGCGAAGGGGGCCTGGACTTCGCCTGGCGCGAGGAGGTCATCGCCACGCCGAACGTCGCATTCCGCCGCGTCGATGTACGGGTTTTCGCCGCCGCCGAAGAGACGCATTCGCTGGCCCACCTCGCCGGATTTATCGTCAATGCGCCGGGGCCGCGAAGATGAAGCGCACGCGCGGCTTCACCCTGATCGAAGTCATGACCGCGTTGCTGATCCTGTCGCTGCTCGCGCTGATGTCCTACCGCGGGCTGTCTGCGGTGCTCGATGCGCGCGAGCACGTAAAGTACGAGACCGATAAATGGCGGCGCGTGGCGGCGTTCTTCGCGCGCTTCGAACGCGATGTCGAACTCGCGGCGCCGCGCTCGGTGCGAACCGCGGACGGCCCCGCACCCGCATGGCGGGGCGTGCCGGCCGCGACCGCTACGGCCAGCCTTGAATTCAGCCGCTTCGCCTCCACCGAGGGCATCGACACCGCGCGCCGGATCGGCTACCAGCTGAACGATAAGAACGAGATCGAGTTGTGGCTGTGGCCGGGGCTGGACGTCGCGCCCAACATGCTGCCCGCGCGCTATCCGGTGCTGGCCGGCGTGAAAACGTTCGAACTGCAGTATCTGGATCCTTCGCTCGCCTGGGTCGACGCGTGGCCGGTCTCGCCTACCGATCTGCCGATTCCGCGCGCCGTGCGCCTGCGCGTCGTGCTCGCCTCGAACGAGGAAATCGTGCGCATATTCGTGCTGCGCTCATGACAGTGCGACAGCGCGGGGTCGCCATTGTTCTCGCCATGGGCGTGGTCGCGCTTGCCGCCATGGCAGCCGCGGCGATCATGGTTTCGCAAAGCACCTGGGCACGGCAGGTGGAACTCACCACCGAACACATCCAGGCGCGTACCGTGCTCCTTGCAGGCGCGGACTGGGCGCGCGCATTGCTCGCCGATGACCGCCGCTTGAGCAATGTCGACCATCTGGGCGAACCCTGGGCCCTGAAACTGCCGCCGTTGCCGGTTGAAAACGGCGAACTGCTGGGCCAGATCGAGGATCAGCAGGGCCTGTTCAATCTCAACAACCTGGTGGTAGCCGACGGCAAGATCAATGCGGTCCAGCTCGCGCATTTCCGCAGCCTGCTCGCGACTTTGAGCCTGCCCGGCGAACTCGCCGACGCGCTGGCCGACTGGATCGACCGCGACGGCGAACCGCAGCCGCGGGACGGGGCCGAGGACGCGTACTATCTGAGCCTGGATCCGCCCTACCTTCCCGCCAACCAGCCGCTGATCGACGTGGCCGAACTCGCGCTGGTACGCGGGTTCGACGATAACGTGCGCGCGCGCCTGCGCCCATATGCAACGGCGCTGCCCCGGGTCACCGCGGTCAATGTGAATACCGCCCCGGCCGAAGTGCTGGCCGCAGTAGTCGAGGGGCTGGACCTGGGCGGCGCCCAATTGCTGATTGCCCAGCGGGACCGGGCCTATTTTCGCAGCGCTGACGATTTCCTCAAACGGCTGCCGCGGGGAGTCGAGGCGGCCGCCGGCGACATCGGCGTGAGCAGCAATTACTTCAAGGCGACTTTGCGCGTGACCATCGGCGGCGCGCAGGCCCGCGGCGTAGCCCTGCTCGCGCGCGGTGCCGCCGGCTGGCCGGACATCGTGTGGCGCAAATATTTATGATCCTGTCCGAGCGCCGGGGCAGGGCCGATTTGGAGGCGATTGCAAATCCATGAACACATCAATCAAGGCTACGCCATGAGCTTGCTTCGAATCTACTGTTCCTTGCGCGAGGCGCCGCGACGCTGTCAATGGGCGCTGGTCGGCGAGGGCCGCGAACCGGTGCTCGGAGAAGGTCCGCTGGCGCAACTGCCGCGGCGCGCCGAGCGCGTACAGCTGGTGCTGCCCGCCGCCGAAGTCCTGATCACGCGCGCACGCCTGCCGCAAGCGGCCAGGCGCCGCGCCGGATCGGTGCTCGCCTATGCCGTGGAAGATGAAACCGTGGGCGAGCCCGACGCGAGCCAGGTGAGCTGGCTCGGTACCGTCGCGGACATGGATGTGCTCGCCGTAGCGGACCGGCAGGGACTCAAGGCCTGGAGCGACGCGCTCGATGCGATAGGCATACGCGGCTACGAGGTGCACTGCGAAACCCTGATGCTGCCGTGGATGGCGGGCGAATGGAGCCTCGCCTGGGACGGCCGCGAGGGATTCGTTCGCACCTCGGAGCTAGAGGGTACGGCGACCGACTGCGGCGACCCGGCCTCCCCGCCGCTTTCGCTGCGCCTGATGCTCGACGAAGCGAAGGCACGCGGGTTGGCGCCCGCCACAATCGCGGTGTACGCATCGGCGCCGGACTCGCCGCTCGAAATCGAGGCATGGCAGCGCGCGCTCGGCGTGGCGCTGCGCCATGCCGAACCCTGGGACTGGCGCAGCGCGGCGCCCACGGCCGGCATCAGCCTGGCGCAGGCGCGTAGCGGCTGGCGCCTGCCCACCGGCAGCCTGGCACGCCTGCGTCCGGCGGCATGGATTCTGGGCGCTGCGCTCGCCGTGCATGCGCTGGCACTGGTCGTCGACTGGACGCGGCTTGCGAACGAACAGCGCAGCCTGCGCGCGCGCATGGAATCGCGCTTTCGCGCCGCCTTTCCCGAAGCACTTGCGGTGGCGGACCCGGCGCTGCAGATGCGGCGCAAGCTGGCCGAAGCGCGCCATGTCGCCGGGCAACCCGATAGCGGCGACTTCCTGCCCATGATAGTGAACGTCGCGGCCGCGCTGAAGCTGGCGCCGCCTGGCGCATTGCGCATCGCGTCCTACGAAAGCGGGCGCATGACGCTCGAACTCGCCGGCGTCGAAGACGCGGGCATACGCCGCATCGTGGCACGCCTGGCGCAGTCCGGGCTGCGCGTCGACAGGGGATCGAGCGCCGCCTCCGGCTCGGGCCGAGGGACCGTGGTCATCACGGTGCGCACGTCATGAAGGCGCGGCTGCGCAAGTTGTGGGAATCGCGCTCGCCGCGGGATCGGATGATCATCGTCGCGCTCGCAGCGCTCGTCGGCCTGGCGCTCTACCTGTCACTGGTGCAGTCGGCGTACCGGGGACGCGCCAAGCTGGGATCGTCGGTATCGGCGCTGCGCACGCAGGCGCTGCTCCTGGACGCGGACGCAAACGCGCTTGCGCGCGCGCGCGCCGCACCCCCGGCGCCGACGCCGAAAGCCGATCTGCGCGCGCAGGTCCAGGCCCAGGCCGACGCTGCCGGATTGGCGAGCGCGCTGCTGCGCATCGACGCCCGCGACGCCGATCAGGTGAAGGTGACATTCGGATCGGTCGCATTCGCCGACTGGCTGGCCTGGGTCGCGACGCTGCAGGCGCAGCATATACGCCTCGAGGCGGGCCGCATCGAAGCCCTGAGCACGCCGGGACTGGTGAGCGT
>JACZJV010000147.1 GCA_014860355.1 Burkholderiales bacterium | reverse complement strand
CAGTTCCCGCGGCCGAGCCGGAACTCCGATCCTCGTCGCGCTCGCGCGCTCCTACGATGACCCGTCGGTGCCCGCGATTCCCGTCGGGTTGCGCACGGCGGGCGCAACTGCCGCGCTAAAACCATGACCAGATTTTTCTTGCTGCTTTGTTTTTCCGTGTTCGCGACCGTGGCGGGCGCGCAGGATGTTGCGCCCGACGTCCTGATCAAGAGCATCAGCGACGAGGTGATCGGCATCATCAAACAGGACAAGGATATCAAGGCCGGCGACCGGGCGAAAATCGATGCGCTGGTAGACGCCAAGGTGCTGCCGCATTTCAACTTCAACCGCATGACGGCGCTCGCCGTGGGGCGAAACTGGCCCAAGGCGAACGCGGCGCAGCAAGCGGCGCTGGTGGACGAGTTTCGTACCCTGCTGGTGCGCACCTACTCGGGCGCACTGTCCAATTACAAGAACGAAGTGATCGAGTTCAAGCCGCTGCGCGCCGCCGCCGGAGATACCGATGTCACGGTCAGAAGCCAGGTCAAGCGGCCGGGCAGCGAGCCGGTCAGGATCGACTACGACATGGAGAAAACCCCGCAGGGCTGGAAGGTCTACGATGTCGTAGTCGGCGGTGTAAGCATGGTGACCAACTACCGCGAGAGCTTCAATGCCGAGATTCGCAGTAGCGGCGTGGATGGCCTGATCAAACTGCTCGCGAACAAGAACCGCTCCCTGGATACCCAGGCCGGCACCAAGCCCAAGTGATCACCCGGGAAGGCGAGCGCCTGCTGCTGCAGGGCCCCGTCACGATAGGCACCGCCTCCGCGCTCCTGGAACAGGCGCGTACGCTGCTCGAGGAGGGCGCGGCGGTGCTCGATTTTGCCGCCGTCACCGAGGTGGACTCGGCGGCCGTGGCGCTCGCCCTGGAATGCCTGCGCGAGGCGCGCACGCGCAAGCTTCCCCTGTCCCTGGCCAATCTGCCCGAGGCGATGCGAAACCTCGCCGAACTCTACGCGGTATCGGAGTTGCTGCAGGCCGACCCGGCCTGATTCGCATATTGCCGCAACGCGGCGCCGCAAATGACCCCCGCAATCGAGATCCGGCAGGTGCACAAACGCTTTGGCGCAGTTCAGGCGCTGGGCGGCATCGACCTCGAGGTGGCGCCCGGAGAGTTCTTCGGGCTGCTCGGTCCCAACGGCGCGGGCAAGACCACGCTGATCAACATACTTGCCGGCCTGGCGCGCGCCGACAGCGGCAGCGTGCGCGTCCTGGGATACGATGTGCTTACGCAGTACCGCGACTCGCGCCGCGCACTGGGCGTGGTGCCGCAGGAACTGGTGTTCGACCCGTTTTTCAGCGTGCGCGAAACCCTGCGCATCCAGTCCGGCTACTTCGGCCTCAAGCACAACGACGCCTGGATCGACGAAGTCATGCACCACCTCGACCTCGGCGGCAAGGCCGACGCCAATATGCGTTCTCTCTCCGGGGGCATGAAGCGACGCGTGCTGGTGGCGCAGGCGCTGGTGCACAAACCGCCGGTGATCGTGCTCGACGAACCCACGGCCGGCGTCGACGTCGAACTGCGCCAGGGACTTTGGGAATTCGTGCGCGGCTTGAACCGCGACGGCCACACCATCGTGCTGACCACGCATTATCTGGAGGAGGCCGAGGCCCTGTGCGCGCGCATCGCAATGCTCAAACAGGGGCGCGTGGTCGCGCTCGATACCACCAGCAATCTGATGAACCGCAGGGACAGCCTGTATCTGCGGCTGCGCCTCGGCGGCGCCGAGCTGCCGGCGGCGCTGGCGGCGCTGGCGCGCGACAGCCGCGACGGCGCGCATACGCTGCGCCTGCGCAGCTACGGCGAGGTCGAGGGCGTACTCGCCCAGGTGCGCGAGACGGGTGCGCAGATCGAGGAGCTGGAGTTGCTGCAGCCGGATCTGGAAGACGTGTTCGTGCAAATCATGAACGACGCCAAGAG
>JACZJV010000146.1 GCA_014860355.1 Burkholderiales bacterium | reverse complement strand
GCCAAGACCAGTCGCCGCGATCGAGGTGGTGAGACTGTTCGCATCGGCCAGCGTGATGTCGGTGCCCGAGGCGCTCAGCGCTCCAACGAAATCGTTTGTCACATCATCGAGCACGATGGTGCTCGTCGCCGTGAGGCTGCTCGTCCCGCCCACCGCGAGTGCACCCGTCTGCGATATCGAAGCGCCCGAGGTTACGTCGAGATTGCCGGTGAGCGTAGTCGTCGGCAGCGCGACGCTGGTCGGCCCGCCCGATACTGTGAGGTTCAGCATGTTGGTGATCGAGCCGGTTACCGACCAGGCGCCAGTATTACTCGTCGTCAGCGAATTGCCAGCGCCGGCGATCGTCGAAACGAAGTTGATATCGCCCGTACCCGCAGTAAGCGTCGGGTTTGCGGCAGTCAATGTCGTCGCACTGTTGAACTGAATGTTGCCGCCGGGAGTGATGAGATTGGCGCCAAGCGTGATCCCACCACCCGCCGTGAAGTTGTAGTTATTTGCGCTAATTGTTGACGTGATTCCAGCACCGATATCGATAGACCCCGTCGAAGCGAACATCGAGAGCGACCTGGGGGTTGCGTTCACGAGCGTCCCCAACTCGGAGATGGTGATGGCCCCGGCGGTCACTGTCACATCGGTATTCGCGAGGTCAGCGTTTATATCGCTCCAATTGATTGTGGCAGCCGTATCAACGGCGACAGTAAATGTGCCTGCCGGGGTGTCGGTCGCGTCGGTCGCGTTGGTATTGTTAATATCGATGGTGCCATCCGGATCGAGCAGTAGGGTGCCGGTACGGCCCATCGGGGCGCGAGTGTCCACCCTGCCGCGGTAATCCAAATACTGCTTGCCCGACACCTCGACAAACCCGCCGTCACCGCCCTGCGCGCCGCCGCGCGCGGAAATATGGCCGTACGCCCTTGTGGTGTTGTCGGACCACAAAACCACCTTGCCGCCATCGCCATTTCCGATTGCGTCAGCGTTGATCGATGCGCCCGATCCCATAAAGATCACCGTCGCGTTCGCCTCCGGACCCTTGCCTTGGAAGTTCCCGCCGATCAGCACGAGGCCACCGCCCGTTTGTCCCGAGACATCCACCACCGCCTCGCGAATCAGGCCGACGCGCGGTGCGAGCAGCCAGACGCGTCCGCCGGGACCGTCCCTGCCTTGGCCGTCGATCAAACCGGAGGCGAGCAGCGCGCCTTCGCCCGATTCGATGCGCACTTCGCCGCCCGAACGGCCGCTGGCGAGAATCTTGCTGGCAATCTCCAGCGTGATATCTGCGCGCGCCGAGATCTGTATGCTGCCGCCGGCGCCTTCGCTGCCGCTTACGTCGAATGCGCTGTTCGCTTCGACCGTACCCTGCTCTGCCTGCACGGCAACGCTGCCGCCGGTCGCGCCGCTTGTCTGCACTTCGCTATCCGACTCGAACGTGACGCCGCTGCTGACCTTCACGGCTATCGCGCCCCCGCCTTGGCCGCCGCTCGCGCCGAGTCGCCCGGTCGAAGCGACCACGGCTGTCGTCGCGGCGCTTACCGCGACCTGGCCTGCGCGCCCGACCGTGGCATTGGCTGTAACCGACGCCGCGATTGTTACCGGACCGGCGCTAGAGGCAAGCGTGACGCTGCCGCCTTCAGTACCGTCGGCACTCACGCGCGCGGTCGACGCGACCGTGACGGCGACAGGCGCAGCGACGCTGATGGTGCCGCCTTTGCCCTGTGTGCCGTTCGCCTCCACTGCACCAGCGATGG
Organism: Burkholderiales bacterium; assembly: GCA_014860355.1. Taxonomy (GTDB): domain Bacteria; phylum Pseudomonadota; class Gammaproteobacteria; order Burkholderiales; family SG8-39; genus 2-12-FULL-64-23. The sequence goes on along the minus strand of JACZJV010000146.1, from coordinate 37,918 downwards.
TTGCGGCACCCGCTTCGGACTGAATCGTAATCGACCCGCCCTGCGGTCCCGAGGCCTCGGTCCTGCTCCCCGCGGTCAGCGTGATGTCCTTCTTCGCCTTGAAAAAAATCTTCCCGTTCTCGCCCACCACCGCGCTGTTGGCCGAGATCAGGCCGCTCTGCCTGATCGTGCCGGCGAATATGCCGACGGTGCCGGCCTCGGCGATCAGCTTGCCGACGTTGACCGCGGTGTTCTCGGGCGCCGTGAGTTCCACGCGCAGTTCGGGTTTTTGCGAATCGACCAGTTCCACGCTCTTGCCGGCAGCGAGGATGATCTCGCCCTTGGGGCTGGTGATGATGCCGTTATTCTCGACGTCGGGCGCGATGAGGTATACGAAGCCGCCGCTGGCGGTCGTTATGCTGCCGTTGTTGATGACCTTGCCCGAGCTGCCGCTGTCCTGCAGCTTGAACCTGCCGGCGAGTGCATCGCCATCGCTGAGATTGAGGCTGGAAGCGACGAAGCCGGCAGTGTCGATGCGCGCGCCGGCGCCGATGGTGATGCCGTTTTGGTTAATGAGATAAACGCGGCCGTTCGACAGCAGCTGTCCGAGTATCGCCGACTGTTCCTGGCTGACCACGCGGTTCAATACCGCGCTTTGCGCGTTTTGCTGGATGAAGCGCGTGACTTCGTCGGCACTGACCGAGAAACCCTTCCAGTTGATGACGGCACCGGGGGTGTTGGTGATGTTGAGGTTCTTGCCGCTGGCGGCGAAGGTCGCCGCGCCGCTGATCACCGTCGGATTGGTCGGGTTGGCATACGCATATCCGGCGAAACAGGAAGCCAACGCAAAAGCCAGTGTCCTGCGTCGAAGCAACGAAGTCAGCGCACGCGCTGTGCTCACAAGAACCCCCTCCCCATGACCGCCAGGCTTTTGGTGATTTCGGCGCCCGGTCGACAGATTTGCAACCCGATTTGAAACGGCGAACGGCACCACTTGTCACCGCGAAATTAATGTTAGCACAATCCTCTCTATGTGCTTGGCAGGATTAATCAATTGGGCGACGACCCGGCGCATGCCCCCTCCGGTCGCATGCGCCTAGTAGATGTAGGCAAAGCTCAGGTGCGCGCGCACGTCGCCAGTATTCTGCAATCCGCCGCTGTCCAACACGGTCGCGACGTCCAGTCTCAGGCTGACGTTGGTGCCGCGTGAGGCCCGCACTCCCAGTCCGGCGCTGCCGATGTGCTGCCCGTGTATCTCCAGCGGCTCCGGCCGGTTGCGTCGCACCGCACCCCAGTCATAGAACGCCAGGGCACGTATCCTGATGTTGGAAACGGGGACGACGCCGCCGAAGTCCGGGGTGTACGCCTCTAGCGTTCCGCGATAGCCGTAGTCGTTGATGATTTCGCGCTCGAGAAACCCGCGCACCGAATCCGCGCCGCCGATGCCGAACTGTTCGCCCGGGATGAGCATGTCACGCGTCAATTGTCCATTCATGCCAAATCGTATCTGCCAGTCGCGCGGCAGTGCGCGATTGTGGTTGAAGCCCCAGCGGGTTATGAAATAGCGCGGATTCGCGCCCGCCCGCGCCGGAGAACGTGCAGGCACTGCGAAGGGATCTCCCAGAAACGCCCCGGTTCCGCCGTCGTTGCCCCCGGCGAGGTTCTGGCTTACCGAGACGAAGAAATTGCTGTCGCTATCGTCCTTTCGATAGACTCCCGCATAACTAAGGCTAATCGGATGCACGGTCACATCGGGCACCAGACTGGCGCCGGGCACATCGATCTGGCTCACCAGGCTCTGGTAGGCGCGCCAGTCCAGGGCATAGCTGAGTTTGTGCTCCAGACCGCCGATCTTTTGCAGATTCTGATTGTAGCGTGCGGCGAAAATGGTGCCGGCGCCGCTGATGTTGAAAAGGTTGGCCACCACGCCGGAATTGACGTTGGAGTAGCCGGCCGTAAAATCCAGCGTATCGCCTTGCACGTATAGCGGCACGCGATATTGCGCGCCTACGATGAGCACGTTCTTGCTCGGATACAAGGCGAGCCGGTTGGTCCTGTCGTCGTCGTTGGGCGCGGTCACATATTGCGCGCTCAGCACATGGTCGCGATTCCACATATTGGCGTTTTGGTAACCAAAGCCAATGCGGTACAGTCCGGTCTGCTCGGTGCCGGTATTGTCCAGGGTAATGCTGAACTTGTTGGGACGCTCGTCGGCGACCCGGAGTACGGCGTCGACCTGGCCTTCCTCGGTGCCGCTGCGCAACAGCACGGTGGTCTGCTTTGCGGGGTTTTCGTTGGCCACGCGCAGGTTATCGGAAATATCGAAGATGTTCGGTGGCTGCCCTTCCTGCACCCCCGGCATGCTCGCGCGCACGTTGGCTTCGTCGAAATATTGGTTGCCTTCGACGACGATCTTGCCGATTTTGGCTTCGACTACTTCGAACGCGACTTCGCCGCCGTCTATTTGCTGTTCCGGCAGGATCACCTGCACCGCGCTATAGCCTTTGCTGGTATAGGATTTTTCCAGGGCTTCCAGCGCTTTTTGCACGTCGCCGAAATTCTTCCCCTTGCCAATGTATGGCGCGAGTATGAGTTGCAGTCCCTCGGAGGTGATCAGGGTTGCGCCGCGAACGGTGAATTTGTTGATGTCGAAACGCGGCTCCGCGATCGCTGCCGCCGGCGCGTGCGCGGGCGATTCGGCGGATCGCGGCTGCGCCTGCGCATACGCAAGTTGCGAGCCCGAGAACAATAGCAGCGCGAATGCGGACGCAGTTGATAAAGGTTTCATCAAAACCGCTGGCGCCTTCTTCTGCCTTCCGTGTTTGTACTTTCCGACCCGAGGCCTGCTGACATTCACCGCGATCCACGATCCCAGATACGGTGAAACCGATTCGAGTGTTCTAGTTCACATGAAAAATCGCTCAGGGCGCGCCGGGAATTTTGTCCAACTCGCAACCAGCCTGCAACGGTATAATTTGAATCGCTGGCTAAACGCCTGTCTCCCCTTCGTTTTTATTATATCCAACTTCAATGAGATGGACATGACCAAGCACTCCCGCCTGTTGATCCTCGGTTCTGGCCCCGCCGGCTATACGGCGGCCGTGTACGCCGCGCGCGCCAATCTGAAACCCGTGCTGCTCACCGGCCTCGCACCGGGCGGCCAGCTCACGACGACCACCGATGTCGACAATTGGCCCGCCGATTTCGCCGGCGTGCAAGGCCCCGAGCTGATGGAGCGCTTTCAAAAGCACGCGGAGCGTTTCGAGACCGAGATCGTGTTCGACCAGATTCATACGGTCGACCTGCGCAATAAGCCGATCGCGCTCTCCGGCGACAATGCCGACTATAGCTGCGACGCGCTGATCATCGCGACCGGCGCCTCGGCGCGCTACCTGGGCATGGAATCGGAAACACGGTTCATGGGCAAGGGCGTGTCGGCCTGCGCCACTTGCGACGGTTTTTTCTACAAGAACCAGGACGTTGCCGTAGTCGGCGGCGGCAACACGGCTGTCGAGGAGGCGCTATATCTGGCCAACATCGCACGCCATGTCACCTTGATTCACCGGCGCGACAAGCTGCGCGCCGAGAAGATCATGATCGACAAGCTCCTGGCCAAGACCAAGGGCGGCAATGTCAGCGTCATGTGGAACAGCGTGCTCGACGAGGTGCTCGGAGACAAAACCGGCGTCACCGGAATCCGCGTCAAGGACGTCAAGGGCGGCGGCACCGAAGACCTCAGGATTCACGGTCTGTTCATCGCTATCGGCCACTCGCCCAACACGCAGATTTTCGACGGCCAGCTCGAAATGAAAGGGGGATATATCCTCACCCGCGGCGGCAACGAGGGCAACGTCACCGCCACCAGCGTGCCCGGCGTATTTGCTGCGGGCGACGTGCAGGACCATGTCTATCGCCAGGCGGTGACCAGTGCCGGATCGGGGTGCATGGCGGCGCTGGATGCGGAAAAATACCTCGATGATCTCGGGTAGTCGATGACAGATAGCGTGTAATCGGGATCAACCCGCGCCTGCTGGCGCAGTCCGGGCTGAGCGCAGGATCAGGCATGAAAAAAACCGCCAAAGCCTCGATTGAAAAGACGGACCAGGATCTGTTCCGGCAAGCCGTGGCCGACGCGCGGCCCTTGCCGCAGCACGGCAAAGTACTGCGGATGCCAGACGCCCCGCCGCCCTATCCGGTGCAGTCGCACCTGGACGAACACGCGGTGCTCGAGGAAAGCCTTAGTGCCGATTGGACCGCGCAGGACTGGCTCGATAGCGGCGATGAGCCGAATTTCCTGCGCCCGGGACTTTCACGCCAGGTACTGCGCAAACTGCGCAGCGGCACCTGGGTGATCCAGGACCAGCTCGACCTGCACGGCATGGACCGTCACCAGGCGCGCGAGGCGCTGGCCGGTTTCCTGGCAAATTGCATCAGGCGCGGCGTGCGCTGCGTGCGCGTGATTCACGGCAAGGGGCTGGGCTCGAAGAACCGCGAGCCAGTGCTGAAGGCGAAGGTAAAACACTGGCTGGTCCAGCGCGAGGAGGTATTGGCTTACTGCCAGGCGCGGCCGGTGGACGGGGGCAGCGGCGCGCTGGTGGTCCTGTTGACGGCGTAGGCGCGTCGCCGTCCAAATCCCCTTAGATCGCCGACTCGTCGGTCTCCCCGGTGCGAATTCGCACCACCTGCTCGACCGAGGTGACAAAGATCTTTCCGTCGCCGATCTTGCCGGTGCGAGCGGCCTTGACGATCGCTTCGATCGCCTGCTCCACCATGCTATCGGCCACCACGATCTCGATTTTAGCCTTGGGCAGGAAATCCACCACGTACTCGGCGCCGCGATATAGCTCGGTATGGCCTTTCTGCCGTCCGAAGCCTTTGACCTCGGTCACGGTGAGCCCGCTCACCCCGATTTCCGACAATGCTTCGCGTACTTCGTCGAGCTTGAACGGTTTTACCACGGCGTCGATTTTCTTCATGACGGACTCTCCCTCTGTCGCAGTTGCGGCCAGTATAGCAACAAAATGCGGGCGTAGAACGGGAACAGCCGTTCTCGCGGGTCCCTTCTGCCCCTAGAATTTTTCCTGGTACTTCGAGGTGATCGGATAGCGCCAGTCCTTGCCGAATCCGCGCTGGGTGATACGTATTCCGACCGGTGCCTGGCGGCGCTTGTATTCATTTCGCTTGATCAGCCCCACCACCCGCGCCACGTCCTCCTCCCGCTGGCCGCCGGCCACGATTTTGGCCGGGCTCAGGTTCTGTTCCATATAAGCCGACATGATCGCATCGAGCACCGCATACGGCGGCAGGCTGTCCTGGTCGGTCTGGCCGGGGCGCAGTTCGGCCGAGGGCGGGCGATCGATGATGCGCTGCGGAATCACCTCGCCCAGGGTATTGCGGTATTCGGCAAGACGATAGACCAGTGTCTTGGCTACGTCCTTGATCGCCGCAAAGCCGCCGGCCATGTCGCCGTACAGCGTGGAATAGCCTACCGCCATTTCGGACTTGTTGCCGGTGGTGAGGACGATGGAGCCGAACTTGTTGGAAAGTGCCATCAGCAGCATGCCGCGGATGCGCGCCTGCAGGTTTTCCTCGGTCGCATCCTCCGGCCGCCCCTGGAACTCTCGCGCAAGCGCCGCGAGGAACGCATCGAACATCGGCTTGATGGCGATCTCGTCATAGCGCACACCCAGGCGCCGGACCATTTCGCGCGAATCGATCCAGCTGATGTCGGCTGTGTACTGGGATGGCATCATCACCGCGCGCACCTTGTCCGCTCCAAGCGCATCGCAGGCGATCGCCAGGGTCAGGGCCGAGTCGATACCGCCCGACATCCCCAGAATCGCTCCGGGGAAGCCGTTCTTGCCTATGTAGTCGCGCACGCCCAGGCACAGCGCGCCGTACACGGAGGCCTCGAAGGACAAGGGCGTCGCTCGCTCGCCCGGCTGCGGCACCCCGTCGACGACCTCGACGAACTCCAGCGACTCCTGGAAAAACGGCAATTGGTGGGTAGTCTCCCCGGCGGCATTCATGGCGAAGGAGGCGCCGTCGAACACGAGTTCGTCCTGGCCGCCAACCATGTTGGCGTAAATGACGGCCAACCCGGTTTCGCTGGCGCGGTTGCGCGCCACCCCGAGGCGCGAGGCGTGCTGGCGGGTGTGATAGGGTGAGGCGTTCAACACCAGCAGCACCTCGGCTCCCGCGGCGCGCGCGAGGCGCGGTGCATCGGCGCGCCAGGCCCTGCTGCGCTGGCCCGCCGCAGCGTCGTTTTGTTCCACGCCGGCCCCGGCTTCCACCGGGCCTTGCTCGCCCCAGAGATCCTCGCAAATATTGATGCCGAGGAACGCGCCATTGACCTCGAACACCACCGGTTCCGCGCCAGGCTCGAAATAGCGCTCCTCGTCGAACACGGTGTAATTGGGCAAATTGCGTTTGCGATAAGTCGCAGCGATCCCGCCCTCCTGCAATATCGAAGCAGCGTTGTATCGCATGCCCCCGGCAAGCTGCGGATGGCCGACGACGACACTGATCCCGCGCACCGCCGCAGCGAGTTTGTCCAGGGCCGCGGCACAATCGCGGAAGAACCCCTCGCGCAGCAGCAGGTCTTCCGGCGGGTAGCCGCACAGCGACAGTTCGGGCGTAAGCAAAACCTGCGCACCGGCGGCTTTGGCGCGCTCGGCGCAATCCAGAATCTTGGCGGCGTTCCCGGCAAGATCGCCGAGCAAGCAGTTGATCTGTGCGACGGCGATTTTGACCGTGTTGCTCATCGGCGAATTATAACGCTTGCGGCGCGCCTACCCTTCGCCAATAATCAGCCTGTTCGACGACTGCGGTGAGGCAACGCGCCGCCGCTACAACTCCCACCATCTGCTCACGATTTTGCCAACCCGACCCCCAGGAATTGCGCGTTTGCCCGAACTAGACCTGCGCGTGCTCGATGATCTGTCCGGCGTCGACGCCGCCGACTGGAACCGGCTCGCGCTCGGCCATCCGCTGATCTCGCACGAGTTTTTCCATGCCCTGCATCAGACCGGCTGCGCCAGCGCGAAAAGCGGCTGGCTGCCGCAATTCGTGACGCTTTGGGACAGGGCCGCACGCGGAGCCGCCGGCGCCTGCGCTCCGCCCCGGCTCCGGGCGGCGATGCCGCTTTACCTCAAGTCGCACTCCTACGGCGAGTATGTGTTCGACTGGGCCTGGGCCGATGCCTATCGGCGCCACGGCCTCGCCTATTACCCCAAGCTCCTCGCGGGCATTCCATTCTCGCCTGTTTCGGGTCCGCGCCTGCTCGCCACGACCGATGCCGAGCGCGCCGCGCTGGTACGTTCGGCGCTCGCCCTCGCGCAGGACACTTCCTCCCTGCATGTGCTGTTCCCGCAGCAGCCGGAAGCCGAACTGATGCAGGCTGCCGGCATGATGCTGCGCTCGAGCGTGCAATTCCACTGGAGTAATCCGGGTTATGCTTCGTTCGACGAATTTCTGTCGCAGATGTCGCACGACAAGCGCAAGAAAATCCGCCAGGAGCGGCGCAAGGTGCGTGACGCGGGCGTGAGTTTTCGCCGCCTGCGCGGCAGCGACATCAAGGAGGGCGACTGGGCCTTGTTCGCGCGCTGCTACAACGGCACCTACCGCGCGCACCACTCCACGCCCTATCTGAGCCTGGATTTCTTTCGGCGGCTGGGGCTGACCATGCCGCAGCACCTACTGCTGATCGTGGCGGAACTTGAGGGCAAGCCGATCGCCAGCGCGCTCAATCTGTACTCGCCGCAGACCCTGTACGGGCGCTACTGGGGCGCGCTGCAATACCTGCCCTGCCTGCATTTCGAAACCTGCTACTACCAGGCGCTGGAATTCTGCATCGAGGAGAAGATCAAAGTTTTCGAAGGCGGCGCCCAGGGCGAGCACAAGCTTGCGCGCGGCTTTCTGCCGGTGAAAACCCTGTCGGCGCACTGGCTGGCGCACCCGGAGTTTTCCGACGCGGTGGCGCGCTTCCTCGAACGCGAACATCAGGGCATCGAGCACTACGTGGACGAATTGAACGAGCACTCGCCTTACAAGGACGAACCTACTGCCTAGAACTTGGGTTTATTCTTTGCCTTCTTGTAGCGCGCCACGCCGGCGAGGATTTCCTTCTTCGCTTCCTCCGCGCCTACCCAGCCCTCCACCTTCACCCATTTCCCCGGCTCCAGATCCTTGTAGTGCTGGAAGAAATGGGAGATTTGCGCGGTTGTCAGTTCAGGCAGATCGCGCGGCGATTTGACCGCGCGGTAGAGGCTGGAGAGTTTGTCCACCGGCACCGCCAGCAGCTTGGCATCGCCCCCCGCCTCGTCCTCCATCTTGAGCATGCCTATCGGCCGGCAGCGCACCACCACCCCGGTGATGATGGGAACGGGGCTCAGCACCAGCACGTCCACGGGATCGCCGTCATCTGAAATGGTGTGGGGAATATAGCCGTAGTTGCACGGGTAATGCATCGCGGTCGACATGAAGCGGTCGACGAATACCGCGCCGGTTTCCTTGTCGACCTCGTACTTGATTGGATCGGCGTTCATCGGGATTTCGATAATCACGTTAACATCGTTGGGGACGTCGCGGCCTGAGCTAACTCGGTCCAGGTTCATGGTTGGCAGATCCTTGGCTAATGTCGTATTCTAGGGCAGACGCCCCGGAGACGCTAAGATTGCGCTGATGCACGAGGGGATGCATCGCGTCTTTTTGTAATAAGCTATAGGCCATCACCGTTTCGGACCGACCCCATGAGCGACAATCAACTTACCCTCACCGATTTGCACAAGCTGCGCCGTGACGGCAACAAGATCGCCATGCTCACCGGCTACGACGCGAGCTTCGCCGCGCTGCTGGAGCATGCCGGCGTCGAAAGCATCCTCGTGGGCGATTCCCTGGGCAACGTGCTCCAGGGGCACGGCACCACCCTGCCCGTCTCCCTGGAGGACATGGTCTACCACGTGGCTTGCGTCGCGCGCGGCGCGAAGCGTGCGTTCCTCATTGGCGACCTGTCTTTCGGCAGCTATCAGGAGAGCTGCGAACAGGCGTTTGGCAGCGCTGCGCAATTGATGGCGGCCGGCGCCCACATGGTCAAACTGGAAGGCGGGGTGACATTTGCCCAGACCACCGAATTCCTGGTGAAGCGCGGCATTCCGGTGTGCGGCCATCTCGGACTCACGCCGCAGTCGGTGCATCAATTGGGCGGATTCCGCGTGCAGGGAAAGACGGTGGACGCGGCGCGGCAATTGATCGAGGATGCGCTCGCTCTGGAGCGTTCAGGCGCCGGCCTGATCGTGCTCGAAGCGATTCCGGCCAAACTCGCCGCAGAGGTCACCGCCAATCTGTCGATTCCGACCATAGGCATAGGCGCAGGGCCAGACTGCTCCGGCCAGGTCCTGGTCCTGCACGACCTCCTGGGCGTGTTCCCGGGCAAGAAAGCGAAGTTCGTGAGGAATTTCATGGACGGCGCCACGAGCATCCAGCAAGCCGTGGAGAACTACGTAGCTGCGGTGAAAGACGGGTCATTTCCGGGACCCGAACACAGCTTCTAACCGGATTTGCGCAGGCCGCCCAATAGCGCCGCCACCTGGCGACCCGGTTTTTGCGGTCCGGTCCGCTCCGGCTCCGCTGCCGGAGTTACCGCCTTGCTCGGAACGTAGGGGGCGGAAAAAATCGAATCCACCGGTTTTGCCGGTGTCTTGACGCTGTGCGCACGCGCACCCCGCGTGAGACTGCTGCCGCGGTCCGGCCGGCGCTCCGGCCGCTCGCGTTCGGTATGCATCAATGCCGACACACCCGAGGCGTCCGGCTCGAAACCGGGGATGATGGTCTGGGGGATGCGCTGCTTGATGAATTTCTCGATCGCCGCGAGTTTTTCGTGTTCGTCGGCGCAAACCAGAGAGATGGCGCGACCGGTGGAACCGGCGCGGCCGGTACGGCCGATGCGGTGCACATAATCTTCAGGTGCGCCGGGCAGTTCAAAATTGATCACCGCCGGCAACTCCTGGATATCCAGGCCGCGGGCGGCGACGTCGGTTGCTACGAGCACCGGTGTCTTGCCCGATTTGAAGTCGGCTAGCGCCTGTATGCGCTCCACCTGCGATTTGTCGCCGTGGATCGCAGAGGCATGGATGCCGTCTTTCTGCAGTTGATAGGCGAGGCGGTTCACACCCAGGCGCGTACCGCCGAACACCAGTACCTGCTGCAGGTTCTGGGTCCGGACCAGGTGGGCGAGCAGGTCGCGCTTTCTCTCGCGCCTTACGGGGTGCACTTCGTGGCTCACCAGTTCGGTCATGGCATTGGGCCGGGCCACTTCGATCAGCACCGGCTGGTGCAACATATTGTCCGCGAGCCGCTTGATCTCTTCAGAAAATGTGGCCGAAAACAGCAGGCTCTGCCGCTTGGCCGGCAATAGCGCGAGGATGCGGCGAATGTCGGGCATGAACCCCATGTCGAGCATGCGGTCAGCTTCATCCAGCACCAGGATTTCCACCTGCCCCAGCATCACCGTCTTTTGCTGTACATGATCGAGCAGCCGGCCGGGCGTTGCCACCAGCACTTCTACGCCGGCGCGCAGCATCTGAATCTGCGGAACGATATCGACGCCGCCGAACACCACTCCCGGACGCAGCCCCAGGTGCTTTCCGTAGTCGCGCACGCTTTCGGCGACCTGCGCCGCGAGTTCGCGTGTCGGCGTAAGGATCAGGGCGCGCACCGGATGGCGGGCGGGCGAGGCGCTGGTATTCGCGTGTGGCGCCAGCCGCTGCAATAGCGGCAGGGTGAAGCCCGCGGTCTTGCCGGTGCCGGTCTGGGCACCGCCCATGACGTCCAGGCCCTGCAGGATCACGGGGATCGCCTGCGCCTGTATGGGGGAAGGCTCGGTGTAGCCTTTATCGATGACTGCCTGCAGCAACTGCGGCAGCAGACCAAGATCGGAAAAGGAAGTGGCGATCATAGGCCCTGCCGAGAGAGGCACGGGGGCAAAGCTGCTTTGACGCTGGATAAGTTCTTTGATATGTCCACGTAGTACCAGATTGAGCGGCCCGGCCGGAAAGGGGGGCGCCATGATGGAACGAGGTTCCGATTATAGGCCTGTCGCGCCCAGCGCGCTTGCCTATCGGCCGTGGATTCCTGCCCCCGGACAGCCCAATCAGCTAGAATCATTTCTTTACAGGCCCCGCTTCTTTTCCTGCCGCCAAATCATGAGCCGATCCGGCGCCTTCCTGGTGGTCATTCCCGCACGCTACGCGTCCAGCCGCCTGCACGCCAAGCCGCTGGCCGATATTGCGGGCAAACCAATGGTGGTGCGCGTCGCCGAACGCGCCCGCGCCAGCGGCGCCCGGGCGGTATGGATCGCAACTGACAGCCAGGCCATAATCGATGCGGTGGAACTTCACGGTCACCAGGCGATAATGACCCGGAGCGATCATGCCACCGGCACCGACCGCATTGCCGAGGCTGCACGGCAACTGGGCCTCGCCGACGGCGATATCGTGGTCAACGTCCAGGGCGACGAACCGCTGATCGAGCCTGAGTTGATCAGCGAGGTGGCGCGATCCCTGGCCGAAGACCGCGAGGCAAGCATCGCCACCGCCTGTCATCCGATTGGCGACGCCGAGTCGCTGCTCAATCCCAACGTGGTCAAGGTGGTGTTGGACCATTGCGGCCGCGCACTCTATTTCAGCCGGGCGCCGATTCCCTGGCCCCGAGATAGCTTTGCGGTAAATCAAAGCGCGCTGCCACCGGGCCTGCCAAGCTACCGGCACATTGGTATCTACGCCTACCGCGCACGCTACCTGCAGCTTTACAACCGGCTGGAGCCGGCGGCGCTCGAGCATTTCGAGGCGCTGGAACAATTGCGCGCGCTCTGGCACGGACATCGAATTGCGGTTGCGGTGACCGCACACGCTGCGCAAGCGGGAGTGGATACCGCCGAAGACCTGGAGCGCGTGCGCCGGTTCTTCGCGAGCGAGCGCCATCCGGCCTAGGGTGAAAGCGCGGATTCGACAGTTTTTAAGACCAGGAGGAGCCTAGAATGCGATTCATCTTGTTGGGACCGCCGGGCGCAGGCAAGGGCACGCAAGCGAGTTTCATCACAAAAAAATACGGCATTCCGCAGATCTCCACCGGCGACATGCTGCGCTCGGCGATCAAAGCCGGCAGCGATCTTGGCCTGAAGGCCAAGAAGCTCATGGACGCGGGCCAGCTGGTCCCGGACGAAGTCATCCTCGATCTGGTGAAACACAGGATCGAGGAGCCTGATTGCGCCGGTGGCTTTTTGTTCGACGGTTTTCCGCGCACCCTGGCGCAGGCGGAGTCGATGAAGAATGCCGGCCTGCGCATCGATTGGGTGATCGAGATCGCGGTTCCGGACGAGGAAATCATCCAGCGCATGGGCGGCCGGCGCGTGCATCCTGCCTCCGGGCGCACCTATCACGTAAATTACAACCCGCCAAAAGTCGCCGACAAAGACGATGTTACCGGCGAAGCGCTGATCCTGCGCCAGGACGATCACCCCGAGACCGTGAAGGAACGCCTGCACGTGTACCACGCGCAAACGCAACCGCTGATCGAATATTATTCGAAGTGGCAGGCCTCGGGCGACGCCAGCGCGCCCCGTCACTGCAAGGTTTCCGGCACCGGTACCGTAGAGCAGATCCGCGACCGCATATTGGCTGAGCTACAATAAGCGCGATCAACGGAATTGGCGTCAGGTGAAACGCCGCATGAACCCGGGGTTCGGCCCCACAGGCGCGACCCGCGTCTACGCCCCCTAACGGAGGAACGCCAATGTCCAGCCACATCCGACGCATCGCCATCTGCACTGGTGGCGGCGACGCCCCGGGACTGAACGCCGTCATCCGCTCCGTGGTCATCAGCGCCAGCAGGCGCGGATGGGAATGCTACGGCATCCGCGAGGGATTCAACGGCATACTCTTCCACGAGCGCTATCCCGAAGGCGGCGTGTTTCGCCTCACTCCGGAAAAGGTGCGCGGGATCGGGCACCTGGGAGGCACCATCCTGGGCACGACCAACAAGGGCAATCCCCTGCAGTTCCCGGTGAAAATGCCGGACGGAACCGTACGCGAGGTGGATCGTTCGAACGAGATTCTGGAATTCTTCGCCAAACAGGAACTGGATGCACTCGTGTCGGTCGGCGGTGACGGCTCGCTCACCATCGCCAATGCGCTGCACCAGAAGGGCCTGCGCGTAGTCGGCGTGCCCAAGACTATAGACAACGATCTGGACAAAACCTTCACCACCTTCGGCTTCGACACGGCGGTGGACTTTGCCTCCGCATGCCTGGACCGCCTGCACAGCACCGCCGAAAGCCACCAGCGCGTGATGGTGGTGGAGGTGATGGGGCGCTATGCGGGCTGGATCGCGCTGCACGCGGGCATAGCCGGCGGGGCCCATGCCGTGCTGATCCCGGAAATTCCCTTCGACCTGGACAAGGTGGTTGCGAAAATCCTACGCCGCGACAGCCTGGGACGCATGTATTCTCTCGTCGTCGTTGCAGAAGGCGCAGAACCCGCCGGCGGCAATCGCGCGATCCAGGCGCCCGCCGAGATCGGCCACGCCGAGCGCCTGGGCGGAATCGGAGAACGCACCGCGAATGCGCTGCAGGAGCGCACTGACAAGGATACCCGGCTGGTGGTTCTGGGCCATCTGCTGCGCGGTGGCAGCCCGACGTCCTTTGATCGAGTCGCAGCCATGCGTTTTGGCACTGCTGCCGTGCGCGCGCTGTCCGAGGGCCATTCGGGCGTCATGGTTGCGCTCGCCTTTCCCAACGTGAATTACGTCCCCCTCGCAGACGTCGCCGGCCGTATGAAGGGCGTTCCCCTGGACTCCGACATCCTGCAGACCGGCCGGGATATGGGAATCTGCTTCGGCGATTGAGCGTGGGTTGGCGAAGCAGCCATGTCTATTTCGCTGAATTGAGAATCTTGTCGACGCGGTTCGAGCGCAGGCGATAGGCGTCCGGCATGCCCGAACCCAGCAGCGGGCGCAGATAGAGCCGGTAAGCGTCGGTGACATCGGTTCCGCTGGCGGCGATAAATTCATCTTCCATGACGCGTGTTTTCCCCGCCACGGATTCCAGTGGAACCAGTTGATAATCCACCGAGTAAAAGCCGGTGCGCTTGATCGTCACCGATCCGTCGCAATCGCCCCACATGGCGAACTGCACTGCTTTTTCACCAACCTCACGCGCCTCGCGTTGATCGACATCGGAGACGCAGCCCATGAACGAGCGCTGCACGTAGCCGAACGTATCGCCGCGCACACGCTTGATGCCGAGCTTGCGCTTGATCTCATCGCATAGCAGGTCGGCCAGGGCGCCGGTCCCGGAAAGCTGCACATTGCCGTGCGCGTCGCGTTCCACCTGGCGAGTCAACTGGGTAATAATGGGGTTGCCATTGCTGTCATGGATGCCCTCGGAGGCGGCAACCACGCAGCGCCCGTGCTTTTCGTAGGTGGCCTTCACGTCGGCCAGAAACCTGTCGATGTTGAATATGCGTTCGGGTATGTAGATCAGGTGGGGGCCGTCGTCGGGAAATTTCTTTCCCAGCGCGGATGCCGCGGTCAGAAATCCCGCGTGCCGGCCCATCACGACGGCCAGGTAAACCCCCGGCAGCGCGGCGTTGTCGAGGTTGGCGCCCATGAACGCCTGCACCACAAAGCGCGCCGCAGACGGAAAGCCCGGCGTGTGATCGTTGCAGACCAGGTCATTGTCTATGGTTTTTGGTATGTGAATGCAGCGCAGCGGGTAGTCCGCGCGCTTGGCCTCCTCGTTGACGATGCGCACCGTGTCGGATGAATCGTTGCCGCCGACGTAGAAAAAATAGCCGATGCCGTGCGCCTTCAGCACCTTGAAAATCTCCTGGCAGTAGCGCAGATCGGGCTTGTCGCGCGTCGAACCCAGCGCCGACGAGGGCGTGTCGGCCACCATTTCGATGTTGTGGCTGGTTTCCTGCGTAAGGTCCAGAAACTCCTCGTTCACGATCCCGGATACCCCGTGATAGGCGCCGTACACCAGTTCGACGTTGCGAAACTTGCGCGCTTCCAGAACGACGCCCGCCATCGACTGGTTGATCACGGCGGTTGGCCCGCCACCCTGAGCGACTAAAACCTTCCCGTACGGCATGACCTGGTTGCTCCCTTGAATCATTAAGATTTCGACGATCTGCAATCCGGTTTCCATTATATACGGCGCCTCTTACGTCGTCGCATACCAAGAACGACCTTTGCGCGCTCTGCGCGCAAATCTTGTTTTGGCATTGATGAAAGGCGCATCCGTACCAAAGGTAAGCTTATCGACAAAAAGCAAGATGGGTTTTGGGTCGCTTTCAGCCAAGATCCTCGCTTGTGAACGGATGCGCTTTTCATCCGTTCACAAGCGAGGATCCGCGCGGACGGGGCGCCGTCCGCGCAAGTGCAAAGATTATCCCCGTCAGCCCCTGTTCCTGGGCGGGCGCCGCCTGTTACAATTTGGAGCTTTCAAAAACTGACGGTCCGAAGTCGGCCGGCCTTACTCAGGGAGAAGCTTCATGAATTCAGGACTCTGGTTTGCACTCGCATGCGGCGTGTTCGCGCTGCTCTACGGCGGCTGGTCGATCAAATGGATACTGGCCCAGCCTGCGGGGAACGAGCGCATGCGCGAAATCGCCGCTGCGATACAGGAAGGCGCGTCGGCCTACCTGAACAAGCAATATACCGCCATCGCCATCGTCGGCGTGATCCTCGCCGTGTTGATCGGGATATTTCTGGGCGCGACTACCGCGACCGGATTCGTCCTCGGCGCATTGCTGTCGGGAGCCACCGGTTACATCGGCATGAACATATCGGTGCGCGCCAACGTGCGCACTGCCGAAGCGGCGCGCACCGGACTGAACGAAGCGCTCACTGTCGCCTTCCGCGGGGGCGCCATCACCGGCTTGTTGGTGGTGGGTCTGGGGCTGCTCGGAGTTACCGGCTTTTACGCCGTGCTTACCGCCAACGCCGCCGGCAACGGCCAGGCTCTCAGTGAAGTGATCAAGCCCCTGATCGGCTTCGGCTTCGGCGGTTCGCTGATCTCGATCTTCGCGCGTCTCGGCGGCGGCATATTCACCAAGGGCGCGGACGTCGGCGCCGATCTGGTGGGCAAGGTCGAAGCCGGCATCCCCGAGGACGACCCGCGCAACCCGGCGGTGATCGCGGACAACGTGGGCGACAACGTCGGGGACTGCGCCGGCATGGCGGCCGACCTGTTCGAAACCTATGCCGTGACCATCATTGCGACCATGCTGCTGGGCGCGTTGACGATCAAGACCATGTCCGCCAATGCGGTGATCTATCCGCTGGTGCTCGGCGGCTTTTCGATCATCGCCTCGGTCATCGGCTGCATGTTCGTGAAAATCACACCCGGCAAGAAGATCATGGCCGCCCTGTACAAAGGCCTGATGGTCGCCGGCGTGCTGGCGCTCATCGCCTTCTATCCGCTCACCGACTGGATGATGGGCGATATCCTCAAAAACGTGACCTTCGACATCGGCGGCGTGGCGAGAAGCATCACCGTGCTGCATCTTTACGGCACCGCCGTGATCGGACTGGTGCTGACCGCGCTGATGGTGATCATCACCGAGTACTACACCGCCACCGAGTTCTCCCCGGTACGGCACATAGCCGAAGCCTCGACCACCGGACACGGCACCAACATCATCGCCGGACTGGGCGTTTCGATGCGCGCTTGCGCGCTGCCGGTGCTGGCGGTGTGCGCGTCGATCTATCTTGCCTACCACTGGGCCGGCCTGTACGGCATCGCGATCGCCGCGACTTCCATGCTGTCCATGACCGGCATCATCGTCGCCCTGGACGCCTACGGTCCGATCACCGACAACGCCGGCGGCATCGCGGAAATGAGCAACCTGCCTGATTCGGTGCGCGCCATTACCGATCCGCTGGATGCGGTAGGCAACACCACCAAGGCGGTGACCAAGGGCTATGCCATCGGTTCCGCCGGCCTAGCCGCGCTGGTGCTGTTCGCCGACTACACCCATGCGCTGGAGAGTTCCGGCAAGGTGGTGAGCTTCGACCTTTCCAACCACATGGTGATCATCGGCCTGTTCATCGGCGGTCTGATTCCCTACCTCTTCGCCGCCATGGCGATGGAAGCGGTCGGCCGCGCCGCCGGCGCGGTGGTGGTTGAGGTGCGCCGCCAGTTCAAGGAAATCCCGGGCATCATGGAAGGCACGGGCAAGCCTGACTATTCCAAGGCGGTGGGCATGCTCACCGTGGCCGCGATCAAGGAAATGATGGTGCCTTCGCTGCTACCGGTACTCGTGCCGATCATCGTGGGTGTCGTGCTCGGACCGCAGGCCCTGGGCGGCGTGCTCATGGGCTCCATCGTCACCGGCCTGTTCGTCGCGATCTCCATGACCACCGGCGGCGGCGCCTGGGACAACGCCAAGAAATATATCGAGGACGGCAACTTCGGCGGCAAGGGTTCGGAGGCGCACAAGGCGGCCGTGACCGGAGACACCGTGGGCGATCCCTACAAGGACACGGCGGGTCCGGCGGTGAATCCGCTGATCAAGATCATCAACATCGTGGCGCTGCTGGTAGTGCCACTGCTCTGATCGACGGAATGATCTTCATCAAAAGGGCAGCCGTGCGGCTGCCCTTTTTGTTTTCCCGGCTGGCGCCGGTCATTGCGCTGCTTTGGGCGGGATTGGCCGCCGCGCAGCCCGCGCCTGAACCGCCTTCGGGATTCAGCCAAAAACATGCGATCGAAGCGAAGCATTTCCTCCTCGCCGCAGCGCATCCGCTGGCGGTCGAGGCGGGTTACGAAGTGCTGCGCCAAGGCGGCAGCGCGATCGACGCCGCCGTGGCGGTGCAAATGGTGCTCAATCTGGTCGAGCCGCAATCATCGGGCATCGGCGGCGGCGCATTCATGCTGCAGTACTCGGCCGCCGAGGCAAAGCTTAGCGTCTACGACGGGCGCGAGACAGCGCCCGCTGCGGCGCGCGCTGACCGATTTATCGGCGCCGACGGCCGTCCGCTTGCATTTCTGGACGCGGTAGTCGGCGGCAAATCGGTCGGCACCCCCGGCGTCCTGCGCATGCTGGCAATGGCTCACGCCAAACACGGCAAGCTGCCCTGGGCGGAATTGTTCCAGCCCGCGATCCGGCTCGCGACTGAAGGCTTTCCCTTATCGCCACGGCTGCACCGCCTGCTCGCCTGGGTGCGCCTCCCGGCGCGCGACGAAGCGATGCGGCGCATGTACTACCGCGATGACGACACGCCCAGGCCCGTGGGCACCTTGCTGCAAAATCACGCATTCGCCGAAACGCTGCGCAGCATAGCAGCGCATGGCGCCAAGGCTTTCTACGAGGGCGAGATCGCCCGCGACATCGCCAACAAGGTAACAGCCGCGCCTAATCCGGGCGACCTGACTACGGACGATCTGGTGCACTACCAGGCGAAGCAGCGCGAACCGGTATGCGCGCCATATCGGCGATGGAAGGTCTGCGGCATGCCTCCGCCAAGTTCGGGCGGTGTCACCGTGCTGCAGGTGCTGGGCACACTGCAACGCCTGGCGCCGGAACACCTGCCGTCGGATCCGGTCAGCGCCGCGCACCTCATCGTCGAGGCCGAGCGACTCGCCTACGCCGACCGCGAGCGCTATCTCGCCGACGCCGATTTCGTGCCGGTGCCCGTGGCGGGGCTGTTGGCGCCCGAATATCTGGCCGGGCGCGCCGCGCTGGTGCGCACGGATCGCACGCTGGGCCATGCCCTGCCCGGCACGCCGCGGGGCGCGCCGCCGGCGCAGCTCGCAGATGACGCTTCTCCGGAATTGCCGTCCACCAGCCATATGTCCATCGTCGACGCGGCAGGCAACGCCGTCGCCATGACCACGTCGATCGAGTTCGCCTTCGGCAGCCAGCGTATGGTGCGAGGCTTCCTGCTGAATAACCAGCTCACCGATTTCTCTTTCGTCGCTGAACAGGACGGCAAGCCAGTGGCCAACCGCATCGAGCCGGGCAAGCGGCCGCGCAGTTCCATGGCGCCGACCATGGTGTTCGACCGCGACGGCGCTCTGGTGCTGGTGCTGGGTTCGGCCGGCGGCAGCGCCATCATCAACCACGTGGTCAAGACCCTGGTCGGCGTGCTCGACCGCAATCTGGAAATACAGCAGGCGATCGACCTGCCGAACTTCGGCAGCCGCAACGGGCCCACTGAGCTGGAAAGGGGTTCGGCTGCGGCAGACTGGGCAGTGCCGCTGCGGGCACTGGGCCACGAGGTGCACATGATCGACATGACCAGCGGCGTGCACGCGATCCAGCGCACGCGCGAGGGCTGGCGCGGCGGCGCCGATCCGCGGCGCGAAGGGTCGGCCAAAGGGGACTAGGCGCACGATCAGCGCGCTGCGCGGCAAATTTTATTTGCCGCGGCCGCTGCTAGTGACGCCGGGTCTGCTCCTCGATGTGGCGCAGCACACGATCACCGAGCTCGGGCGCGTAGCAGTCAAGTTGTCTTGGCTCATTCATCGCACGCAACCAGGTGAGTTGCCGCTTGGCGAGTTGGCGCGTGGCGTAAATCCCGCGCTCGCGCAAGGTGGCGCGACTATACGCGCCTTCGAGATGCTCCCAGGCCTGGCGATAGCCGACGCAGCGCATCGAGGGCAGCCCCGGGGCTAGCGCGTATTTCTTACGCAGAAGCGCGAGTTCCTCCACCAGGCCGGCAGCCAGCATGGCCTCGAATCGCCGTTCGATCCTGCGGTGCAATAGCGCGCGCTCCGCCGGAACCAGCGCCAGTGCGATGTAGCGATACTGCGCTTCAGCCGGCACCCGCGCGCCCTGCAGCGCCGAAAGCGGCTTGCCGGTGACGCGAAAAACCTCGAGCGCCCGCTGGATGCGTTGCGCGTCGCCCGGTTTGAGCCGGGCCGCCGTCGGCGCATCGACGCGCGCCAGTTCGGCATGCAACGCGGACCAGCCTTTTTCACCCGCCTCGGCCTCGATCGCGGCGCGCACGGCAAGATCTGCCTGGGGCAGGTTCGACAGGCCCTCGCGCAGCGCCTTGAAGTAAAGCATGGTACCGCCGGCGAGGAGCGGCATGCGGCCGCGGCCGCAGATCTGCCCCATCAGGCGCATCGCCTCGGAGCGAAACCGGGCGGCCGAATAGTTCTGGTCAGGATCGATGATGTCGATCAGGTGATGCGGCACTGTGGCGCGCTCCGCCGCCGCGGGCTTCGCCGTTCCCACGTCCATGCCGCGGTACACCTGCGCCGAATCGACGCTGATGATCTCGACCGGAAAGCGCTGCGCGATCGCGAGCGCGAGCGCGCTCTTGCCGCTGGCGGTGGGCCCCATCAGCAAAATGGCCGGCGGCAACACTGCGAGCGCTGCGTGCGTCATGCGGGCTATGAACGATACGGCGCAGGGACGCCGTACTCACCCAGTGGCGCCGCGCTGGCGCCGCGCCTCGTAGGCCTGCAGGTGGCAGTACGCGGCGGCTAGCAGGCGCGCGTCGGCCCCGGCGGCGCGCACGCGCCGCAGCATGTCCCCGACGACGTGATCGGCTTCGACCCGCCCCCCGGATTCGAGATCACGCAGCATGGATGCGGTGAAGGCCGAGCCGCGCGCGAACAGCATGCCCTCCGTGCGCTGCAGCGATTCGGCGCGCGGCGCATGGCCGGCCGCGCTGGCCGCCGCGATGCAGCTATCTAGCGCTTCGCGCATCAACGCCTCGCCGTCCGCGGTAGCAAGAATCTCGCCCACACTGGCGCGCATCAGGCAGGTCATCGCAGCCAGGCTCGCCAGCAGCACGAACTTCTCCCACATGTCCTGCTCGATGTTTTCACTGACCTTGCACTCCATCGAAATCTTCGCATAGGCCTGTGCCAGTCCCTGCAGCAGGCCGGCGGCATGCGCGTGATTGCCGGCGCGCGTGCCGCAGGCGATACCCTGAAATTTTCCCAGGTGGTGAATCACACCGTCGGCACCCAGAGTCGAGGCGATATAGCAGGATCCGCCGAGCACGCGCGGGGTGCCGTAAGCCTGCTCCAGCCGGCCCAACTGCGCCATGCCGTTGAGCAAAGGCAGGATCATGGTTTTCGGTCCGATCGCGCCGCCGACCGCGCCAATCGCCGCTTCCAGGTCGTATGCCTTGCATGACAGGATCGCCAGGTCGTAGTCGGGCCGCACCGCCTCCTGCAGCACCGTGCGCACCGGTATCTGCGCATCGCCCATCGGGCTCTTGATCATGATGCCGGCCTCGGCCAGCTGTTGCGCGCGCTTTGGCCGCACCAGAAAAGTCACGTCTGCTCCGGCCTGCACCAGGCGGCCGCCGAAATAGCCGCCGACCGCGCCGGCGCCGAGAATGATTACTTTCATGCGAAACTCCGGTGGTTCGTTGTTCGCTGATCTACTGTCAAACCCTGGCTTAGCGTCCGCGCAGGAACAGCTTGTCCAAATCCGCCATGCTCATCTGATACCAGGTGGGCCGGCCGTGATTGCACTGCCCCGAGCGTTCGGTAAGCTCCATTTCGCGCAGCAGCGCGTTCATTTCGGCAACGCTCAACGCTCGATGCGCGCGCACTGCGCCGTGGCAAGCCATGGTCGACAGCAACTCGTGCTGATGTTCGGTCAGCACGCGGCTGCCGCCGTACTCGCGCACCTCCCGCAGCAGCGCGTGCGCCAGTTCGGCGATGTCGGCCGAAGCAAGCATGGACGGCACCGCGCGCACCGCGAGCGCGGTCGGAGAGAGCAGCGCCACATCGAAACCCAGCTGTTGCAGCACGCCCGAATGTTCCTCCACAGTCGCAACTTCCAGCCGGTCCGCGTTGAAGGTTACCGGTATCAGCAGTTTCTGCATGCTCATGCCCTGCGCCTGCAGCGCCCCTTTGAGCTTCTCGTACAGAATGCGCTCGTGCGCTGCGTGCATGTCCACCAGCACCAGGCCCTGCCGGTTCTGCGCCAGGACGTAGATGCCGTGCAATTGCGCAATCGCATAACCCAGCGGTGTATCGGTTTCGGCCTGCGCAGGCATCCCCTCGCGTATGCTTTCGAATGCGCGCCGCGCTGCGCCGCCGCCGGGGACGGCGACAGGCCCGGGCGGCGGTGTAAACATCGCCTGATAAGCCGCCTCCGGCTGCGCCACACCCAGGCTGGACTGATAGGGCAGGCGCTGGAAATTCACGCCCCCGGCGAGCGCTAGCGGCTGGACCGCGGCGGCGCCCGTGTGCGCGGCGCTCCCCGAGAGCGCTTTGCTCACGGCGTGAAATACAAACTGATGGATAGCGCGTGCATCGCGAAAGCGCACTTCGGTCTTGGCCGGATGGACGTTCACATCCACACCCAGCGGATCGAGTTCGAGGAACAACACATAGGCCGCATGGCGATCGCCATGCAGCATGTCGTGGTAGGCCTGGCGCAGCGCATGCGCGAGCAGCTTGTCGCGTACGAAGCGGCCGTTGACGAATGCGAACTGGGCGTCGCGCGAACTGCGCGAAAATGACGGCGACCCGGCAAATCCCGAAAGCCGCAGTCCGGAAGAATTCTCGTCGAGCGCGCGCGCCGCGCCGGCGAATTCCTCCCCCGCCACCGCAGCCACGCGCCGCGCCGCGTCCCCCGCCTGCAGATGCGAGATCACGCGGCCGTTGTGCCTCAGACTGAACGCGACATCGGGCCGCGACAGCGCGATGCGCTGATACACGTCCTCGCAATGGCCGAATTCGGTCGCCTCGGTACGCAGGAATTTGCGCCGTGCCGGCGTATTGAAATACAAATCGCTCACTTCGACGCTGGTGCCACCCGGATGCGCTGCCGGCTGCGCCCCGCCCTGCACCCCTCCTTCGGCGCTGAAACTCCAGGCGTGCGGCGCGCGCCCGGTCCGCGTGGTGAGCGCGATACGCGCGACCGATGCGATTGAGGCCAGCGCTTCGCCGCGAAAACCGAGCGAGCGCACCTGTTCCAGGTCGTCTAGGCTGGCGATCTTGCTGGTGGCGTGGCGAGCGAACGCAAGCGGCAGGTCCTCGGCGTCCATGCCGCCGCCGTCGTCGGTCACCTTGAGCTGCTTGATGCCGCCTTGCATCAGGCTGACGCTGATTTCGGTCGCGCCCGCGTCGAGGCTGTTCTCGAGCAATTCCTTCAGCACCGACGCCGGCCGTTCCACCACTTCGCCGGCGGCAATCTGACTGATCAGGGTGTCTGGGAGCAGGCGAATCGCGGGCATGGCGAATTATAGCCGGGTTAGAATACGCGCTGCCGTGATTGGGGAAACGACTTGGAACTGCTGCTGTTCTTCTGGGATCTGCTGGTCCATCTCGACAAGCACCTCGCGAGCCTGCTGCAGCAGTACGGCGTATGGGTCTACCTGCTGCTGTTCCTGATCGTGTTCTGCGAAACAGGTCTGGTGGTGACGCCGTTTCTGCCGGGGGACTCGCTGCTGTTCGTGGCCGGCACGCTATGGGCCGCGGCCGGCCTGAACGTGCACGCGCTCGCCGCGCTGCTCATCTTTGCCGCGATCATGGGGAACACGACCAATTACTGGATCGGCCGCTACCTCGGCCCGAAAGTCTTCCACTGGGAAGACTCGCGCTGGTTCAACCGCAAGGCGCTGGATCGCACGCACGAGTTCTACGAGCGCCACGGCGGCAAGACCATAGTGATCACGCGCTTCGTGCCCATCATCCGCACATTTGCGCCCTTCGTCGCCGGGGTGGGCAGTATGACCCACGGTCGCTTTCAGCTGTTCAATATCGCCGGGGGCGTGCTGTGGGTGGCGAGCCTGCTCTACGCAGGGTTCTTCTTCGGCAATATTGGCTTCATCAGGAACAATCTGACGCTGGTGATATTCGGAATTATCGGGCTGTCGCTGGCGCCGATCGCGCTCGAATATGCGCGCCACAGGCTGCGCCGGCCCCAGGCGCCCAAAGCCAGATGAGGTGATGGCACCCCCTTTGCTCGCGCTGAATCACAAGCCGACTGAGCGCGAAGCTCGCGCTCAATCGATCCGTTCGTTGGCGGCCAGGGTGGACTTGGACAAGGGCGGGTTCTTGGTGAAGTAGCGCTTTATGCCCTTGAAAATGGCCCGCGCCATCTTCTCCTGGTAACCCTCGTCGTTCAGCCGGCGCTCTTCGTCCGGGTTGCTGATGAAGGCGGTTTCGACCAGGATGGAGGGGATGTCCGGGGCCTTCAACACGGCGAAGCCGGCCTGCTCTACATCGCCCTTGTGCAGTGCGTTGACCCCGCCAAGTTCGGTTAGCACCGCCTTGGCCAGCTTCAGGCTGTCGTTTATCTGCGCCGTAAGGCTCAGGTCGGCGAGCGTCATCGCCAGATAGCGGTCCTTCACGTCGAGGTTGACCCCGCCGATCAGGTCCGCATCGTTTTCGCGCTTTGCCAGCCATTTCGCCGCGGTGCTGGTGGCGCCGCGTTCGGACAGGGCAAATACCGAGGAACCGCGCGCATGCGGCTTGACGAAAGCGTCGGCATGCACCGACACGAACAGGTCGGCCCGCACCCTGCGTGCTTTCTGCACGCGCACCTGCAGCGGGATGAAGTAGTCGCCGTCGCGGGTAAGCACGGCGCGCATATTGGGTTCGGCGTCGATGATGGCCTTGAGTTTCCTCGCGATGATGAGCGTCACGTTTTTCTCGCGGCTGCCACGCCGGCCCCTGGCGCCGGGGTCCTCGCCGCCGTGACCGGCATCGACGACGACGGTCAGCATGCGCGCCATCACCGACTTGCCTTTGGCAGCATGTTCTTGCCCGCGCGCCGGCTCGCCTGCGGCTTCGGGCCCGGACTTCTCCTGCGCGGCGCCAGACGCGGCTTGCGCTCCCTGCAGCGCCGCTCCCGACCTGTATTCCGGCCTCTCCAGCAATGCCATGAGCGGATCGACCGGCGCCAGCGGATAGACATCGAGCACCAAGCGATGGCCGTATTCGCCTATGGGCTTGAGCGTGAAAATCTGCGGCTGCACTTCGGTCTTGAGGTCCAGTACCAGACGCACCACCCCGGGCTTGTAACGGCCGGCGCGCATCTGTCCGATATAGGGGTCGCTGGGCAGGATCTTGTCGGCGATCTCCTGCTGGACGCTGTCGAAGTCCACGCCTTCCAGGTCGAGCACCAGGCGCTCAGGATTCTTCACCAGCAGCAACTCATGCCGGATCGGCCGTTCAGCCTCGATGGTTATGCGGGTGTAATCCTGTGCCGGCCATACACGCACTGCACCGACGCGGTCCCCCGCGCAGGCAGCGCCGGCGGCCGCCGCCAGCACAAACAGAATCAGGTTCCTGAAGAATCGCAAAAGCGCTG
This sequence comes from Burkholderiales bacterium, assembly GCA_014860355.1. GTDB lineage: Bacteria > Pseudomonadota > Gammaproteobacteria > Burkholderiales > SG8-39 > 2-12-FULL-64-23. The sequence continues at coordinate 12,647 of JACZJV010000146.1, read as the reverse complement.
GCTTGCCACCCAAGGCTGGACTTTTCAGAGCGGCATATGCATCAGTCGATTTAAACATGCCCTGCCACTTTCGGTTTCGGTGACTATGCTCAGGTCACGCCCGTCGCCGGCGAACTCAAGCGCGATTTCGAGATCGGCGACAGGCAATAGCCCCGCGGCCTTTTCCGGCCATTCGACCAGACATACTGAAGTCCCGTTGAAATACTCGCTAAAGCCTGCATCGCGCCATTCCCTTGGATCCTTGAATCGATAAAAATCAAAGTGGTACAAGTTTAACCTAGAAATCGGATAAAGTTCAACCAGGGCGTAAGTCGGACTTTTCACCCGCCCGGCATATCCCAAGCCCTGCAATAGCCCGCGCGCGAGGGTGGTCTTGCCGCTGCCGAGCTCGCCATGCAAATACACGGAAAGGCCCGGCACGATCACGCGCGCCAGGCGCGCACCCAGCGCGCGCGTCGCGGCTTCGTCAGGCAAATGCATTTTGAGCATGCTGTGGTTATGATTGGGCATGTCCGACGCAGCAACGAATCTCGATTACGCCCTGCTCGCCCGCGCGATCAAGGTCTGGGGACGCGAACTCGGCTTTCAGGCGGTAGGCATCGCCGACACCAACCTTGCCGCCGCGGAAGTCGGCCTCGCCGACTGGCTCGCCGCGGGTTTCCACGGCGAGATGGATTATATGGCAAGCCACGGTCTGAAACGCGCACGCCCGGCCGAACTGCGCCCCGGCACCGTGCGGGTAATCACCGCGCGCATGAACTACCAGCCGCGGGCAGCCGCCGGCTGGTCGGTGATCGGCGTTCCCGCGAAGGCCTATATCGCCCGCTACGCCACCGGACGCGATTACCACAAGGTATTGCGCAGCCGGCTCCAGCAACTCGCCAGACGCATAGAAAGCGAAATTGGCCCTTTCGGCCACCGCGTCTACACTGACTCGGCACCGGTGATGGAAGTCGAACTTGCCGCAAAGAGCGGTCTGGGCTGGCGCGGCAAGCACACGCTGTTGCTGTCGCGCGATGCCGGTTCATATTTCTTTCTGGGTGAAATCTACACCGACCTGCCGCTGCCGGCGGACGCTCCGATCGCCGATCATTGCGGCTCCTGCAACAAGTGCCTGGCGATCTGTCCCACGAGCGCCATAGTCGCCCCCTATCGGGTCGATGCCAGGCGCTGCATCTCCTATCTCACCATCGAGCTCAAAGGCGCCATTCCGCCGGAACTGCGCCCATTGATCGGCAACCGCGTCTACGGTTGCGACGATTGCCAGCTCGCCTGCCCCTGGAACCGCTACGCGCAAATAAGCGGCGAACCGGATTTCCACGTGCGCCACGGCCTGGACGATGCGCAACTGGCGGAACTGTTCACCTGGAACCAGAGCCAGTTCCGCGAACGCATGGCCGGCAGCGCCATTCATCGAATCGGTTTCGAGCGCTGGTCGCGCAACCTCGCCGTGGGTCTGGGTAATGCGCCCGCCGGCGCCGCCGTGCTCGGCGCGCTGCGGTCGCGCGCGGACGATCCTTCGAGGCTCGTGCGCGAACATGTCGCGTGGGCGCTGCAGCGTCACGGCATTTTGATTTGATAGTATTTGCCTGCCACCATGCGCCTGCACCAGCTCAAACTCGACTTCATCCCGGAACAGGACCGCCTGCTGCTGCGCGTGAGCACGGACAATCAGCTCGAAATGCGCCTGTGGCTGACACGACGCGCGCTACGCCTGCTGTGGCCTCTGCTGGTGCAGATGGTACGGTCCTCGCCCGAGGTCGTGCTGCAGACCAATCCGCAGGCGCGTGACGCCCTGGTCGGCATGCAGCACCAGCAGGCGCTGAGTCAGGCCAACTTCGCCGCGCCTTTCGAGGAAGCGCCGCGCGCGATGCCGCTAGGCGCCGAACCCGTCCTGGTGGTGCGCATCAGGACAGACAAAGACGCCCGCGGCAACCTGGTGCTGGGGCTGCTGCCGCAGCAGGGCCAGGGCATACATCTGACTCTGGACAACACCCTGCTGCACTCCTTGTGCAAGCTGCTGCAGAATGCAGTCGCCAAAACCGACTGGGATATCGTGCTCGAACTGCCAACGATGCTGGTTCGGGCGGAAGGCGACGAAGCGGCCGCACCGAAAACCGTCAACTAGTCGAGCGTTTCCAGCTCCGCCTGCAGCGCCAGCCATTCCTCCTCCACGCGCTCGAGTTCCCGGCGCAGCGCGGCCTCGCGCAACAACACCGGCTGCAACTTTTCCTTGTCCTGGTAACTCTGCGGATCGGCCAGCCATAGCGCCAGCGGTTTGCGTTCGCGCTCCAATTCGGCGATGCGCTTGTCGAGCTTCGCCAGGCGCTGCGCCAGCGGGCGTTTCTGCGCGTAACGCCGGTTGCGCGCCTCGGCCTCGTCGCGCTTCTGTTGTTTTCGAGTAGCAGGCGCCGCCTCGGCCGCGCCCGCACCCGCTTCGCGCTGACGCAGCCAGTCACGGTAGTCTTCCAGGTCGCCGTCGAAGGGCTGCACCGCGCCGTTGGCCACCAGCCACAGGCTGTCGGCGGTGGTGCGCAGCAGATGCCGGTCGTGAGACACCAGCACGATCGCGCCCTCGTATTCCTGCAGCGCGAGCGTGAGCGCATGGCGCATTTCCAGGTCCAGGTGATTGGTGGGCTCATCCAGCAGCAGCAGGTTCGGGCGCTGCCAAACCAGCAGGGCGAGCGCCAGCCTGGCCTTTTCACCACCGGAAAGCGGCGCAATCGGTTCGAGCGCCATGTCGCCGCGAAAATCGAAGCCGCCGAGGAAATCGCGCAATTCCTGCTCGCGCGCGCGTTGATCCAGCCGCACAATATGCTGCAGCGGCGATTCGTCCGGCCGCAGGACCTCGATCTGGTGCTGCGCAAAGTAACCGATCGCCAAGCCCCTGCCTTCCTGGCGCGTGCCCTGCAGCGGAGCAAGCGCGCCTGCCAGCAGTTTGATCAAGGTCGATTTGCCGGCGCCGTTGCGCCCCAGTAGCCCGATGCGTCCGCCCGCCGCTATGCTGAGCTTGATGCCTGCGAGCACCGCACGTCCGTCATAGCCGGCCGCGGCATCCTCCAGCGTCAGCAGGGGATCGGGGCCGGCCAGCGGCTCGCGCATGCGAAAGTCGAACGGCGTATCCACGTGCGCCGGCGAGATGACCTCCATGCGCGCCAGAGCCTTCAGCCGGCTCTGCGCCTGGCGCGCCTTGGTGGCCTTCGCGCGAAAGCGCTCGACATAGGAATGCAGATGCGCGATCTCGCGCTGCTGCTTCTGGTAGGCCGCCTGCTGCTGCGCAAGCTGCATCGCGCGCTGCTCTTCGAACGCCGAGTAGTTCCCCGTATACAGCTTCACCCGGCATTGTTCGATCGCGAGAATATGCCCGACTGTGCCGTCGAGAAAATCCCTGTCGTGCGATATCGCGAGCAGTGTGCCGGGGTAGTCGCGCAGCCATTGCTCGAGCCAGATCACCGCGTCCAGATCGAGGTGGTTGGTGGGTTCGTCCAGCAACAGCAGGTCCGAGCGGCACATGAGCGCGCGCGCGAGTTTCAGGCGCATGCGCCAGCCGCCGGAAAACGCGTCCACTGCCTGCTCCAGTTCGCCCGAGTCGAACCCGAGTCCGTGCATCAGGCTGGCGGCGCGGCTGCGCGCGGCATAGCCGCCTGCGTGCTCGAACGCTTCGTAAAGGCGCGCGAGGTGCTCGCCGTCATCGCGCTCGTGCGCGTGCGCAAGCTGCTGTTCCAGCTCTCGCAATGGCGCGTCGCCGTCGATGACGAATTCGATCGCCGCCTGCGCGCTGGCCGGGATATCCTGCGCCACATGGGCAACAGCGAGCCGCCCGGGCAGTTCCAGATCGCCCGCCTCCTGGTGCAGCTGTCCCAGCAAAAGCGCGAACAGGCTCGACTTGCCGCAGCCGTTCGGCCCCACTACGCCGATCTTCTGGCCTGCGTGTAGGGTCAGGTCGACGCCTTCCAGCAGCAGCTTGCTGCCTCGTGCGAGCGTGAGTTGGCGTAAGGTGATCATTGGTTGTCGGAATTCCCGCCGCCGCGGCTGCAAGGAAAACCCGGCAAAAAGATAGCCCTGTCGTCCTTCGCCCGCGGCGCGGCTATTGCGTGATTCTCGGCAGCGGGCGGCCGCTGCGGCGCTTCACCTGCACCGGTAGCACTACTGGATATCTTCAGCGGGATCGAGCTTGCGCGCCTCGTCCTCGAGCATTACCGGAATGCCGTCGCGGATGCGGAACGCCAGCCGGTCCGCCTTGCAAATGAGTTCCTGTTCGGCCTTGCGGTAGAGCAACGGCCCCTTGCAGATCGGGCACACCAGGATATCAAGCAGTCTTGAGTCCATTTAGCTTCGCCAGGATGAAATCGAAAAATGCCGGGGCCAGTTGTGCCTCGACCTGCAGCGCATACCAGTGCTGGCGCGCAAACGCTTCGCATTTTACCGCATCCTTCTCGGTCATAAGCAGCGCATCGCATTCTCCGAAATCGAGTTCGCCGGCGCTATAGGCGTGGTGATCCGGGAACGCGTGATTCACCGTAGCCAGCCCCAGCCCGGCGAGGTGATCGAAAAAGCGCTTTGGATTGCCGATGCCGGCCACGGCGTGCAGCTTCTTGCGCGCAAACGCCGCGGCCGGGGCGCCATCGCGCGGGGCGGCCACGCGGCGGAAGTTGTCGCCGCGCAAGTCCATCCTGTATGCAGGTCCACGGTTTCCTGGCGGAGCCGAATTGACCACCCAGGCGTCGACCCGGCGCGAAACCGGTTCGCGCAACGGCCCCGCCGGCAGCAGCAGGCCGTTGCCGACGCCGCGCTCGTCCTCCACCGCAATCTCGATGTCGCGCTCGAGGCGGTAGTGCTGCAATCCGTCGTCGAGTATCAGCACGTCGCATCCGGGATGCGCGGCAAGCAGACCCGAGGCTGCGCCGGCGCGATCACGCCCTATCCATACAGGACAGCCGCTCGCACGTGCCATCAGCAGCGGTTCGTCGCCGACCAGATCCACCGCACTTGCGGCGTCGACCGCCATCGGCCCCACCGCGCTGCCGCCATAGCCGCGGCTTACGATACCCGGCTCGCGCCCGCTTTTCTTCAGCATCGCGGCGAGCCAGAGGACCAGCGGCGTCTTGCCGGTGCCGCCCGCCACAAGGTTGCCAACGACGATCACCGCTACCGGCAGCTTTACGGCGCGCAGGGCGCCGCTGAGATACGCGAGCCTGCGCAGCGTCACCAGCAGGCGATACAGCAGGCTCGCCGGCCACAGCGCGAGCGACAGGGCGCTTAGGCGATACCAGTGCTTGTCCGGAAAGCTTGCTCGCACTTCATTCCCTGGGCGAGAACCGCAGCTGCGGCTTATTTGGACTGTGTTTGAGTGGCGAAGGAGATGTGACCGTATCCGGCCAGCCGCGCCGCTTCCATGATATGAATCACCGACTGGTGGGTTGCGTTGGCGTCGGCATTGATTACCACTACCGGATCCTTGAGTTCGCCGGCCGCACGGCGCAACTCATCGGAAAATCCGGTCACTTCGCGGAACACCACCGGTTTGCGATTGACGGTGTACTGCCCGGCGGAACTGACGGTGATGTTGATCTCGTTGGGTCGCTCCAGCTGTTTCTGCGCATCCGCGGTAGGCAGATTGATCTGCAGTTCGGCAAACTTGGAATAGGTGGTGGTGATCATGAGGAAAATGAGGATCACCAGCAGTACGTCTATCAACGGGATCAGGTTCATCTCCAGGGGTTCCCTGGCGTGGAAGCGCTGAAAATTCATGCTTTATCCAGGAACCGCGGCGACTTGGTGCCGTCGAAGTCCAGACGTTCTCCATGTATCAGGTCCACCAGCTTGCTCGCCTGCTGTTCCATCTCCACCAGAAAACTCTCCACCTTGGCGCGGAAATGACGGTAAAAGATCATTGCCGGAATCGCGACCACCAGGCCAAGCGCGGTGTTGTACAGCGCCACCGAGATGCCATGCGCCAGCACTTGTGGATTGGTGCCCGCGGGCGATTGCGAGCCGAAAATTTCGATCATGCCCACTACGGTGCCGAACAAGCCCATAAGCGGGGCAATGGTCGCGAGCGTGCCCAAAGTAGTGAGGAAGCGCTCCAGTTCGTGCGCCACCGCATGGCCCGCCTCCTCGATGGCCTCCTTCATGACGTAGCGCGAACTCTTGTAGTTTCTCAGACCGGCAGCGAGCACTTGTCCAAGCGGAGAATCCTTGGCGAGCTGGTCCAGCATCTGCGGGTTCACGCCTTGCTGTCGATAGACGTTGACCACCTTGCCGAACAAATCGGCGGGCACTATCTTCTCTTTGCGCAACATCATCAGACGTTCGATGATCAAGGCTACCGCGATGATCGAGGCGATCAGCAACGGATAGACCGGCCAGCCTGCAGCGGCGATGAGCGCAAACAATTAACTCTCCCGAAAATTTTTTCCGCCGTCACTTTAGCTTCTGCGCAACTTTTCAGCAAGGCTTAGAGCCGGCCTGGAGTCGATTGCTTGCTTGAAGTAGGAGTGGATGTCTTTGATCGCACTCCTGCAACTGAGGCGCCGTTTCCAGGTTTTCAAATATGCGCATGGACACCTGCCTGGATGCGATGGAATACACCGGAGGGCTCGCGCCGGCGTCGTGTTGCGGCGTAGCGGCGCGGGCAATTGTCGTGCGCGCCGCAGCGCATCCTGCAGCCTGCGCCGCGCGTACCCGGGCGAGCCGGAAGCTTATCCACAATTTGTGTGGATAAAGTTGTGCACAATTAGCAGAAAAGCACCTTAAGTTGAGTTCACAAAAGGCTTTTTTGCCGCTGCCCAAAATTTAAACCGCCTTTTTTGGTTCATAAATACAAAGAGTTATGCCTGCGCCAGAGGAGGAGGTATTGCCTGTTAATTGAGCAGTGCCCGCGCAAGGCCTTGCTGTGGATAGTGTAATATCCAGACATGCCTTCGGAGCCAGATTCGACGCGGGTTTCCAGCCCTCTCCCAGCGGAGATTTTCACCGTTTCGGCGTTGGCGCGAAGCGTGCGCGACCTGCTCGAACATCGCTATCCGCTCTTGTGGTTGACAGGCGAAATATCCAATTTCGTTCGCGCCAAATCCGGGCACCTGTATTTCTCGCTCAAGGACGACGCGGCGCAGGTGCGCTGTGTCATGTTCCGCAACCGCGGCCAGTATCTCGACTGGGAGCCGCGCGAAGGACTCAAGGTGGAAGCGCGCGCTCTGGTCACCCTGTACGAAGCGCGCGGCGACTTTCAACTCAACGTGGAATCGATGCGCCGTGCCGGTCAAGGTGCGCTGTTCGAAGCGTTTCTCAGGCTGCGCGACAAGCTCGAGAAGGAAGGCCTGTTCGATCCCGCGCACAAACAGCCGCTGCCTCTGCACGCGCAACGCATAGGCATCGTCACCTCGCCACAGGCCGCAGCGTTGCGCGACGTGCTCACCACGCTGGCGCGACGCAATCCTTCCATTCCCGTAGTCATCTATCCGGCGCAGGTTCAGGGCGAAGGCGCCGCGCAACAGCTCGCCGCAGCCATCGCCACCGCGGCAAGACGCAATGAATGCGATGTGCTCATCCTGTGCCGCGGCGGCGGTTCGATCGAGGACCTGTGGGCGTTCAACGACGAAGCGCTGGCGCGCGCGATCCACGCGTGCCCGATCCCGCTTGTCACCGGCATCGGCCATGAGACAGACTTCACTATCGCCGAGTTCGTCGCCGACAGGCGTGCCGCAACCCCTACCGCCGCCGCGGAGCTGGCGAGTCAGGCGCGCGCCGAACTGCTCGCCGATCTGCGCCAGTTGCGGCAGTCGCTGTCGCGACAGATGCAGTTCGCGTTCAATACAAGAGCACAGCGGCTGGATACGCTGGCGGGACGCCTGCAGAGCCCCGTCGACCGGTTGGCAGCAAGTTCGGCGCGCCTCGGCGCGGCGCGCGCCCGCCTCGGTGCGGCGTTTGCGCTCGGCACGCACAATGCCGAGTGGCGCCTGGCGCATGCGCTCCGGCGGCTGGCGGCGGCAATGCCGAACCTGGGCGTGTTGCAGCACAGAATCGGACAACTGGACACTGCGCTGCGCCGCGCGACACCGCAGCGACTGGCCGTGCTTGCCGAGGACCTTGCGCGTCTTTCCTTGGGACTCTCCCATCTGGACCCTGCGGCGGTACTCGAGCGCGGCTACGCGATCGCGCGCACGCCGGAGGGCCGCGTGGTGCGCACCAGTGCCGGCCTGCGCCGCGGCGATCCACTGGAGATCTCCTTCGCACACGGCGCAGCCTCGGTGCGCGTCGAAAAACCCCAATAGGCTGGTGGGCTTCATTGCTACTGGCGGGGCTTATCGCCTACAATTATCTTTCTCGCAGCCGCGACAGACAAACAAGGAGAATCCAGAATGGAACACAAATTGCCGCCTTTGCCATTTGCCATGGACGCGTTGCAGCCCCACATCTCCAAGGAGACGCTCGAATACCACTACGGCAAGCACCATCAGGCCTATGTCACCAATCTGAACAACCTCATCAAGGGCACTGAATTTGAGAACGCGAGCCTCGAGGACATAGGCAGGAAGGCTTCCGGAGGCATTTTCAACAACGCGGCCCAGGTCTGGAACCATACGTTTTACTGGAACTGCCTGTCGCCCAAGGGGGGCGGGGCGCCCCCGGGCCCGCTCGGCACTGCGATCGACAAGAAATGGGGCTCATTCGCCGCGTTCAAGGAGGCTTTCTCCAAATCCGCCGTAGGCAATTTCGGTTCCGGCTGGACCTGGCTGGTAAAAAAGCCCGATGGCTCGATCGACATCGCCAACACCAGCAACGCGGCCACTCCTCTTACCGGTGCGGACCTGCCGCTCATGACCTGCGATGTCTGGGAACACGCATATTACGTCGACTACCGCAATGCGCGCCCGAAGTACGTGGAAGCGTACTGGAATCTGGTGAACTGGGATTTCGTGTCAAAGAACTACGGCGGCTGATGCGATGCATCACGTGCGCTCACACCTGAGCGCACGTCCGCGAAATTGATGAAGAACCCACTGGATTCATTGCCGGCCACGATCGCCTGTGGGATTGCGCTGACGCTCGTGCTCTACCTTGTCGCGCGCTACGCGATCGGAAGCTGATTTGGACGCCGTCCCGTCACTGGCACGCTGGATTCATTTCATGTCCGGCATCATGTGGGTCGGCCTGCTTTACTACTTCAATTTCGTCCAGATGGCGGCGATGAAGTCCGCCGCGGCCGATGGCAGCGCGGCAGCCATCAACCGCCATATCGCTGCGCCAGCGCTAGCCTGGTTCCGTTGGGCCTCGATAGCCACCTGGATCACCGGCGCCGCGTTGCTCGGCGCGAATTTCACCGCCGCATTCACCCTGCAGCCCGGGCATCTCGCCATCGGAATCGGCGCCTGGCTGGGCACCATCATGCTGGTCAACGTCTGGGCGCTGCTGTGGCCCGCGCAGAAGCTGGCTCTGGGACTGGTAGACGCGAGCGACGCGCAAAGAGTGGCTGCGCGCCGGCGCGCGTTCCTCGTATCGAGGTTGAACCTGGTGCTGTCGTTTCCGCTGCTGTTCTTCATGGCCGCGGCAGGGCACACCGCGACCTACTTCTAGGATCCCGGGACAAAAGTCATATTGTTCCGGCCCGACCCTGGGCAGTACGAGTTATCCCCTCATTTTGCCGCAGACTATAAAACCGTTCAGCGCGCAGCGGGCGAAAGCCGCTCCAAGCCCTGAATCGACGCCCCAGCGGCTATGCCGCGTTTCTTGAACCATCCCTGATTCATTTCCAGGGCATAGCGCGCCGGCCGTGTCGCGCAGTGCGTAGTCTCGTCCAGCGGCTGCATGTCGGCGATGTTGAGGATCTGACCGCGCTCGTCGAGAAAGGCCACGCTCAAAGGGATGAGCGTATTTTTCATCCACATGCAGTGAGCTGCCGATTCATCGAAGAGGAACAGCATTCCGGCGCCCTGGGCCATGGACTTGCGCCCCATCAATCCCTGCGAGCGCGTCTCCTGATTGCGCGCCACCTCGACCTGAATCAAGTGAATACCCGCGCTGAGCGTAGTCGAAGGCAAGGAACTCTGCTGCGCCTGGGCGGACCCGGCGCAAATCATCAGCCCCGCCATCGCGGCGCCCAGAGTGCTTGTCGCGTACTTCAAACGGCTATGGAAATCGCGCTTCATGGATCGAGGCTCACTCGGTAACAAGAACAAAATAGTCTAGGACTGGCGATCGGCAAATACTACGTCGTCACGGGCAATAACGCCGCTGCTTGCTCGCAAGTCGAAGTGCTAGATCCCTGTTTCAGGTACTTGGGCCTCGCGCCACTGCCCGGGGTCGAGGCCGTCCAGGGTCCACGGGCCCACGGCCCAGCGTATCAGACGCAGGGTCGGGTGGCCAATCTTGGCGGTCATGCGCCGAACCTGACGGTTCTTGCCTTCCTTCAGTGTCAGCTCTAGCCAGGCCGTTGGGATCTGCTGTCGCTGCCGGATTGGCGGGTCACGCGGCCACAGGCACTTGGGTTCGTCGATGCGCCGGGCGACGCATGGCTGCGTAACGAAATCGCCCAGATCCAGACCGCGGCACAGCATCTGCAGCGCGCAAGCGGAAGGCACGCCTTCGACCTGGGCCCAGTAGATCTTGGCGAGTTTGCGCCTCGGCTCGCTGATGCGCGCCTGCAGCGAGCCGTCGCCGGTAAGCACCAGCAGCCCCTCGCTGTCCGTATCCAGCCTCCCAGCCGGATAAACACCCGGAACCGGAACGTAATTTTTTAGACAAGGGCGCCCTTCTGCCGAGGTGAACTGGCACAGCACGCCATAGGGTTTATTAAGTAGGATCACGTATGCCACAGTCGTACGCCCGCGCTTGGATTTTGCAGCAGTTTAGCCCCGGTTGCGTACCGCACATGAAAAACGCCGCAGCGTACAACGCTGCGGCGCCATTGCGGGTGAAGCTGCTTCTAGGCGGCCTTGATTTTCTTCGGCTCGTCGAAGAACTGTTCGTCTTCAGTCGAACCGTGCAAGGCCGTAGTCGAAGACTTGCCGCCCTGCACCACCTGGGTCACATCGTCGAAATAGCTGGTACCGACTTCGCGCTGGTGCTTGACCGCGGTGAATCCTTTGTCCGCCGCCGCGAATTCCTTCTGCTGCAACTCGACGAAGGCGGTCATGTTGTTACGCGCATAGCCATAGGCGAGTTCGAACATCGAGTAGTTGAGCGCATGGAAACCGGCCAGGGTGATGAATTGGAACTTATAGCCCATGGCGCCGAGTTCGCGCTGGAACTTGGCGATCGTGGCGTCGTCGAGGTTGCGCTTCCAGTTGAACGAGGGCGAGCAATTGTAGGCAAGCATCTTGCCAGGGTGTTTCTTCTGCACGCCTTCGGCGAATTTCCGCGCGAAGTCCAAGTCCGGTGTGCCGGTTTCGCACCACACCATGTCCGCATACTCGGCGTAGGCGATGCCGCGCGACAGTGCCTGCTCGAAGCCATTCTTGACCCGATAGAAACCCTCGGCAGTACGCTCGCCGGTGAGAAACGGCTTGTCGTTTTCGTCCACATCGGAGGTGACCAGATTGGCCGCTTCAGCATCGGTGCGCGCCAGAATAAGCGTGGACACGCCCATGGTATCGGCGGCGAGCCGCGCCGCGATCAGCTTCTGCACAGCCTCCTGCGTCGGCACCAGCACCTTGCCGCCCATGTGGCCGCATTTCTTTACCGAAGCAAGCTGGTCCTCGAAATGCACGCCAGCGGCGCCCGCTTCAATCATGGCCCGCATCAGTTCGTGGGCATTGAGCACCCCGCCGAAGCCTGCTTCGGCGTCGGCGACGATAGGCGCGTAGAAATCGATATCGCCCTTGCCTTCCATGTGCTGAATCTGATCGGCGCGCGCAAGCGCATTGTTGATGCGTTTCACCACAGTGGGCACGCTGGTTACGGCGTACAGGGATTGGTCCGGATACATCGACAGGCTGTCATTCGCATCCGCCGCCACCTGCCATCCGGACAAGTAGATAGCCGGAACCCCGGCCTTTACCTGCTGCATGGCCTGATTGCCGGTGACCGCGCCGAGCGAGTTGACGAACGGCATTTCCTTGGTCATCTTCCATAGTTTCTCCGCACCGCGTTTGGCGAGCGTGTGCTCGATCTGCACCGATCCGCGCAAGCGGTACACGTCTTCGGCACTGTAGCCGCGCTTCACACCGCTCCAGCGCGGATTTTCGGTCCAGTCTTTGTTGATCTTGGCCATTTCCTGCTCTCGATGGCTCATGATTTCCTCTCGAAAAATATTGATGGGCAGTGCGCGCCATGCGCCTGTATGTGTTTCGGCGGACAAAGAGTCCCATCTGGGTGAAAGACTCTCGCCTTCCCGCCATGCGCCGCCCTGTTTGGGTGCGCCACTTTCTTACGGCGCGGCATCGTCGCCGACCGTCTGCCGGGCGGTCGACGCGGTCAGCATCGGCCCGGATCAAGCAACACGAAAATAAACGTCCAGTTGAATCAATAAGTTAGAACAAGGCCGTATCGACTATCTGGTATTGCGCTACTTTGCTGCCCAAACTTGCTGCACTGCCGCAACGAGCCTGTCCGACGCCCTGCCTGTCACCGCAAATCCGCGCGGCGAACCGGAGTAAAATACGTTCCTGAGCGCGCGCATATCATGTATCATATATAAGATATAAGAG
>JACZJV010000145.1 GCA_014860355.1 Burkholderiales bacterium | reverse complement strand
CGCGCATCGACCGCATGGTCAAGGGACTGGCCCGCGGCGACGTCTGGGACGAATTGCTGCAGCTGTGCCTGCGCTTCGCGCGCTAGCGCAAGTATCGGCGCTCTCAGCGATCCCCGGCAGCCACGCGCGCCGCAAATCCCGCCGCGTCTGCGTCCATTTTCAGCGGCAGCGGCGCTAGCGCGCCCGTTTCCGCTCGAACCGGAGTCTGCACGACGGTCGGTGGTGCACCCTTGTACTCAGCCGGCTGCTGCCAGATGGCGACCGCGACGATGCCGAGCACGAACGCGACTGCCGCAGACGCCAAGGGCCGGGAGAATCTGCGCAAGCCTGCACCGATCGATACCAGCCCAAGCCGCCTGCGCTCGCCTGCAGCCTGCGCGCGCTCTGCAGCGTCTGTACGCCGCTGTGCTGCGAGCGCGGCGGCTTCGGCTGCGAGGCGCGCACGTTCCACGGCTGAGGCGAGCGCCGTATTCTCCGCCTGCAGCTTGGCTTTCTCCGCCTCGGCGAGCCGCTGCTCTGACTCCAGCCGCAGCTTGGCTTGACGTTCGAGCTGGCGCTCGACCTCGGCGCGCGCATCAGCCCGGTCGCGTTCGCGCTCTTTCTCCGCAAGCATCGCATTCTCATACTGATGCGACTTTTCCTGTACTCTGGAGCGCGCAGCAGCAGCCTGGTCCGCCGCCAGTTCGGCCGCCTTGCGCGCTTCGGCAAGCGCAAGCAAACCCCGTTCCTGTTCCGCGCACTCGCGCGCAAGGTCCTGTGCCGCCGCTTCCGCTTTCGCCCTTGCCTCAGCCGCAACGGCCAGCGCCCGTTCGCGGGTTTCGCGTTCGCGGGTTTCGAAAAGCGCCTTTGCTTCGGCCTGCTCCCGCGCTTTCGCTGCTTCTTCGGCGCGTTGCTCGAGCACGATTCCATCCTCAGCCAGCTGCCGCAAGCGCGTCTCGGTCTCGATGCGTTCCTGCGCCCGTAGCGCGGCTTGCTCTTCCAGGCGTTCGCGCTCTGCGGCGGCCGAAGCAGCGGCAGCTTCAACTTGCTCACGCTCGCGCGCGAGTGCTTGCGCCTCGCCCTCGGCCGCGGCGCTGGCAGCGGCTGCGGCCGCCAGCGCCTGTTCCGCCGCTACAGTTTCACGGCTGGCCGCGAGCGCGAGTGTTTCCGCCTCGGCCCGCGCCTTCGCCGCCGCCACCGCGCGCTGTTCCTGCGCAATGCGCTGTTGCGCGACTTGCGCTGCTTTCGCCTCGGCGCCCGCTCTTTCCTGTGCCAGTTGCGCGGCCAGCTCTTCGGCGTGCGTGCGGCTTGCTGCAGCTTCGGCCGCCTCGGTATCCGCCTCTGCGTGCCTGCGCGCCTGCTCGGCGGCAAGCTTTTCCGCATGCGCCCGTTTGCCCGCCGCTACTTCCAGTTCCCGCTCTGCTTGCGTGCGCGCTTGCGCCGCCTCAGCAAGCGCAGCCTCCGCCGCTTGGCGCTCCTGCGCCAGCGCCACAGCTTCCTCTTCTGTGCGCGCAGTCCGTTGCGCCGCCGCCGCGGCTTCGAATTCCGCTGCCTCGCGCGCTTGAGTCTCGGCCAGGACCTGCGCTTCGGCCTCCTTGCGCGCCTGCGCTGCCTGTTCCGCAGCCTGTTCGGCTTCGATTCGCGCTAACGCAAGGCTGTGCGCGTCGCGCTCGGCTGCGTCCCGCTCTTTCGCGTGTGCTTCGGCCTCACGCTCGGCGGCGAGTCTTGCTTCCGCGGCCGCCTTGGCCTCCTGTTCCGCAAGCAAACGCCGCTCTGCCGCATCATTGGCGCGCCCCGCCTCTACACGCCGCTTCGCGATTTCTTCGAGCGCCGCCAGCGCCAGCGCAGCGCGCTGCCGTGCTTCGGCTTCGGCTTGAGCCTCGGCTTCGCGTCGCGCGCGCTCCTGCGCCTGAGCCGCCTGCTCGGCGACAATCCGCGCCCTTGCCTCTACCATGGCCTGCGCATCCGCCTGCGCGCGCTGTTGCGCCATTTTCTGCGCCTGCGCCTCGCTATTCATGCGCTGCTCGGCTGCAACACGCAGCTTGCGCTCCTCGCTCTCGCGCTGCCGCGCTTCGTCGCGTGCGGCTTTTTCGAATTGCGTTTTTTCGACCGCAGCATTTGCTGCATCGTGCGCGAGATTCGCGCGTGCAGGCGCTGGCGGCGCGGTTTCCTGCCCGGATGCTTCAGGCGTATCGGTGGTCCTGGGAACTTGCCCGCGCAAACCGCGGCGCTTGCGCTCCGCGCTCTTCAGGCGGTCGAGCAGGCGGCTCATGCGCGCACCGGCATGCCGCCCGCGGGCGCTACGCAGCCGCTACGGTCGTTTAGCTCAGGTATCGGTTTCACCATAGGCTGCAATGTCGATCGGAAGCGAAATGGAAAGTCGGCGTGTACGCCAGCGCTGGTCTTCAGCCGGCCGCGCGCTGCGGCTCTAATCGCGATTCAGACCGGATGATACTCGACCGCGATTTATCGGCTTATCAAAATTTTCGAGATGGAAGTGACAGCGAATCGGTTGACGGCGCAAGCTGTTGCAATGCAACATCCACCTTCGGCCCAGGAACAACACCAGCCGGGCGCGGCGGCGCGTTTTTCCGCAGTCCGCGCTTACCCTGGATTTGTTGACCCGGGCCGCATGAGGAAGGGCGCCTTCCCGTCGTGTATGGATCGTGAATTCGAGGTGCGGACATGAAGTATTGCGTAGTGGGTGCAGGTTCGATCGGCGGCTTCGTCGGGGCCAAGCTCGCGCTCGCCGGCGAAGAAGTGACCCTGGTGGCGCGCGGCGCCAACCTGCAGGCCATCCGCGCCCACGGCATGCGCATCATCATGCACGACGGCACCGAGCATGTCGCGCGCGAAGTACGCTCGGCCGGAACACCGGCCGAGGCCGGCCCCCACGACGTCGTCATTCTGGGAATGAAGTCGCATCAGGTGGCGGCGGTGGCCGCGGACATCGCCGCGCTGTGCCACAAGGACACCGTCATCATTCCGATGCAGAACGGCATACCCTGGTGGTACTTCCAGCGCCACGGAGGCGAGTTCGAGGGGCGCGTCGTCACCAGCGTCGATCCCGGGGGTGCGATCGCCGCGGCGGTGGACCCGCGGCGCCTGCTCGGCTGCGTCGTCTATCCCGCCTGCGAACTCGCCGCGCCCGGCGTGGTGCGCCATATCGAGGGCGACCGCTTCCCCCTGGGAGAGCTCGACGGCTCGAGCAGCGAGCGCGTGCAAACGATCTCCGATACGTTTACCCGCGCTGGACTGAAATCACCGATCCTGGACAACATCCGCTCCGAGATCTGGCTCAAGCTCTGGGGCAACCTGACTTTCAACCCGATCAGCTCGCTCACCCACTCCACCCTGGTCGACATCTGCCAGTTCCCGCTTACACGCGAACTCGCCGCCGCGATGATGCGCGAGGCGCAGGCCGTGGCAAATCGTCTCGGCATCAGCTTTCGCGTGACCCTGGAAAAGCGCATCGCCGGCGCCGAGCGCGTGGGCAAGCACAAGACCTCGATGCTGCAGGACGTCGAGGCCGGGCGCGACCCGGAAATCGACGCCCTGGTCGGCTCGGTGATCGAAGTCGGGCGCATCGTCGGCGAACCGACGCCGCACATCGAAGCCGTGTTCGCGCTGGTAAAACTGCTCGCGCGCACCATGCGCGAGGAAAAAGTCTACATCCGCGCACATCCGTTCATCGGCTAGTCGCCAATTTTTCCGGCTCAAAGGAGTCCTTGCTGAAATGGACATACGCTCGCTCATCCGAACCATCCCCGACTACCCCGGTCCGGGCGACACCTACTACGACCTCACCACACTGCTCGCCGACGGCCCCGGCTTCCACGCGGTGATCGATCTGCTCGCGGCACGCTACGCGCCGCGCGGGATCAGGAAATTCGCCTGCATGGAATGGCGCGGCTTCGTCATCGGCGCTGCGCTCGCCTACCGGCTGGACGCGGGCTTCATACCCATACGCAAGCTGGGCAAGCTCCCCGGCGAAACGATCAGCCGCGAGCATGAATTCGGGCATACCTCGGAGCCGCTCGAGATGAGCGTAAATGGCATCGCCCCGGGGGAGGAGGTGGTCCTGATCGACGACATGCTCGCGACCGGCGCGGTGAGCGAAGCCGCGGCCATGCTGATCGGCGACCTGGGCGGCAAGGTCGCCGAATGCTGCTTCATCCACGAATTGGCGACGCACGAAGGCCGCGCCAGGTTGGAAAAACACGGGCTCAGCGTATTCACCCTCTGGTCGGACTAGCCTGACGGACACCGCCGGTCAGCCGCTGCGCCCAATTGTCTTGGTGGACCCGCGGCAGGGCAATATAATGCTGCCTTGCCATTCGTAGGGACGCGCTGCCGTTGCGGCAGGCGATGAAAAAATTATGACCGTTCTGATCCTCGGCCTGATCATTTTTCTGGGCGCGCACTCGACGCGCATCTTTGCCGAAGACTGGCGCTCGGCGCAGCGCAAGCGCCTCGGCGAGAACGCATGGAAAGGCATCTACTCCGTGCTGTCCATCGTCGGTCTTGGCCTGATCGTCTGGGGCTTCGGCCTGGCACGGCAACAGCCGGTGGTGCTCTGGATCGCGCCCGCCGCCATGCGGCATGTCGCGGCGCTGCTCATGCTGATCGCATTCGTGCTGCTCGCCGCGGCCTATGTGCCGCGCAACTCGATCAAGTCACAGCTGCACCACCCGATGATGCTCAGCGTCAAGGTTTGGGCGTTCGCGCATCTGCTGGCCAACGGCAAGCTCGCCGACCTGCTGCTGTTCGGCGCCTTCCTCGCCTGGGCAGTGGCCGGCTACATCGCGGCGCGAAAACGCGACCGCGCCGCGGGCACGCAATATCCTGCCGGCACCGCCGGCGCCACGGCTGTAGCCGTGAGCATAGGCGCGGTGGCCTGGGCCGTGTTTGCAGTCTGGCTGCACGGCGTGTTGATCGGGGTGCGGCCCTTCGGTTGACTTGCTGCTCCCTCGTCGCGGCTGCAGCGGCGAACAAGGATTACAAGGCTGCCGCCCGCTTCAATCGCGCAGCCGGATCGCCAGGCTTTGCGTAGAGCGGCCGATCAGCCCGTGCACATCGAAAATGCGCGCCTCGGCGAGGCCGCCGCCGTCCGGCCCGAGCAGCGTGCACGCGTCTATGCATATCCATTCGCCCCGCGCCTTGCGCAGCAGGTTGATGGTGAGATCCGAGTTGACGAAAATATAGCGGTGAAAATCGAGGATGGCGCTGATGCCGTTGCCCGAGTCCGCCGCTACCGCGACGCGCTCTAGCCCGCCCGGCTCCTCGCCCGCGACCAGCGCATGGCGCAGGCGGAACCACACCGCTGAGGGACCGCGAAAGGACACGCCTTGCGCGATCCGGCCTTCGATCAGGTCGTGGTAGCCGGTGACTTTGCTCGCAAACAGAAACGGGGCCGATGCCGATTGCTCCAGCACTTGCGGCGCCTGTGGCAGCGGATGCCCCGGCAGGCCGGGGGGGATGTCCAGTCCGGTTTCGCGCTGCGCCACCGCGGTGAAGCGCGCGACGTCCTTGCCGCGCGCGATCATCCGCGCGGAAAAATGCGCCACATTGCGCCCCGCATAATCGGTCTGCACTTCGATTTCCAGCTCGGCGATCGGGATCGGGCGCAGCAGGTTGGCGGTGAGCCGCGCAATGTGGCTAAGCCCCAGCCCCGCCGCTGCGCGTTCGATGCAGCGCGCGGCGAGCGCGATAGGCGGTCCGCCGTGCTGGTGCTCCGGATGCCAGGGGCCGCGGGTCAGATCGGTCGACAGGTAGTTGCCCCCGGCTAGCGCGACGTAGGCGCCGGCCGCAAGCGCAGGCGGCTCCTGCCCGTCCACGGAGGAGAGTGTGGACATCGCCGCTCAGATCACCAGCTCGCGCGCTGCGCCGCGCACGTCCATCTCGTATTCAAGGCCGATCACCGGCGGCCGCGCAAAATGCCAGGCGAGCCCGCCAGCGGCCGCGCCGCGCGCAGCGATCTCCGCGCCGACGAGGGCGCCGATATCCTGTGCCGTATAGGCCTGGGCGCTCACCGCGTCGTCCCAGGAAAAGCCCAGCGCCGCCAGGCGCCGTTCCATCTCGCCCATGACGAATCGCACTTTCTCGCGCATGGCCTCGATGGTGGTTTCGCCGCGGCGCACGGTGCGCTCGGCAAAGCTGCCTGCGCCGTCGCGCGCCTCGCCCCCGCCGGCGATAATGAAAGTGCCGCGTTTCGACTTCGGCGCGGGCACGGTGTAGGAGAAAGCGTAGAGCGCAGGCTCGGCAGGGGCGCCGTAGACGGGGCAGACATTGGTGCGCGCCACCGGGTTCAGCTCGTCCTTGTAGATGCCCCAGCGCGCCAGCGTGCGGACATATTCGCAGTTGAAGTCACGAAAGCCCTGCTCGCTGAAAGGCGCCGCCGAGCGCAGCTCGCACGCGGCAAACGCCGTGCTCGGGCGGCCCAGGGCATTGAGGTGCGCTTCGACCGCGGCAAAGCCCGCGGCCAGCGGCAGCGGCCGATGCAGGCGCGCGCGCTCGATCTCGAACCCGGGTTCGGCCGCCACCCCGCTCGAATACTGGAACACCGCCTTGATGTAGCGGTAGCCCCCTTCCTTGAATACGATCAGCTCAGCCATGCGTTCTCTCCAGTAGGCATGAATCCGACCGTAGCACGGCGCCCCGCGTGCTGGCAACAGCGCCTGCGCACTTACGCTGCGCGCAGTCGCCGCCGGCGGCGTTCGCGGCGGAAGTGCGAAATTGCCAGCAGCAGCGCCGTTGCCTGCAGCAAGGCGCAGAAGTAGAGCGGCGCGCCGATGCGCCAGTCCCCCTGCGGCAGGTGCGAGACCATCACCAGCAGCGGCGCAGCGAGCATCGGCGCAATCACCGAGGTCAGGCTGTTCAGGCCGCTCACCGCGCCCAGTGTCCGGCCCTGGCTGCGCGCGTCCACTGCCCCTGAAATAATGCTCTGGATGGTAGCCGAGACCGTGGCGCCGAGAAAATTCAGGACGATGATCGCGAACATCATCCATCCCTGGGTGGCCGCGCCCCATGCGGCGTAGGCGAGCGTGGACGACACCAGTCCGAGCACGGCCAGGCGCTGCGGACTGTAGCGTTTGAGCAGGCGCCCGAGCAGCAGGCCCTGCGCTATCGCCGACACCAGCCCGACCGCAGCGAGCGACCAGCCGTTCTCCAGCGGCCCCCAGCCGAATTTGAAGGTCGCATACAGCACCCAGGACGTATAGAGCATGAACTGCGCCAGACCGCTGCATGCAATCACGGCAATCAGGCGTCCCGCGCCTTTCAGTTGCGCCAGTCCGCGCAGCGATGCGACCGGATTCGTCGCCCGCCAGTCGAATGCGTGCCGGCGCTCGACCGGCAGCGACTCCGGCAACACGAAATAGCCATACAGCAGATTGACCAGCGCCAGAGCGCCGGCGACAAAAAACGGCAGGCGCAGATTGATCGCGCCGAGCAGGCCGCCTATCACCGGGCCGAGGATGAAACCCACGCCGAACATCGCGCCCAACAGGCCGAAACGCTTGGCCCTGTCTTCGGGCGGGGTGAAATCGGCGACGTAGGCATTGGCGACCGCGAGGTTGGCCTGCATCGCACCCCCCACCAGTCGCACGACGATCAGCATCCACATCGCGCTCGCCAATGCGGTGGCGAAAAAGCTCAGTGCCAGGCCGCAGATCCCCAACAGCAGCACCGGCCTGCGGCCGTGCTTGTCCGATAGCGCCCCCAGAACCGGCGCAGCGAAAAAGTTTGCCAGACCGAAGGTAAAGGTCACCGCCGCGTACCAGAAGGCCTGGTCGGCCTGCGAGCCGGTGAGGCTGCCGACCAGGGCCGGCAGCACCGGGATCATCAGGCCGATCGCGATCATGTCGATGAGCGCGGTCAGCATGATGAAGGGCATGGCTGCCTCGCGATCGACGCGGGCGGCGAAGAATTTGAACCCGGAATTGGGTCGTTCCATGGCCGAACGGTACCAGAGTCGTATCGCGCGCGGAGCGCGGCGCGAACCGAAATTTCTTGTCCGGCGTCAAACCCGGGGGCGCACTCGCGTGATAGCGTCGGCGCAGAAACTGAGGAAACCCTATGAGCCTGCTTACGTTCGAATCTCTGACCAGCGCATGGGCGACGGCGGAAGTCGAAATAAATGTCGTCATATTTTTGAACCTGTTGGGCGCCCTGCTGCTCGGGATGCTGGTCGGCTACGAGCGCTCCTACCACGGGCGCGCCGCCGGCATGCGCACCTACGGCCTGGTGTGCATGGCCTCTGCGGCGCTGATGGCGATCGCCGGCTACCCCCTGCACTGGTATGGCGGAAATACCGCGATGATCGGCGACCTCGGCGCGACGCGCGTCATCCAGGGCATCGTCACCGGCATCGGCTTTCTCGGCGCCGGCGTCATCATGAAAGAAGGCTTCAGCATCAGCGGGCTTACCACAGCGGCCTCGATCTGGACCTCGTCGGCAATCGGCGTCCTGGTCGGAATAGGTTTCTATCCGGCCGCGATTCTGATGGCCCTGATGTCGGTCGCCTGCATGATGTGGGTGTCCAGGCTGGAAGACTGGCTGCCCTCGCGCCAGTCTGTTGCGATCATGCTGCGCTTCAACAAGGATTTTGCGCCGCGCGAAGAAGTGCTGCGCCGCGTGGCACGCGAGCGCGGCTACGATTTTGTCCGGAGCACCTTGTCGATCAAGCTGGAAAACGGCCAGCCGGAATGGAATTTCGTCGCCGTCGCCATGAACAAGAAGCATGGCGTGCGCATCGATGAACTGGCGAAGGAACTCGCGGCGTTCGAGGGCGTGCAGGACTTTCGACTTTCGCACGAGAGAAACTGATGCCCTCGCCGACAGCCGAATCGAAGCGCGGCGCCAATTCCGCCGATTGCATATTCTGCAATCCCGGGCGCGAGATCCTGGCCGAGAACGAGCACGCGCTCGCGTTCTTCGACTCCTATCCGGTGTCGCAAGGGCACGCGCTGGTCGTACCCAGGCGCCACGCGCTCACCATTTTCGAGCTCGCGGCCGAGGAGTACGCAGCCTGTTTCCGCCTGGTGTTCCCGCTGAGGGAACTGCTGCTCGCTCGCTTCGCGCCGGACGGATTCAATGTGGGCGCAAACTGCGGCGCAGCCGCGGGGCAGTCGGTGTGGCACGCGCACATCCATGTAATTCCGCGCTACACAGGCGATGTGCCCGACCCGCGCGGCGGCGTGCGCGGGGTGATACCTTACAGGTCGAGCTACCAGGGGACGCCAACGATGGGCACATGAGCGCGGGAGCCCTGCCGCCGCGTTCACCCGGCGCACTAGTGTTAGAGTTCACATACTCGGACCAGCGCCGAGACTGAAATTCCGCACCCGCCTGCAAGGAGCCGCCATGTCCGACCTGATCCTGCATCACTACCCGACTTCGCCTTTCTCCGAAAAAATCCGCTGCGTTCTGGGCTACAAGAAACTCGCGTGGAAATCGGTGATCATCCCGCGCATCATGCCCAAGCCCGACGTGGTCGCGCTCACCGGCGGCCACCGGCGCACGCCGCTGCTGCAGATCGGCGCGGACATCTACTGCGACACCGCGCTCATATGCGACGTGCTCGAGCACCGCCAGCCCACGCCCAGCCTCTACCCCCGAGGCACGACCGGCGCGCTCAGGATAATCGCGCAATGGGCAGACTCCGCCCTGTTCTGGGCGGCGATGGGCTACTGCTTCAGCCCGGCAGGCGCAGCCTACATGTTCAAGGACCAATCAGCCGAAGACGCCAAGGCGTTCGCCGAAGACCGCGGCAAAATGCGCGCCGGCGGCGCCCGCATGCCCGCCGCCGACGCCGCCTCGGCGTACAAGTCCTACCTGCGCCGGATTGCGAGCATGGTCGATGAGCAGCCTTTCGTGATGGGCAGCGAGCCCAGCCTGGCCGATTTCTCCTGCTACCACGCGCTCTGGTTCACCCAGCGCATCCCGCCGCTGGCCGGCATCCTGGACGCCACGCCCAGCCTCGCTGCCTGGATGGCGCGCATGGCCGCCTTCGGGCACGGCAGCATGCAGGAGTCCGATGCCGCGGCCGCGATCGCCGAGGCAGCGCAAGCCAGGCCGGCCCCGGTAGACAAAGACGTGTTCCAGGACGATCACGGCATCGCCCTGGGCAGCAAGGTGAGCATCACCGCCGAGAGCTTCGGCCTGGAGCCGACCGAAGGCGAATTGGTCGCTGCCACGCGCACGCGCTACAGCCTGCGCCGCAGCGATGCGCGCGCCGGTACGGTGCATGTGCATTTCCCGCGCATCGGCTTTCAGCTCAAAGCCGTGAAAGCGGCATGAGCGGCGCAGCGCGCCAGCCGGGCGCACCGTTGAAAATCGATTTCGTCTCCGACGTCTCCTGTCCCTGGTGCGTGATCGGCCTGAAGGCGCTGGAACAGGCCATCGCGCAGCTGGGCGACACGGTGAGGACCGAAATCCATTTCCAGCCGTTCGAGCTCAACCCGCAGATGCCTGCGCAAGGCCAGGACATCACCGAACATCTGGCCGAGAAATACGGCGCCACGCCCGAGCAGTCGGAACAGACGCGCGCGATGATTCGCGCGCGCGGCGAGGAAGTCGGCTTCAGCTTCGCGCTGGACAAGCGCAGCCGCATCTACAACACCTTCGACGCCCACCGGCTGCTGCATTGGGCCGGGCAGCAGGGCCGCCAGCTCGCGCTCGAGCACGCCCTGTTCAAGGCCTACTTCAGCGACGGCGAGAACCCGGGCGCGCACGAAGTGCTGATACGCGTAGCCGGCGAGGTCGGCCTCGATGCAGTGCGCGCGCGTGGGATCCTGTCCTCGAATGCCTATGCCGAAGACGTGCGCAAACAGCAGCGCTACTACCTCGATCAGGGCATCAACGCGGTGCCCGCGGTGATCGTCAACGACCGCCACCTGATTCAGGGCGGGCAACCGGCGAAGGTGTTCGAACAGGCGCTGCGCCGGATCGCCGCGGACAACTGAGCAAGCAGCATGCGGATTCGCGCGGCCCGCATTGCGATCGTCGGCGCCGGCGGCAGCGGCTTTGAACTGAAGTGCCGGCGATGAAAACCCTGCTTATCGTTTATCACACGATGACCGGGGGCACGCTGCAGATGGCGCAGGCGGCGGCCGCGGGCGCGTCGACGGAAACTGCGCTGCGGGTGCGGCTGCTGCGCGCGCCCGACGCCGGCGCGGACGATCTGATCGAAGCCGACGGCTATATCTTCGCCACGCCGGAGAACCTCGCCGCGATCTCGGGCATGCTCAAGGATTTTTTCGATCGCACCTACTATGCGGCGCTGGAGCGACTCAACGGCCGTCCCTATGCGAGCCTGATCTGCGCCGGCAGCGACGGCCAGAATGCCGCGCGGCAAATCGCGCGCATCGCCAGCGGCTGGCGCCTGAAAGCGGTCGCGCCCGCGCTGATCCTGTGCACCCACGCGCAGACGCCGCAGGATATCCTGCGTCCGAAGCAGATCGACGCCGAGGGCCTGCAGTCCTGCCGCGAAACCGGCGCAGCACTGGCCGCGGGCATGGTCCTCGGCGTGTTCTGATGGCGCGGTTGAGCAATCCCGGGATAGGCTGTACGCTCGACCAACCCGACCCCTTCAAGGATTCTGGATGGACCATCGTTGCCCCGTGTGCAGGAAAGCCATCGTCAAGCGCGGGCTGAGCCAGGCGGTCATGATCAAACTCGAAATCCAGTGTCCCCACTGCAAGAAGGTGGTCGCCTACAACGTCCACCGCGCCGAGAGCGCCGTCGTGCTGTTCAATTTCGCGGTGATCGTGGTGCTCGCCGCATTTGCCTACTGGTTCCAGAGCCGGGGCCTGGTCGTGGTCGCGGTCGGCGCGGCTATCGTGGGCGCAGCGGCATTGCCTTTGCTCGAACGCACCTACCTGCGTACCTGGCCCCGCTATGTAACGATCGTTCCGGGCCCCGCGCCGTAGCGCTGCGCCTGATCCGTGTGCAGCGGATCAGGGGACGCGCAGGTCGATCTCGCCGCTGGACTCGAAGCTCCCGCCACCCAGCCCGGTGCCGCCCAGCCGCCCGCGCAGCGCATAGGCCACCGGCCCCGGGCCGTCGGCCCCGCCCGAACTGCGCAGCAGGCTGATCACCTGGCGCGCCATGCTGAAGCCCGAGGCGGTCACCGGCACCGTCACCACGGTTTCGCCAAAGCGCGGCACCACGCCCTTCAGCGGCGCGCCGCCGCTCGCCAGCGGCTGACCGCGCAACTCGACCTCGACCCAGATGCCGTCGTAGTGCAGGTCGGCGTCGCCCGGGTTCTGTACCCGCAGCTTGAGCAGAAAGCGCAGCTCCAGGCCTTCCCCGGGCAGACTGTCGATACCGGCCAGATTCACCCGCGGCGCCGGATAGCCGCCCAGCGCGACTAGCCCGGCGCAGCCCGGCAGCAGGGTCGCTATTGTCAGCAGTGCAGCGCAAAAGCGGAGGATAGGGCGGCGTGCGCTCATGGGCGGATCCTGCAGGTGCTCGCTAGGTTCGAAGATCGAAGCCTCGGGGCCTCGCGCGATGGCTCGCGCCGGCGTCCGCGCCGAACCATGATGCACGTTTGGCCTTATGCTGACAAGCACGCCCCTTTTCGAGGAAATTCCGCATGAGCCTTACGCTGCAACTCTATTGGTCCTTCCGCAGCCCCTACTCCTACCTCGCGCTGCCGCGCATGGTCGCGCTGGCGCGGGACCACGACGTGGTGCTGGAGATGCGCATCGTGCATCCCGCGGCGCTGCGCAATCCCGGCTACTTCCGCGGCATGAATCCGCTGGCGCGCCCCTATTTCATGCTGGATTCGGCGCGCGCCGCGGCCTTCCTGGGGCTAGCGTTCCGCCGCCCGGTGCCCGACCCCATCGAGCAGGACCCGGTCACGCTCGCCATCGCCGCCGAGCAGCCCCTCGCGCGGCGGCTCGGGCGGCTGGGCATCGCCGCGACAGAACGCGGGCGCGGCCTCGCTTTTTGCGACGAGGTGTCGCGCCTGCTCTGGAACGGCAGCGTGGACGGCTGGGACCAGGGCGAGCACCTCGCCCGGGCGAGCGCGCGCGCGGGCCTGGATCTGGGCGAACTCGAGGCCGTGATCGCCGCCGAACCCGAGCGCCACGAGCGGGTGCTCACCGACAATGACCGGGCGCTGCGCGCGGCCGGCCACTGGGGCGTGCCGACCGCGGTGTTCCGGGACGAGCCGTTCTTCGGCCAGGACCGCATCGATGTGCTCATCTGGCGCCTGAAGCAGCACGGGCTGGCGCGGCGGGAGCGCGAACGATAGCACTTCGCCTGCGGCCGATGCCGATACCGGTGTTTGCTGCCTGGCCGCCGCGGCTCAGTCCAGATTGCGCCCCATCACCAGTTCAAGGCGGGCGCGGTCGCGGATGCGGATGATTTTCTGCTGTACCGCTATCAGGCCTTCGTCCTGGAATCGGGAGAAGGTGCGGCTGACCGTCGCGAGTTTCAGGCCGAGGTAGCTGCCGATCTCCTCGCGCGTCATGCGCAGGTTGAATTCCGACGAGGAGTAGCCGTGCGCGGCGAAACGCTGCGACAGGTCGAGCAGCAGCATCGCCAGGCGCTCCTCCGCGTTCATCGTGCCCAGCTGCAGCATCAGCCCCTGCTCGCGCACGATTTCCCGGCTCATCATTTTGTAGAATTGGCGCTGCAGGCTGGGGATTTCCTGCGCCAGCGCCAGCAATCCGGCAAAGGGAATGACGCAGACCTCGCTGTCCTCAAGTGCGACGGTGGTGCAGCCGTGCCGCTCCGGGCCGATGCCGTCCACGCCTATTACTTCGCCCGCTATCGTGTAGCCGGTGACCTGGTCGCGGCTGTCGTCGAGCTGCGACACGCTCTTGAAAAATCCGTAGCGCACGCCGTACAAAGAGGTGAAGGGGTCCCCGCTGCGGTACAGGCATTCGCCGCGGCGCACGCGCGAGCGGCTGAACATCAGGCGCTGGGCAGCGTCCTTTTCGGCGCCGCTCAGGCCGCAGCAGGGCGCGCACAGTTCGCGCAGCTTGCACGTCAGGCAGGTAGTCTTGCACTGCCCGAGCGTGACGGGCTCAAGCGCGATTCCCGCGCCGGCGCGCATGCGGGGCCGCGCGGGCATGGTGCGTACTGTGGTGTCGCTTTTCATCGTGGTATCCGGTCGGCCTGTATCGCCTGGCACGCGCCGACTGCAAGCGCAGGCGCATGACGGGATCGTCTGCGGCTGCGCGGCTGGTCGCGCGGGTTCGGGCATATTATTGCCAGGTCGAATCCGCGCGAATTTGCGCCAGATCAAGCGCGGCTTATCGCGCACCGCCGTATCCGGATCGAAGCCGCGCGGGTTTGAGATAGATCAATCGCGGCGCGCGCAACGCGCGCCCTGGCCGATCCACCCGTGACCGGTCGCGGCCGCGCCCTGCGCACGTTTGCAGCGCAGTTGAGCATTCGGCGGATTGGCGGTACTCTGGGCCGGCCCAGAGCACCGGCTTCTGTGGCAAGTTTTTCATCGGTGCCTGCCGAACCACCAAGCGCGGAGACTGATATGGAACCCCTGCATCCCGGATTGATGCTTTGTGCGGCGGCTCCGGGCG